>DATATJ010000112.1:0-15243 GCA_036268855.1 Vicinamibacterales bacterium
CGACGTCACGCTCGCCGGACGCTTTGCGCACGCGCTGGCCAGCGAGCTGAAGGCCGTGGGTTTCTCGATGGACTACGCTCCGGTGCTCGACGTCCATACGAACCCGAGCAACCCCGTGATCGGCGATCGTGCGCTGGCAGAACGTGCCGACGAAGTGGCTGCGTTGGGCACCGCCATCATTCACGCCCTGCAGCAGGAAGGCATCGCGGCGTGCGGCAAGCATTTCCCCGGCCACGGCGATACCAGCGCCGATTCGCATCATGAGCTGCCGCTCGTCGAGCACGCCATCGAGCGGCTGCGGGCCGTCGAGCTCGTGCCGTTCCGCGCCGCCATCGAGGCGCACGTGGCGACGATCATGACCGCCCACGTCTTGATGCCGGCGCTGGACGAAGCGCGGCCGGTGAGCCTCTCCCGGCGCATCGTCACAGGCCTTCTGCGCGACGAGCTGAGATACGACGGCGTCATCCTCAGCGACGACCTCGAGATGAAAGCCATCGCGAGTGAGTACACCGTGCCCGACGCCGCCGTGATGGCGATCGATGCGGGATGCGACGGTGTCCTGATCTGCAGCGGCGACCACGACACCCAGAGCGCGGCGCTCGAATCGCTCGTCCACGCCGTCGAGGCCGATCGTCTCCGGCTGTCCAGGGTCGACGACGCGCTGGCGCGGCAGCGGCGCGCGAAAGAGCGGTTTCTCGCCGCGCGCGCTGGGGTCACACCGCTGCGGGGAGCGGCGCTGCGGGAGTGGCTCGGCCGCGGAGAACACCAGGCCATCGCCGACGAGATGGCGCAATTCCTGTGACGATCAAGCCGCGCGCGCTGCGGCCCGGCGATCGTCTCGCCGTGGTGGCTCCCGCGAGCCCGTTCTCCCGGGCGGAGTTCGATGCCGGCATCGACGAGATCCGCCGGCTGGGTTTCGAGCCGGTCTACGACGACTCGGTCTTCGCGCGCGAACGGTACGTCGCCGGCCCCGCAGCGCTGCGCGCGGAGGCGATCCACGCCGCATGGCGTGACAACTCGATTGCCGGCGTCATCGGCGTGCGCGGCGGCTATGGCAGCGCGCAGGTGCTGCCGCTGCTCGACGGCGACCTGGCGCGCTCGGCGCGCAAGTCGTTTGTGGGCTACAGCGATCTGACGTCGATCCTGACGCGTCTCACGGTCGGCTGCGGCCTGGTCTCGTTCCACGGTCCGATGCTCGTCGGGCGCCTGGGCCGCGGCCCCGACGGCTACGATCGCGAGTCGTTCCTCGACGCGCTCTGCCGCAGCGAGCCGATGGGCGAGCAGGCTCCTCCCGGGCTCGAATCGATCCGGCCGGGCGACGCCACCGGCACGCTCCTCGGCGGCACGCTCACGCAGCTGCTGGCGTCGCTCGCAACACCGTTCGCGTTCGATCCGCCCCGGGGTTACGTGCTCTTTCTGGACGAAGTGGGCGAGCGCCCGTACCGGCTCGATCGAATGGTGACGCAGTTCCGGCAGGCGGGGCTGCTCGCGCGAGCTTCCGCCGTCGTGATCGGTGAGCTGCCGAAGTGCGACGAGGCGTCAGGCGATCCATCCGCACGCAGCGTGATGGCGGATCTCTTCGAGGCGTTTCCGGGACCGGTCCTGATCGGGTTTCCGTCAGGCCATACGGTCGGCCCTGCGAGGACGCTGCCGTTCGGCGTGGCCTGCCGTGTAGTGGGCGGCGGGCGAGCGCGGCTGGTGATCGAAGAATCGGCGGTCGAATAGCGCGATGACCATTCACCTGATCGGCGTCTGCGGCACCGCGATGGCCACGCTGGCCGCGCTGTTGAAGCGCAAGGGATTCACCGTCCAGGGCTCGGACCAAAATGTCTATCCGCCGATGAGCGACTTTCTCGCGGGCGAGGGCATTCAGGCGCTCGTCGGCTACAAGGCCGAGCACATTACCGCCTCGCTCGATCTGGTCGTCGTCGGCAACGCGATTTCGCGCGGCAATCCCGAGCTCGAGGAAGTGCTCGATCGGAAGATCCGCTATTGCTCATTGCCGGAAGCGATCCGCGAGCATTTTCTCTGGGGCGCGCGCTCGATCGTGATCGCCGGCACGCACGGCAAGACGACGACCACTTCGCTCACAGGGTGGCTGCTGGCCAACGGCGGCGTCGATCCGAGCGTACTGGTGGGCGGCATCGCCCGCAACCTCGGCGACGCCGGGTCGAGCTATCGCGTCGGTCAGGGCCGCGACTTCGTGATCGAAGGCGACGAGTACGACAGCGCATTTTTCGACAAGACGGCGAAGTTTCTCAAGTACCTGCCGGACATCGCCGTCGTCAACAACGTGGAATTCGATCATGCGGATATCTACGCCGACATGAACGCCGTGATGTATGCGTTTCGCCGACTGGTGAACCTGGTGCCGCGTCGCGGCTTGCTGCTGATCGGCGGCGACAGCCCGGGTGCGCGGGAGCTCGCGCCCGCGGCGGTCTCGCGGGTGCAGACGTTCGGGCTCGATGAAGGGCCCGAGTGGCACGGGCACGACCTCGAGAGCGACGCAGACGGGACCCACTTCCGCGTGCGCCGGCATGGCTCGCCGTTCGGTGAATTCTACGTCCCGCTCGTAGGCGCGTACAACGTGCGGAACGCGTTGGCCGCGATCGCCGTGGCGGTCGAGGTCGGGATCGGCGTCGAGCGGATTGCGGAGGGCCTCACGACATTCGCCGGCGTGAAACGCCGGCTGGAGGTGGTGGGGACTGCCAGCGGCGTCACGATCTTCGACGACTTCGCGCACCACCCGACCGCCGTTGCCGAGACGCTTGGCGGGCTGCGCGCTTCGCATCCGGAGGCCCGCATCTGGGCAGTCTTCGAGCCGCGATCGGCCTCGTCGTGCAGACGCGTGTTTCAGGAGGACTTCGGTCGCGCGTTCGCGCGGGCCGACGAAGTGCTGATCGCGCCGGTCTTTCGATCGACGCTGCCGGAGGCGGAGCGGCTGTCGGTGCCGGAGCTCGTGCGCGACGTGAGCCGCCGAGGCCCAGCAGCGCGCGAAGTGGCCACGGTGGAGGACATGATCGCCATCGTCGTGCGCGAACATCGGCCGGGCGACCTCGTCGTGATCATGTCGAACGGCGGGTTCGGCGGCATTCACCAGAAACTGCTGCAGGCGCTGTCGTGAGCACGGCGCGGATCGTTCGTGCCGGCGATTCCGTTCTCATCATCGAGCTCGAGGAGCGGATCGATCCGACGGTCAATGCGAGGGCGCTCGCGGTCGCCGATGCGGTACAGGCGCGCCGGCTGACCGGCGTGCTCGACGTGGTGCCGACGTTCCGGTCGGTCGCCGTCTATTTCGATCCCCTGCGAACCGATTACGATGCGCTGCATGCGCTGATCGAACGCGAGGCTGCCGAGGCCAATCCCGACGCGAGCCTCGCGCCGACACCGCTGCGGATTCCCGTGTGCTACGGCGGCGACCTCGGCCCGGATCTCGAGGCCGTGGCGGCATTTGCGTCGTTGAGCCCGGACGACGTCGTGCGCCTTCACAGCGAGGGCACGTATCGCGTGTTCATGCTCGGCTTTGTGGCCGGCTTTGCATACATGGGAATTGTGGACGCGCGCATCGCCGTTCCGCGGCATTCCACGCCGCGTGTTCGGGTGCCGGCGGGATCGGTCGCGATCGCGGGCGTGCAGACCGGAATCTATCCAGCGGAGACGCCGGGCGGCTGGCATGTCATCGGACGCACGACAGTGAAGCCGTTTGACGCGGCGCGCGCCGATCCCTTCTTGCTGAAGGCGGGCGATGCGGTGCAGTTCTATTCGATCGATCGCGCCGAGTTCGACGCGGCACCGTCCGAGGCGTCGCCGGAGGACGGGACGGCGTCAGCGCGATGATCGGCATCCTTCGCGTCATCCAGCCGGGCATGTTGACGACGATCCAGGACCATGGTCGTTGGGGCTTGCAGGCGCGCGGCGTGCCGGTCGCAGGCCCAATGGACCCGTGCGCGCACCGCGTCGCCAATGCGCTCGTGGGCAACCAGAGCGACGCGGCGACACTCGAAGTCACCCTCATCGGTCCCGAGCTCGAATTCGAGGACGAACGCGTCGTGGCCGTCACGGGTGCGGCGTTTCAGCTGACAATCGACGGCCGCCAGGCGCCGCACGCAGCCGCTTTCATGGTGAGCGCCGGCGCCAGGCTGCGTTTCGGATCGCGCGAGCAAGGCGCGCGCGCGTACATCGGGATCGCAGGCGGGGTGGCGGTCGAGCCGACACTGGGCAGCCGTGCGACACACGTGATCAGCCACATGGGCGGCCTCGCTGGCCGGCAGCTGAAAGCGGGCGACCACCTGCCGCTCGGCGATCGCACGGCCACGCGGCCGCTGAGCAACCGGCTGTTGGCCGGTGCCGCGCCGCCGCTTCCGGCCGGGCGCGCCACGATTCGCGTGCTGCCCGGACCGCAGGCCGACTACTTCGCGGACGAAGCGCTCGACGTGCTGCAGTCGGCGCCGTACATTGTCGGCGCCAAGTCCGATCGGATGGGATTCCGGCTCGAGGGCCCGGCCCTGCGCCACGAGCGCGGCGCAGACATCATTTCCGATGCGACACCGCTCGGCGTCTTGCAGGTGCCCGCTTCGGGACAGCCGATCCTGCTGATGGCCGATCGGCAGACGAGCGGCGGCTATCCGAAGATCGCCACCGTGATCTCAGCGGACATCAGCACCGTCGGGCAACTCGCACCCGGCGACGCGATCACGTTCGCGGTGTGCTCGATGGGCGAAGCGGTGGCGGCGCTGATCGCACAGGAACAGCGGCTCATGGCCCTGGAGGCGCAGACGCCCTGATGCGCACGTTCGCCACCGCGTTGTCAGCGGCAGTCGGCGAGGGACGGCTGCGGCGCGAGGCGCCGCTGGCGCCGTTCACGACCTTCCGCGTCGGTGGCCCTGCCGAGTGGCTTCTCGAGACGCGCCAGAGCGGCGAGATCGTCACAGCACTGTCGATCGCCCACGCCGGCGGGATGCCGGTGACGATGCTCGGCGGCGGCTCGAACGTGCTGATCTCGGATGCGGGCATTCGCGGGCTGGTGATCCGGGCGCGAGGCGGCGAAGTACAACGTGTCGAGGAGAAGCTCGTGCAAGCCGACGCGGCGGTCACGATCAACGGCCTCGTGCGATGGCTGATCAATCACGCCGGCGCCGGGCTGGAGGCGTGGGCCGGGACGCCGGGTACGGTGGGAGGCGCGATCTTCGGGAACGCGCATTTTGCCGGGCGCCAGATCGGCGAGCACGTCGTCGGTGTGCGTGTCGCCTCGCGTGACGGCGCGATCGCCGATCTGCCGGCGTCCGCCATGGCATTCGCCTACGATCGAAGCCGGCTGCAGTCCAGCGGCGAGGTGCTGCTGTCTGCGACGTTTCGCGTCAGGCCCGGCGAGGCGGCGGCCATGCGGGCGATCGCGCGCGAGTCGCTGGCGTTTCGCAAACGGACGCAGCCGCTGGAGACGCCGAGCGCGGGATGCATCTTCCAGAACCCCGAGCGGGGACGCGATGTCGTGCCCGGCGGCCTTCCGTGGTCAGCGGGTGCACTCGTCGATCGCGCGGGCCTCAAGGGCGCGACGCTGGGCGGCGCACGCGTCTCGTCCACGCACGCCAACTTCATCGTCAACGACGGCCGCGCCACGGCCTCGGACATTCACGCGCTCATCGCCCGATGTCGCGAGGCGGTGCGGGCCCGGTTTGGCGTCGAACTTCGGGAAGAAATTGTGTATCTCGGTGAATTCTGAGAGCACGTCGCTGATTCAGTTCGGAATACACACATGTCCACATTACTGATCGAAGGCGGCCAGCGGCTCTCGGGTGCCGTTGAAGTCGAGGGCAACAAGAATGCCGCGCTGCCGCTCCTGGCGGCGTGCATGCTGACGACCGAAGAGTGCGTGTTGACCAACGTCCCGCGGATTAGCGACGTCGAAGTGATGGCGCGGCTGATTCTCGACCTTGGCGGGTCCGTCGAGGGCATTGGCAGCACGACGCTGCGCGTTCGGTGTTGCGAGATTGTGAAGGACGAGCCGGACGGTGCCCTGGTTGGCAGACTGCGCGGATCTGTGCTGCTGCTGGGCCCGCTGCTGGCGCGGCGCGGCCGCGCGATGCTCGCGTCGCCGGGGGGTGATTTTCCAGCGCGCCGCACGATCGGCACGCACCTCGAGGCGCTCGCGTCGATGGGCGTGCGCGTGGCGCCGGGGTCCGGGCACGATCTCGAAGCGCCAGACGGCCTCAAGGCGGCGTCGTTTTACCTGTACGAGGCGTCGGTCACTGGCACGGAGACCGCGCTGCTCGCCGCCGCCGCGGCAAACGGCACCACGGAGATCCGCCACGCCGCATGCGAGCCGCACGTCGTCGAGCTGTGCATCTTCCTGGAGAAGCTCGGCGTCGGCATCAGCGGAGCCGGGACCTCGACGATCCGCGTGGAGGGCGGCGGAAAACTGCGCGGCGGCAGCCATCACCTGTGGGGCGACTACATCGAGGCGGGCAGCTGGGCGGTGGTCGCGGCGGTGACAGGCGGCGAGATCGACATCGCCGGCGCCCGTGCCGAAGATCTCGAGGTCGTGGCAGCCGTGCTGAAACGGATGCACATCGAGTGTGGCATGCGCGGCGACGTCTTCCGCGTCGAGCAATCGCGCCCCGAAGCCGCGGGCCGCATCACCACCGGCCTGTGGCCCGGCTTTCCGAGCGACCTCGTGAGCCTGATGACCGTCCTCGCGACGCAAGCCGCAGGGCGGACGCTGGTGCACGATTGGATGTACGAGCTGCGCCTGTTCGCGCTCGAACAGATGAGCGGCATGAGCGCAGATTTGTTTCTGTGCGATTCACACCGCATCATCGTCACCGGCCCGCGGAAGCTCCGAGGCCGTCCGCTAGACAGCCGGGACTTGCGGTCGGGCATGGCGCTGATCGCGGCAGGACTCGCGGCCGACGGCCAGAGCCGGCTGTCGTCGCTGGAAATGGTGGAACGGGGCTACGGACGGCTAGTGGAGCGACTTCAAGGCCTTGGAGCGAGGGTGGCGAAGATCGCGTAGTTGTCAGTCGCAGTCCGCAGTCGTTCGACGCGGTGGTACCGGGCGACTATTTCTCTCCACCAGGCTTTTTCACTTCTTCCGGTTTTGGCGGCTCGACCGGCGGCAGGTCGGTGATGGGCGCCAGCGAGTCGCGGCCGACGCGGAACGGGCGGAGGTCGGCCTCGTTCAGATCCAGCACGCGCACCAGGTGGGGCGTCAGCGTGAGGATGATATCGGTCTGGTCCGTTGACTTCTGATTGTGCGCGAACAGGCGCCCGACCAGCGGCAGATCGCTCAAGCCGGGAACGCCGTCCAGCGAGTGCCGCTCGTCGTCGCGGATCAGACCTGCGAGCATGTTCGTCTCGCCGTCGCGCAGGCGGATGGTCGTTTTGATCTCCCGGTTGCCGAAGGTCGGCAGCCCGCCGAATCCGGTTCCCGAAATGCTCGTCACCGCGATGTTCACCGCCAGCGTCACGTCGTCGTCGTGGTGCGTTCGCGGCGTGATGTCCAGGTTCACGCCGATGTTCTCGTAGACGAACGAGGTGATCGGCTGCTGCGGCGTTCCGCCGGTCGCGATGGGCGTGAAGGTGGTGGACGGCACCGGCACGCGGTCGCCGAAGCGCGCCTGCGCGGCGATGCCTTCTGACGTGCGAAGCTGCGGATTCGCCAGCGTGCGCGTGTCGGTATCGCTCTTGAGCAGGCGGTAGTACAGCGCCGGAAGATTGGCCAGCAGGATGTCGGACTGCGTGAGATTGCGCAGCGTGCGCAGGTTGACGTTCGAGTTCGTGTCGGTCGCGACGGCCGCAGAGCCGTTGATGCCCGGCTGCGCGGGCGACGCGAGCTGCAGGCCGTACTCCTGCATGCGCGTGCGATCCACTTCGAGCAGCTCCACGTCGATGACCACCTCGGGGCGCGCCTTGTCGATCGCCGAGATCACGCGCGCCGCCGCCTGAATGTGCTCCGGCGTGTCCTTGATCGTGAGCGCGTTGGTCGCCGTGGTCGGCGAGATCCGGCGCGCGTCGAGTACCAGGCGCAGCAGGTCCATCGTCTCTTTGAGGTCGGCGTTGCTCAGGTAGAACGTCCGAACGACCTCTTCCTCGTACTCGCGGCGCTTGGCCGGGGTGTCGGGAATCACCGCGATGGTTTTCGGCGCTGTCACACGGAAGAACGTGTGCGTCGCGCCGGACACCGTGTTGAGCGCGTCTTCGAGCGACGACGCCCGCAGGTCCACCGTGACGGGCGCCTCGCGAAACGCGGGATCGAAAATGAGGCTGATGTTTCCCAGCCGCGCGATCGTCGTGAACACGTCGCGGCTGCTGGCGTCCCGGAAGACCAGCGAGGCGGGCATCCGCACGTTCTGGGGAAGGTCGAGCCCGGGCGGCGGCAGATCGCGCGAGCGCTCGATGAGCGTCTGCAGCTGCGTCTTGCCCTCGTGGGCCACGGCAATCTTGGCGCGCAGCTTGTTCCGTGTGGCACGCAGCTCCTGATCGATTTCGCCGCTGGTCGGGTTCAGCTCGGCAGCCAGCTCGTACTCGATGAGCGCTTCGTCGAATTTGTTCATCGCCGCGAAGCGGCGGGCTTTCGCGAAATGATCTTGGGAGGCGCGCAGCTTCGCGCGCTCGAGGCCGGTGCGCGCGTCGAAGGAGCGGGGGTTCAGCCGGACGGCTTTGGTGAACTCGACGACCGCGCGATCGTAGTCCTGGAAACGCTCCGCTTCCCGGCCGCGGCGGATGGCGCCAGACGAGGCGCAGCCCGCCAGCAGCACGCAGCAGACGAGTGCGATCAAACCGCCGCAGACACGCCTGTGCTGCGGGTGGTCAATCACGGGGGGGCGTCGTAATGACATCAACACCGCGCGGGATCTTGAACGTAAAGTCCTTATCGGATATTCCCAGGTTTTCCTTCAGGCTGGTGAAGGAGAAGGTCGAGGTCCCCCCCTGGGCGTCGGCGGTGACCAGCCCCCGAATCGTCAGGCTGGATGGGTCGAAGGCGAGAATCAGCCAGTCGTAATCCGGCTGAGGTGTTCGGGGCACCAGCTTCAAGGCCTGCGTGCCCGCAGGCATGCCGGGCGGGACTTCGCCCGTCGACGCAGAGAAGTCGCGCCCCAGGTTGCCTTTTCCCGCAAGAAAGAGCGCCGGTGCGGACGCCTCATCGCCGCGGGGCACATTGGCGACGATGACCTGCTTGTCTTGAGGGATGTACGAGTAAATCTTTACGCCGTCGGACACGAACAGCTTGTCGTCTGGCGCGCTGTATTCCCACCGCATCTTGCCTGGCTTCTTGACGAGTACGTGGCCGCGCTCGACCAGCCGCTTGTGCAGGACGCCGCCCTGGTAGCTGTGGACGAAGTCGGCGGAAAAATCCTTGATGGTGTCGATCTTGCGCTGGAGCGCCTGCGCCCACTCCGCCGGTGTGAGCTCGGCCGCACGAACGGGCGCGCCTGCCGTGGCCGTCGCCGCCAACGCGAGGATACACAGATAAGCGCGACCAGTCACGATCCGACGATACCACGGGGTCAGGGCGCGATGAGATAACGCGCCTGCGGCGCGAAGATATTCCCTGCGTACGCCGTGCGCGTCGCGTGTCCCCGATCGTCGAACGTGACGAAGCTGAGTCCACGCTCGACGATCAGCGTGTGCTGGCGCGCTGCGATCACCTGGCCGAAGCCCATTCGGCGGATCGTGTCGGCGGCGAGCCACGACTCCATCCGGATGTCGACCGCGACGCCGTCGATTACGACACGCCGGCGAAACGGCGTGGACGATCCTTCGACGAGCACGGGCGGCCGGCCGGTGATGCCGGCGACGACGCCGTACTCACCCTGTGGCCACGCGAACGATCCATCCGCCACCAGCGCGCGAGCGGTTGCGTCGACCTCTTTCGGATCGAGCGTCACGTCGCGCGTTGGCCGCAGCACACACAACACGTACCGTGTCCCGGCGGACACTCGTCTCGCGACCGTGGAGATCGAGCCCACCGGCACGCGGGGATCCGCGATGATGCGAAACAGCGGTCCATACGCCGCGGTCATCTCCGCCCGCGCGCGTTCGCTCAGCGCGACTTCGCGACCTGCCTTCATGTTCTCGCGGATGAGCGCCGGTGCGTACAGCAGCACGTCCGGCATCCGCGCGACGGCCACCTCGGGGTGGACGGCCCGCGTGAAGTACGACAGGCCGTTTTGCACCTGCCAGTTGAGATCGGCCAGCAGCATCGCATGGCGATCGTCGAGGCCGGCAGTGAGCGCCTGCAGCACCTGCGCCGGCCGGTGATCGTCACTGCGATCGAGCGCAGGATAATCGGCGTAGACGCGAACGCCCGCATACACGATCGCCACGCTCGCCGCCGCCGTGAGTGCAAGCCTCCGCGCCCGCGAGTGTCCCGCCCACAGCGGCGCGACGACATCCGCGATGGTGACGAGGCCGGGCGCCATCGCCAGCGCGAGAATCAGGTGCGAGGGAAGATAAAACACGTGCGTGTCGCCGACGTCGTAGCTGTACGCGAACACCACGTTGACGGCATACAGGGTCAGCAGCAGCACGCCCTGCCGCCACTCGCGCTGCAGCAGCCCACACAGCCCCGCCGCAGCGAGCACAATGCCCGGCCAGCCGAACTGCTGGTGGAGATCGAACCAGTACATCGACAGGTGATCGAGCAGCATCGACGCCGGCACCTTGAGGACCATGGTCTCGCGCCAGTCGGTCTTGGTGACGTCGAACCAGAAGATCTGCAGGGCGTCGGCGATGCCGCGTGGTGGCTGCGTGGACACCCACAGCGCGTTGAGATTCCAGAGGTACTGAAGGGATCCCGCCACGGCGAACGCCGTCGCGATCGTCACAACCCGAGGTGTCAGCAGCGAGCGCCAGCCGCGCGGCGCCGCCAGGAAAAGAAACAGCGTGAATCCTGGTAGCAGCAGCACCATCGACAAGTGGTTGCCAAACCCCAGCGCGTAGACCGCGAAAAAGAGCGACAGCCGCGCGAGGGTCGGACGCTGTTCCCACCGCAGCAGCAGCCAGATCGTCAGCGAGACCAGCAGCGCGTGCAGCGCGTAGACCTCTGCGATGATTGCCTGGCTCCAGAATGTGTAGGAGCCGCCGAAGAAAAGCGACGCGGCAATCGCCGCGAGCAGGGAGCCCGAGAGCTCCGCCGCCACGAGAACGATGACGCCGCACGCGATCGCCCCTTCCACGGCGGACGCCAGATTGAGCGCGTGCGCTGGCTCCGCGTGCGTGAGGCCGAGCAGCGCATCGCCGAGGGCGAAATACAGGGGATAGCCGTCGCGCGGCGTGATGATCGGCGATCCGACCGTCGCTTGAAACGATCCCGTGTCGCCGAAGTCGGTGCCTGGCAGCAGCGTGGCGTGATAGAGGACGAATGCGCCGAGAGCGACCAACACCGCCGCGAGCAGGCGCGCCCGCACGGCTACGACGCGCGCTTGCGCACGACAGCCGCCCGGACGGCGTCGATGGGACGGGCGTTCAGGACGTGCCGCGGTTCGATCCACCCGCGCCTGGCCGTGACGAGCCCCAGCCGCATCTGACGCTCGAGCAGCTCTGCGCGGTGGCAATCGCTGTCGATTGCCAGTGTCACGCCGGCGGCGATCGCACGGCGCGCCAGGGCGCCGTCGAGATCCAGATGCGACGGCGCGCCGTCGATCTCGAGGATCGTGCCGGTCGAGACCGCGGTGTCGAACAGCTGGTCGTAGTCGAGATCGTACCCGGCGCGGTGGGGCACAAGGCGATTGGCCGGGTGGGTGATGAGCGTCACCAGCGGATGGCGCATGGCCTGCACGTAGCGTTGCATCAACCGCTCGCGCGAGTGGCCCGCATCGTCGTGCAGTGACGCGAGGACGATGTCGAGCCGCTCGAGCACGCGGTCGGGGAAGTCGAGGCGTCCATCGGGCAGGATGTCCACTTCGCAGCCGTGGAGGATGACGATGTCCGGAAACCGCTCGCGCAGCCCCGCAATTTCCTCGGCTTGACGCTTCAGGCCGTCGAGCGACAGGTTGCGCGAGGCCGCCGACGACGGGGAGTGATCGGTGATCGCGATGTACTCGTAGCCGAGCGTGCGGCAGGCCTCCACCATGGCCTCGATCGTGTCGCGGCCATCGCTCCACGTCGAGTGCATGTGCAGATCGCCGCGAATGTCGGATCGCGCGATCAGCGCCGGCAGCTGCCCGCGGCTCGCCGCCTCGATCTCCTCGTCGCCCTCCCGGATCTCCGGCGGGATGAAGGGCAGGCCGAGGGCCGCGTAGATGTCGGCCTCCTGCGCGGCGGCGCGCCGCGTGCCGTCGGCGGCGAACAGCCCATTCGGTTCGAGGCGATTGCCGCTGCGGTCGGCGAGCGATCGCAGCGCGGCGAGGTGGCTGATCGATCCGGTCAGGTGCAGCTGCGCGGCACCCGCTTCGGACGGGTCGGGCAGCCGCACACCAACCTGGACGCGATCCATGAGGAGATAAACGCGGCGCGCGCCGCGATGGAGCGTGCGGACGACCGCTGGCAGCTGCGTGAGATCCTGGATGGCCTGGGCCGGATCGGTCGCCGCCGCGAGCAGCTCGATGTCGCCGACTGTGTCCTGTCCGCGCCGCAGCGATCCGAGGGCCGACGTCCAGGCAATGCCTGGCGTTGCTGCCAATTGCGCGAGGATCGGGTCCGCCATCGCCGTGGCCCGGCCGAGCGGGATGCGGGGGATGCGTGCGCGCAGGCCCGGCAGCGCGTCCGCGACGGCGCGCTCGACGGTTTCGTCCAGCCCCGGAATGGCGCCGATGGCGCGGCGCTGCACGGCCGTCAGCAGATCCGCCGCCGACGTCGCGCCGAGCTGATGATGAAGGATCGCGAGCTGCTCGATCGAGACGGCACCAGACTCGTAGAGCCAGCGCAAGTCAGCAGGCAGATCGGCGATCGCAGACTCCATCAGCACCCACGCGCCAGCATCAGACATGTGGCGAAGGCGGCGCAGCACGTCCGGGTCGGCATCCGACGGCGAATGTTCCAGCAGCGGTTCGAGGTCGGTGTCGGAGTCGATGCCGTGGGCGCGCACCAGAGCGGCGGCGCGAGTGAACAGCGCCTGCTCCTCCGCGTCGGCGCGGATGCCGGCCACCGCCGCCAGGCGTTCAAGCGTCTGTTGGAGCGGAACGGCGACTAGCCTTTCAGTGCGCCCGGTTCGGGCGGCGCCTGCTTGGGCGCCTCTTTCGTTTCCGTCGGGAGGTTGGCCGTGATCCAGTCGGTGATGCCGCCGGTGAGCGCCGCGGCGCGATATCCCTGGCGAATCAGCTCGGCCGCCACGCGCGAGCTCGCCAGCTCGTTCGGATCCGAGTCGTACACCACGACCGGGCGATCTTTCGGCAGCGTGGGCGCGGGACCGCCGGACGGATAGCGAACGGCACCCGGCAGCCGAACCGTACTGTGCTCGTACGGATATTTCAGGCGGGCGTCCACGACGGTGGGCGCCGCGCCGCTGTCGAGTTGCTGTTTGAGATCTTCTTTGGAAATGCGGGGAACGGGCACGGCGTGTATTGTGATCGCGCCGCGCAGAGGCTGTCAACCGGCGCTAGCGCGCAGGCACGCGGCCGAACTGCAGGACGCGCTTATTCGTCGCCACGCTCATCGCAGCCGGCGTCGCTCGCGGCGCGGCAACCGGCGCCGTGAAGTGGCGGTGATCCTTTGCATCAATCGCCCAGCCCGACGAGCGCTTGCCGCAGTGGATGCATCGCAGAAAGATGGTGCCGGGCTCGCACCACGGACCGAATTCGTGCCGGCCGGACAAATAGCAGTTGAACCACGTCCACATCGCAAAACCTCGTGCTCGCCGACTGGGTTGCTCACCGTTAGGCAAAACTGGTGCCGACTACGAATTTTTCCGGTTCGTGCCGAAATTAACGACATACGCCCGTCGAAGGACGTTCTGTCGTGCGTCGAAGTGACGCACGAGTGACGGGCATCTGACAATTCTGTAAGCGCGGAGCAGGACACCACATGGCCAGGCAGCTCGAGTTCGGTGGGCGCCGATACTGGATCTTCTCGGAGCCGCAAGGCGACGGGTGGCGATCGACCGTTGTCGAAGTCGCCGATATCGACGGCCGTCGGCCTGACGCCCTCGGCATCGACGCCGCGGCCGACACGCGCGTTGCGGCCGACGATGCGGCGGAGCGGAAGCTGCGGCGCCTCGTGCGTGCGGGCCGGCGGACGTCACCTTAGCGCCAGGCGCCCCGGCAGACTCAGTCGGCCGGCTCGTAGCCGGAACACTCGCGCACCGGGAGCGCCGGATACTTGCGGAACGCCGGATCGGTGTCCGCAAGCCTGCACAGGTAGAACGTCGATCCCTTCGACGACGATACGATCGCGGCGTGCGTGCACGACGCGCAGAGGCCCACGCGAACGATGGTCGCGAGATCGGGCGGTAATGGCTGCACGGCTGTGCCTACAAGGTCCCGAGCCCGGTTTCGAGCGTCGGATACATCAGCTCTGGAATCAGCTCGGCGCGGGCACGCGCCGTATCGCCCCAATGCGAAACGCGACCGAGCCGCACGAAGTCGCGCGTCAGCGGCGAACCTGTCTGCGCGACCATCGCGAACGCCTCGCAGAAACACGCGGCAGCATAAATCGCCGGGAACGGCACGCGCATCGGCCGATGATAGCCCCAGGCACGGCACGCCTCGTCGAGAAACCGCTGTAGAGTCACCGGTCCTTCGTCTCCGACGTGGTAGATGCCGAGCAGCCCCGGCTTGACGATCGCGGCCTCCACGGCGCGGAGATAATCGGCCGTTGCCAGCAACTGATACAACGTAGGCTCTGGCCAGACGCACAGCAGGCGCCGCCGCGCGAGCCAGCGCGCAGCTTCGATCATGAGAATGCCACGCCCGTAGACCAGGCCGAGCCTCAGCACCACCGGCTCCGTGCACGTGTCGCGCGTCCGCGCGAACAGCAGACGCTCCTCTTCCAGCCGCGTGCGCGCGTGCATCGAAACCGGCTGTCGATCGAGTCGTCCGGTCGCCGGTTGCTCCATCGTCGTCGCGCCCTCGACGTGAGGAAACGAAATCAGGATGATGCGGCTCACGTGTGCCTGCAGTGCCGCCGCCAGAAGATGCGCAAACCAGCCCCCGTTGGTTTCCGCGAGGAAGCGCTCGGGACGCGGCGCAAACAGGCGTCCCGCGAAATGGACGATGACGTCGGCCCCTTCGACGGCGGCTGGCAGCGTTGCGGGATCGCCCAGATCTGCTTTCACAGGGTGCACGTGCGGAAGATCGATCAAATCGTGGG
>DATATJ010000113.1:0-18010 GCA_036268855.1 Vicinamibacterales bacterium
CAGACCGATCAGTACAGGGCCAACAGCACGCAGCCGATCTTTGGCGTGGACGTAGATGGCCTCCGGCCCGGGCAGGAGATCGTCGTGGACGGCCGGGTCGCCGGATGGCCGGCGCGCCACCTGAGCGACATTCCCGCCGGCGACTACTGGGTGCAGGCGCTGCTCAATCGATACGAGACGTTCCATCGCGCCGACGGCCACACGATCAAGATGCCGATGGACGAAGGGGAAGGCCAGCACTGGGACGCGAAGCCGGGCAACTTCTACAGCACGCCGGCCAAACTGCACGTCGACCCCGCCGCTGGCGGCGAGATCAAAATCTCGCTGGATCAGGAAATACCGCCGATCGCGCCGCCGACCGACACTGCGCAGGTGAAGTACCTCCGCGTGCCGAACGAGCGGCTCACGAAATTCTGGGGCCGGCCGATGACGCTCGGAGCCATCGTGCTGCTGCCCCACGGCTGGGACACGCATCCCAACGCGCACTATCCGGTGCTCGTGCATCACGGCCATTTTCCGAAGGACATGGCGAGCGACGGCTGGCGCGAGACGCCGCCCGATCCCAAGGCGTCCGAGGCTCAGCGGCAGCAGCAGGCTGCCGCGTATCGGTTCTACCAGGACTGGAACGGGCCGGGCTTCCCGCGGATGATTCACGTGCTCGTGCAGCACCCGACGCCGTACTTCGACGACTCGTACGCGGTGAACTCGGCGAACAACGGCCCGTACGGCGACGCGATCACCAAGGACCTGATTCCCTACATCGAGCAGCGATTCCGCGGCATCGGCCAGGGATGGGCGCGCGTGCTGACCGGCGGATCCACCGGCGGCTGGGAGGCGCTCGGCGTCCAGGTCCTCTATCCCGACGACTACAACGGCACGTGGGCGCTCTGTCCAGATCCGATCGACTTCCGATCGTACCGGTCGGTGAACATCTACGACGAGCACAACGCGTACTACTACGAAGACAACGCGTTCAAACACACCGCCAAGCCGGGCTATCGCGATTTCCGCGGGCACATCTACTCCACCTTCGAGGATCGCAACCTCGTGGAGCTCGCGCTCGGCACGCACGGCCGATCGGCGGGGCAGCAGGACGGGTGGGCGTCCGTGTTCGGACCGGTCGGCGACGATGGCTACTTCAAGCCGCTCTACGACAAGCTCACCGGCGCCATCGATCCCGGCGTCGCCCGCTACTGGCGCGACCACTACGACCTGCGCTTCATCATGGAGCGCGATTGGTCGACGCTGGGTCCCAAGCTGCGGGGCAAAATCCACCTCACCAGCGGCACGATGGACAACGGTTATCTCAACAATGCGGTGTACCAGACCGAGGCGTTTTTCCGGAGCACGACCAATCCGCCCGCCGACGCGGACATCGTCTACGGCGAGCGGCGCGAGCACTGCTTCACAGGCGACACCGAACATTCGAACACGATCGGAAGCCGCACGCTGCACCAGCGCTACATGCCGGCCATGGCGCAGTGGATGATCAAGACCGCGCCCGCCGGCGCCGACACGAAGAGTTGGCTTTACTGAGGTTGGTCATGCCGGCGGAGCGACCGCGTGTAGCGCGAAGGCTTTGGCCGAGCGGAGCAGGCGGGTGTAGCGCGAAGGCTTTGGCCGAGCGGAGCAGGCGAGTGTGGCGCGAAGGCTTCAGCCGAGCGGCGGAGTCATCTGCGCGCCTTGACAATGAGCTCGCCGCGCATCTGGCGGCAGCCGTCTTCTGTCTGGAGATTGCAGTAGAAGGGGAACGTGCCGGGGCGATCGGCGCGGAACTCGAACGTCACCGGCCGGCCCGGAGACACCTTCTTCGCGATGCGATAGGCGTCGACGGTGAGGCTGTGCGGGATGTCGGCCGTCTTCAGCTCAATCTGGACCAGGTCGTCCTGGAAGACTTCGATGCGTGGGGGATCGAAGCGGTACCGACGGGCGGTGACCGTGAAGGGGCGCGCCGTCCGCGCCTGATCCTGGGCCGACAGCGCCACCGCGCCGAGCGCGAATAGCAGCACGACGATGCGGCCGCGCTGGTTCGTCATGGTTGCACGTGATTGTATGACGAACCCGCCCGCCGAGCGGCCTTGCCCGAAAATGCTGAGCTCAGGCGGTTGACCCCTGAGCCTTTATTTATTCCTTGCTTCCCGCAGCCGCCGCCTCTTCCTGGAGCAGCGCCTTGCGGCTCAGGCGGATCTTCCCGGTCGGGTCGATGTTGATCACCTTGACCAGGATTTGCTCGCCTTCCTTCAGCTCGTCGCGCACGTCCTTGACGCGGTGGTTCGCGATCTCCGAGACGTGCAGCAGGCCGTCCGTGCCCGCCATGATCTCGACGAAGGCGCCGAAGTCGGTGATGCGCTGAATCTTTCCGAGATAGGTCTTGTTGAGCTCCGGCGTCGCCGTCAGCTCCTGGATGATGGAAATCGCCTTGGCCGCCGACTCGCCGTCGGCCGACGCCACGTTGACGCGCCCATCGTCCTCGACGTCGATCTTCACGCCCGTGCGCTCGATGATGCTGCGGATCATCTTGCCGCCCGGTCCGATGACGTCGCGGATCTTGTCCACGGGAATGCGGATGGTCACGATGCGCGGCGCAAAGGCCGAGATGCTCTGGCGCGAGGCCGAGAGCGCATCGGTCATGATGCCGAGAATGTGCAGGCGGCCGCGGCGCGCCTGGTCGAGCGCCTTGCGCATCACCTCCGTCGTGATGCCCCCGACCTTGATGTCCATCTGGAGCGCAGTGATGCCGTCGGCCGTGCCGGCCACCTTGAAGTCCATGTCGCCGTAGTGATCTTCCGCGCCGGCGATGTCGGACAGCACGGCGTACTTGCCGCTCTTCTCGTCCATCACGAGCCCCATCGCGATGCCCGCGACGGCATGCTTCAGCGGGACGCCCGCGTCCATCATCGCCAGGGATCCGCCGCACACCGACGCCATGGACGATGAGCCGTTCGATTCCAGGATGTCCGACACGACGCGTACGGTGTAGGGGAACTGCTCTTCGGTCGGCATCATCGGCGTGAGCGACCGTTCGGCGAGCGCGCCGTGGCCGATCTCGCGCCGGCCGGGGCCGGTCATGCGTCCGGTCTCGCCGACGGAAAAGGGCGGGAAGTTGTAGTGGAGCATGAAGCTCTTCCACGTTTCACCCTCGAAGCTCTCGATCTTCTGTGCATCGTCAGCGGTGCCGAGCGTGCAGGTGACGAGCGCCTGAGTCTCGCCGCGCGTGAACACGGCCGAGCCGTGCGTGCGCGGGAGGACGCCGGTCTCGATCCAGATCGGACGCACCTCGTCGAACTTTCGGCCGTCGAGGCGCACGTTGCGCGTGAGCACCTCCTCGCGCAGGACCTTTTCCTTCAGCTCTTTGAAGATCGCCTTCGCATCGGCCTTCTTCTCCGCCTCCGCTTCGGGGATCGCGGCGACCAGGTTCTTGAGGGTCAGCTCGACGGTCTCGTAGTTCTCGAGCTTCTCGCGGATGCGCATCGCGTCGGCCAGCGGGCCGAGGACCTTGCCTTCGATGTCCTTGTAGAAATCGGCCGCGATTTCTTTTTTCGCAACCGTCACCTTCTTCTTGCCGGCCACCTTGGCGAGATCGTCGATGACCGCGACGATCTGCTTGATCGCCGCGTGCGCCGTGTCGAGCGCTTCGACGACCTGCTCCTCGGTCACTTCCTTCGCGCCCGCTTCCACCATCACCAGGCCGTCCTTGCTGCCGACGACGATGAGGTCGAGCTTGCTCTCTTTGCGCTGCAGGAAGGTCGGGTTGACGACGTACTTACCGTCGACGAGGCCCATGCGGACCGCCGCGATCGTCTTCTGGAACGGGATATCGGAGACGGCGAGCGCCACGGACGCGCCGGTGATGGCGAGCACGTCGGTGTCGTTCTGCTGATCGGCGGAGAGCACCAGCGCGATGATCTGCGTCTCGTAGCGCCAGCCTTCGGGGAACAGCGGCCGCGTCGGCCGGTCGATGCAGCGGCTCGTCAGCACTTCCTTTTCAGCCGGCTTGCCTTCGCGTTTGAAGAAGCCGCCGGGAATGCGGCCCGACGCGTACGTGTATTCGCGATAGTCGACCGTCAGCGGGAGGAAGTCGATGCCTTCACGAGGGCTCGCCGAGCGGCAGGCCGTGACGAGCACGACCGAATCACCAAAGCGGACCATGACGGAGCCGCCCGCCTGCTTGGCGAGCTTGCCGGTTTCGAGCCGCAGGGTGTTCTGGCCAACGGCGATTTCACGAGTGTGCATATGTTTCAAACTTCGCAATGAGAACGTGGAACGGAAGTGGTGACGTCCGCCGCAGCAAACGCTACTTGCGGATGTTCAGGCGCTTGATGAGATCCGAGTAGCGCTGGGCGTCGGTGCCCTTGAGGTAGTCGAGCAGCCGGCGGCGCTTGCCGACCAGCATCAGCAGGCCGCGGCGGGAATGGTGATCCTTCGCGTGGGTCTTGAAGTGCTCGGTCAGGTAGTTGATGCGTTCGCTGAGAATGGCGACCTGCACTTCAGGGGAGCCGGTGTCAGCTGCGTGCGTCTTGTAATTGCCAATGAGCTCGGTCTTGCGGTCCTTCGTCAACGCCACCTGCGGTACCTCCACGAACGCCCCAGACTCCATCGACCGGATGCGCCGTTCAGCGAGTAGTAAGTAGAGACGGAAATCTCTTAGTCGTGCAAGCTCAATATGTTACCTCAGAACAACGGAGGGATGCAAAAGCCCGCCTGACGCGACCGGCGCCGCCAGGCCCACCAGATCGCCAGCCGGATCGAGCAGCCGCACGAGCTCGAGGACGCCGGCGTCCGCGTGCCCGAGGCGCGCGGCCGCCCAGCCCGTTGCGGCATCTGCCGGCCCGAGGTTCTGGCCCCGCTCGGCGCGCCGGACGCCCTCGGGCGTCAAAGCCACCGATACCAGTTCCGGCAGCATTTCAGCCATCGGAATCAGCGCTTCCGCAGCGACCGACGGATGTCGCTCCAGCGCGTCCATGGTCCGTGCGGAGGCCACCGTGAACGCCCCGCTCCGCGTGCGCCGTAAAGCCGTCAGATGCGCGCCGACGCCGAGCCGCTGTCCGACGTCGTGAGCCAGTGAACGGATGTAAAAGCCGGCCGAGCAGTCGACGCGCAGCGTCATCGTATCGCCCGCGCACGCCAGGAGAATGATCGCGTGGGCGGTGACGCTGGCAGGCGCTGGAAGGGCGGAAGCGGCCGGAGTGGTTGGCCCGGCGAGGCGGTTCGCTCGCGCCAGCGTGTAGCTGCGCTGCCCATCGACCTTCTTCGCCGAGTACGCTGGGGGCTGCTGCAGGAACGTGCCGCGGAAGGCGTCCAGCGTGCGCTCGACTTCGTCCCTGCCTGGCATCGCCCCTTCGTACGGCGGCGTCACCGGGATGCCGTGCGCGTCGTACGTATCGGTGGCCACGCCCAGGCGGATCTCCGCGTCGTAGCTCTTGTCGCTCGCGGTCAGAAATCGCGCGAGGCGGGTCGCGCGGCCGAGCACGAGCGCCAACAGCCCGCTGGCAAGCGGATCGAGCGTGCCGGTGTGCCCGATGCGCCGCTCGCCGAGCACGTGCCGGGCGCGTGCGACGATGTCGTGCGACGTCGGCCCGATCGGTTTGTCGACGAGGAGCAGGCCGTCCAGGGACATTTCAGGATTGCAGCATGCAGGAAGGGCAGAAGGCAGAAGCGGGTCAGATGCCCTTCTGCAATCCTTCCTGCAGCTCTGCCATCCTGCCATCCTGCAATTCGATCTCGCGCTCGATTTTTTCCACGAACGTCTTCTGCAGCATGTCGATGCCGCCGCTGACAGTGCAGCCGGCCGCGTTCTTGTGGCCGCCGCCGCCGAACTCCTTGGCGACCGCGCCGATGTCGATGTCGCCTTTCGACCGCATGCTGACGCGGTAGTCCTCGCCCTCGAGCTGCTTGAAGAACACCACCGCCTGAATTTCCTTTACCGTGAGCGGCAGGTTGATCAGCCCTTCCGTGTCCTCGTACGTGCCGCCGGCGGCGCGCGCCATCTCGTGATCGAGGTACACGATGGCGACGCGGCCCGACGAGTCGATCTGCATGGCACTCAGCACGGCGCCGAACAGCTTCAGCCGGCCCATGTTGTTGCTGTCGTAGACATTCCGCGCGACGCCCACCGGATCGACGCCCGCTTCGATCGCCTCGCGGCAGATGTCGAACGTGCGCGGCGAGATGCTCGAGTAGTGAAACGACCCGGTGTCGGTGAGGATCGCCAGGTAGATGTGCGTCGCGATGTCGATCGTCAGCGGCAGGCCGAGCGCCTGCACGACGTCGAACACCATCTCGCCGCAGGCGGCGGCGCGTGCGTCGAACCAGTTGATCTGGCCGTAGCCGGTGTTGCCCGGATGATGGTCGATGTTGATCACGAAGAAGCGATCGAGGCCGGCGACGCCGGTGCGTGCGAGGTCGCCGCATTCCATGATGATCGCCGCGTCGAAGTGCCCGTCGACGCTCGGCGCGATCGTGATCGCTGGCACGCCGGGAAACGCCATCAGCGGCGGCGGCGCGGGGTCCGCGTTGACCACCGTCACCTCCTTGCCGAGCGCCCGCAGCGCGTACGCCATCGCGAGCTGGGACCCGATCGAGTCGCCGTCCGGGCGGGCGTGGGAGGAGAGCACGAAGCGCTGGCGGCTGCGTATCGCGTCGGCGATCTGCTGGATGTCGGAAGGTCTATTCGTCATCTCGCTCGGGAGGCTCGGGCTTCGCGCCGGCATGGATCTCGTTCAAGAGCTGTTCGATCCGATCCTGGCCGGCGATCGACTCGTCGTAGAAGAACGCCAGCTCCGGCGTGCGCTTCAAGCGCAGGCGCGCGCCGATCTGGCGGCGGAGAAACGGTGTCGCGCGCCCGAGCGCCTTCGCGGTGCGCGTGCGCGCCGCGTCGTCGCCCAACGTCGTGAAGTGCACGCGGGCGAGTTGAAGATCGGGACTGAGCTGAACCCGCGTGAGCGTGACGAACCCGATGCCCGGATCGTGCACCTCGCGCGTCAGCAGGAGCGCCAGCTCGGCGCGGATCTGCTCGGCGACGCGGTCGGGTCTCGAGCCCTGAGACATAGAATTTTCCGAATTTCCTTCACGCTGGCGTCAGGACCCGCTCCATCGCGAACACTTCGATCATGTCGCCGACCTTCAGGTCGTTGAACTTCTCGAAGCCGATGCCGCACTCGAGGCCCGCCTTCACCTCGCTCGCATCGTCCTTGAAGCGGCGGAGCGAGCCGATCTTGCCTTCGTAGACGACCACGCCGTCGCGCAGCAGGCGCGCCTGCGTGTCGCCCGAGCGCGTGATGCGCCCCTCGCGGACGAGACAGCCCGCGATGGTGCCGAACTTCGGCACCTTGAAGGTGTCGCGCACCTCGGCGACGCCGATCCGCACTTCTTTGAACGTCGGATCGAGCAGGCCCGTCATGGCCTTCTTCATCTCGTCGGTCACGTTGTAGATGACCGAGTGCGTGCGGATGTCCACCCGCTCGCGCTGCGCGATCGCTTCCGCGTTGCGGTCGGGCCGCACGTTGAACGCGACGATGATCGCATTCGACGCCGACGCCAGCAGCACGTCCGACTCGTTCACCGCGCCGACGCCGGAGTGAATGATCCGAATCTTGACGCGATCGTCGGTCAGCTTCGCCAGCGTGTCGGCCAGCACCTCGGCCGAGCCCTGCACGTCGGCCTTGATGATGATGGGCAGCTCCTTCATGCCGCCTTCGGCGATCTGCGCCTGCAGCGACTCGAGCGTGAGCCGGCCGCCCTTGGCGCCAAGCGAGCGCACTTTCGCCTGATCCTGCCGGAACGTGGCGATCTGCCGCGCCTTGGCGGCGTCGGCAAGCGCCTGGAACGAATCGCCTGGTTGGGGCAGACCCGTGAGTCCGAGCACTTCGACTGGCATCGACGGACCGGCCGACTTCACCGGCTTGCCGCGGTCGTCGATCAGCGCGCGCACACGGCCGACCACGGGGCCGGCGATGAACGTGTCGCCGACGTTCAACGTGCCATCCTGCACGAGGATCGTCGCGACCGGGCCGCGGCCCTTATCGAGCTTGGCTTCGAGCACGGTGCCCGACGCATTGCGCTTCGGGTTCGCCTTCAGCTCGCCGATGTCCGCCACGAGCAGAATCATCTCGAGCAGCTGGTCGATGTTCAGTTTCTTCTTGGCCGACACTTCGACGGTGACGGTCTTGCCGCCCCATTCTTCGGGCATCAGGTCGAGCTCGGTCAGCTCGCGCTTCACCTTCTCGGGGCTCGCGTTCGGCTTGTCGATCTTGTTGATCGCCACGATGATCGGCACGCCGGCCGCCTTCGCGTGATCGATCGCCTCGCGCGTCTGCGGCATCACCCCATCGTCGGCGGCGACGACAAGGATGACGATGTCGGTGACCTTCGCGCCGCGGGCGCGCATCAGCGTGAACGCTTCGTGGCCCGGCGTATCGAGGAACACGATGTCGCGGCCGTTGATCGTGACGTGGTACGCGCCGATGTGCTGCGTGATGCCGCCCGCTTCGCGTTCCGCGACGCGCGCTTCGCGAATGGCGTCGAGCAGGCTCGTCTTGCCATGATCCACATGGCCCATGACGGTGACGACCGGGGCGCGCGTCACGATGTCTTCCGCCTTCGACTCCTCGCTGTCCACCTGCAGCAGCTCCTCCTCGAAGCTGCGCATGGTGACCTCGGCGCCGAACTCGCGGGCGATCATCGTGGCGGTTTCCGTGTCGAGCGTCGAGTTGATCGTGAGCATCAGCCGCTTCATCAGCAGCTTGGCGAGCACGTCCTTCACGCGCAGATCGAGTTTGTCGGCGAGATCCTTGACGGTCATACCTTCGGCGAGCGTGATGGTGCGCGTGACCGGCGGCGGCGCGGCCGGTGCGACCGGCGCCGACGGACGCGGATCGCGGCGTGGTCCAGACGAGGGCCGTCCGCCCGGACGCATCGGCGGGCGATACGGCATGCCCGGGCGCTGCGGATACTGACCCTGGCCCGGCCGCGGCGGCATGCCGGGCTGTTGCGTGCGGATCGGCTGCGACGGCAGCGGCCGCGGACCGCCCGGCGTCGGGCGATTCGGCCCCGGATACGATGGACGGGGCGGCGGCATCCCGGCCGGGCGCGGCGAGCCCGGCGCGCCAGGACGGGCCAGATTGCCTGTGGCTGCCGGCAGCGGACCGGTTGGCGCCGGCGGCCGGACGGTCGGGACGGCAGGGCGCTCCGTGCGCACGGCCGGGCGCGGCGCGATGCGCGGGCCAGGCGTGGTCGAGAGCGGTGCAGTCGTCGCCGGACGCTGTTCTTCGATACGGAGCCGAAGCGTCGGCGGCACGACGCGGCCGGGCGTCGGCGGTCTGACGGTCGGTGCGGGTGGTGGCGGCGGTGCCGCGGCTACCGGCGGCGGCGCAGGCGGTTCGACTGCGGGCGCCGCGGACGCGGCCTCCACGGGCTTTGGCGGCTCCACGGCGGCGGGCGCCTGTGGAGGCGCGGGCGTTTCCATCGCGGGCGCCGGCACCGGTTCGGCCTCGGCCACGGCGTCGACGGCGGCCGGTTCCTGCGGCGGCTCGGGCTCGGCCACGACGTCGGCGGGCTCGGCCTCGTGGACCGCGGCCGGTTTCGCGGTCTTGACGAGGCGCGGCGGCGGCAGCATCGGCGCCGCCGGCTTGGCCGGCTCGGCCCTCTTCGCCGGCGCCTGCCCCTTCTTGCCCTTGACGACGGGCGTCTCGGCGAAGATGTCGCCGGTCGGCAGCGTGATGTTGCGCTGCTTCGCGAGACGGTCGACGAACTGGCGTGCGACCACCTCCTCGATCGTGCTCGAGGCGCTCTTCACTTCGATGCCGTGATCGCGCTTGAGCAGCGCCGACACCTCCTGGCTCGTCGTGCCGAGTAGTTCCGCGACCCTGTAAATCCGGACTGTTGCCAAGCTTCTTCCTCCGCCGAACACTTACTGCTGCGATGTTTCCGCCGGCTCTTCGGCTGGCGCCGGCTCGCTCTCACCCCGCGCGGCGGCGAGAATTTTTTCCGCCGTCTTGCCGCCGATGCCGGGGATCTCCGAGAGCTGTTCCACGGTGGCGGTGGCCACCGTGGCGATCGTTCCATAGCCCGCTTCGGCGAGCTTGCGAATCAGTTTTTCGCCGATGCCGGCCAGCTCGTACGGCGCGGCCTCGACCGTGCCGTCGGCCGGCGCGGCGCCCTCCGCGGTGTCGCCGGCAGGGGCTTCGGATCCGGCTTCGGCCGTTTCCCCGTCGGCCGGCTCGATGGCGCCTTCGAGGCCCTCGAACTGCGCTTCGACCTCGCGCCGCTTTTCTTCCTCGCTCTTGATGTCGATGCGCCACCCGGTCAGCTTCGCGGCGAGCCGCACGTTCTGACCCTTCTTGCCGATGGCGAGCGACAGCTGCTTGTCCTCGACGATCACTTCCATCACGCGTCCGCCGTCGTCCACGATCGAGACGCGCTGGACCTTGGCCGGACTCAGGGCGTTGGTGACGAACGCGATCGCGTCCTCCGACCATTCGACGATGTCGATCTTCTCGCCGCGGAGCTCGCGGATGATCGACTGCACGCGCGTGCCCTTCATGCCGACGCACGCGCCGACCGGATCGACGTCGCGCTCGCGCGACATGACGGCGACCTTCGCGCGGTCGCCCGCTTCGCGCACGGCCCCGCGGATCAGGACCGTGCCGTCGTAGATTTCCGGCACTTCCTGCTCGAAGAGCTTGATGAGCAGCGCCGGATCGGTGCGCGAGAGGACGATCTGCGGTCCCTTCGCGCTGCGATTGACGCCCTTGATCACCGTCCGGACGCGGTCGGCCGGCGTGTAGCTCTCGGCCCGCGACTGTTCCTTGCGCGGCAGCACCGCTTCGATGCGGCCGATTTCGAGGATGATGTCGCCGTTCTCGAAGCGCTTGACCGTGCCGTTGACGACCTCGCCGACCCGCTCGTTGTACTCGGCGAAGACGTGCTCCCGCTCCGCTTCGCGGACCTTCTGGAAGATCACCTGCTTGGCCGTCTGCGCCGCGATGCGCCCGAGCACTTCGGTCGGCTTCGGGAACTCCATCTCGTCGCCCAGCTCGATGCTGTTGGCGACGTCGTCGCCGTAGAGCTGCTGGTACATCTGGCGCGCTTCGTCGATGGCGATCTCCGTCGCCGGCGTTTCCACCTGCTGCACGACGGTCTTGAGCGCGAACAGATCGACCTGGCCCGTCTCCATGTTGAAACGCGTCTTCAGGTTCTCGCCGGTCTTGTAGTACTTGCGCGACGCGGTCGCGACGGCCTCTTCGATGGCGCTGATCACCACATCGGGCTCGATGCCCTTCTCCTTGGCCAGCGCTTCGATCGTCTGTTGTAAGGGATTGCTCATAACCTGCTAGAACTCCACTTCGAGATTCGCGCGCGTAATCACGCCGATCGGCACGCGGTGCCGCCGGCCATCCTCCGCGTCGATGAACAGATCGTGATCCTCGACGCCGGCCAGCCGTCCCTTGAAGTACCCCTGGCCGTCGATTTTTTCGCGAAGCACGATCTTCGCGTAGCGCCCCGCGAACCGGCGATAATCGTCTTCCTGCCGGAGCGGCCGATCGAGCCCCGGCGACGACACTTCCAACGTATACGCGGCCGGCACGACGTCCTCGACGTCGAGGAGCGCGCTCAGGTCGCGGCTGACCGTCGCGCAGTCGGCGACGCTCACCGATTCCTCCGCCGTCGCCGCCGGACCGGGCCGATCGATCTGCACGCGCAGCACCATGCCGCTCGCCTCGCGCCGGAACTGCACGTCGAAAATCTCGAGACCGTGGCTCGCGGCCACTCGGCTCGCCAGTGCACGGACGGCGTCAACGACGTGGGCCGGGGGCATAGTGCAGGTCGGGCTGACTCGCGTTGTCGCCGAATCGCCCGCGCTTCTCACCGGACCGCCGGCAATCGCCTGCGTCCCGTCCGATCAGCCGGACTTCGGCGCATCCACGCCGGCCGGTCCGGTTTCCGGCCCGGATCCGCCAGCGCCTAAAACAGAAAAAGTGGGCACATGCCCACTCGGTCCTACAGCCAGGCTCTGAATCCATAACTATATCACACGGCGTCGGTTACTCCGGCGGGACGAAGTCGTGCACGGAACCATTCTGCCTGATCGTCCGGGCACGGACAAAGCTCGACATGGTGGGGCAGAAGCCGCGCGGCTCAGCCCTTTAACCTCAACAATTGTCGCCGTGTGAGAGTCAGGGGCGGGGCGCCGCCTCTATCGGCCGGGCCAGCAGGTCGTACCCGCGCGCCGCGACGATTTCCACCTCGGCAAAATCGCCCATGCGAAAGGCCGAGGGATCGCATTCGGTCAGGTACACGCAGGCGTCGATGTCGGGCGCCTGGGTTTCGAGGCGGCCTTTCAGCACGAGCTCGTGCTCGCCGGCGGGGCCGTCCACGACGATGCGCACGCGCTCGCCGATGCGGCTGCGCTGTCGCTTCTGGGCCAGCCGCTTTTGCAGGCGCATCACCTGGTTGCGCCGCGCCGTCTTGGTCCGCGCGGGCACGTCGTCCTCGAGTCCGAAAGCGGACGTCCCTTCTTCGTGCGAGTAGGTGAAGACGCCCACGTGGTCGAACGCGTGCGCTGTGATGAAGGCGCACAGCTCGTCCACATCCGCCTGTGTCTCGCCGGGAAAGCCGACGATGAATGTCGTGCGAAAGCTGACGCCGGGCACTGCCGCGCGGATGCGGTTCAGCAGCGCGTCGTATTTCTGGCGCGTCCCCGGGCGTTTCATTCGCTTCAATACCGGGTTCGACGCGTGCTGCAGCGGAAGGTCGATGTAGCGGCAGACCTTGCGGCACTCCGCCATGGCGGCGAGCGTCTCGTCGTCGATGGTCGTTGGATAGAGGTAGAGCAGGCGAATCCACTCGAGGCCGTCGATCGTGTTCAGCTCGCGGAGCAGGCGGGCGAGCGCGCCGCGCTCCTGGCGGTCGATACCGTAGAAGGTGGTGTCCTGCGAGATGAGCAGCAGCTCCTTCACGCCGCGCGCGGCGAGGCTGCGCGCCTCGCGGACGATCGAGTCGGCCGGCCGGCTGCGGTACGCGCCGCGCAGCGTCGGGATGATGCAGAAGGCGCACTTGTAGTCGCACCCCTCGGCGATCTTCACGTACGCGTAGTGCTTCGGCGTCGCCATCAGACGTGGGGTGTCGGCGTCGTAGAGATACGTTGGGAGCGGTGCTGGAGTGCCAGGTGCTGGGGTGCTGGCTGCTGGGGTGCCTGGTCCTAAGGTGCCGAGTACCTTAGTGCCGAGTGCGCGATAAAACGTCAATGGCGACGCTCCGCTCCCAGAGCCCTGAGCCATCAGCCCTGAGCCCCTTGGGGCTGAGCCCTGAAGAGGCCCGATGGCGCGCACGATATCCGGAACCTCGCCCGTGCCGAGGATGGCGTCGATCTCGGGAATCTGCGCCTTCAGCTCGTCTCGATAGCGCTCCGCCAGGCAGCCGGTGACGATCAGGCGTGCGCACGCGCCGTGCTGCTTGTGCTGGGCCATCTCGAGGATCGTGTCGATCGACTCCTGCTTGGCGGAATCGATGAACGCGCACGTGTTGACGACGAGCACGTCGGCGCCGGCGGCGTCGTTCGTCAGCTCGTGGCCCGCCTGCTGAGCGAGGCCGAGCATCACCTCGGAGTCGACGAGGTTTTTCGGACAACCGAGACTGATGAGACCAAGTTTCATGAAATCCTGTCAGGGCTAGAGGCTACGGATATAAACGATAAAGCATTCGCGGATACGGAATCGTCTCGCGCACGTGCTCGAGGCCGCAGATCCAGGCGACCACGCGTTCGATGCCCATGCCGAAGCCGCCGTGCGGCACCGTGCCGTACCGCCGCAAATCGAGGTACCACTCGAAGGCTTCCTTCGGCAGTTGGTGCGCCTCGATTCGCTCGAGCAGCAGGTCGAGATCGGCGAGGCGCTCGCCGCCGCCGATGATCTCGCCGTAGCCCTCGGGAGCGAGCACGTCCACGCCGAGCGCCAGGTCGGCGCGCTCGGGGTCGGGCTTCATATAGAACGCCTTGATCGCCGACGGATACCGGTGCACCATCACCGGCCGGTCGAACTCCTGCGAGATCGCCGTTTCGTCAGGGCCGCCGAAGTCGCCGCCCCATTCGATCGGGAGCCCCTTGACCTGCAGCCGTTTCACCGCCTCGTCGTACGAGATGCGCGGAAACGGCGATTGCACGGACTCCAGCTTGGACGTGTCGCGCTCGAGGACGCTCAGCTCGTGGCGCCGCTTGTCGAGCACGCGCGCGACCACCGAGACGACGAGCCCCTCGGCGAGCTCCATCACGTCCTCGAGATCCGCGTACGCCATCTCCGGCTCGACCATCCAGAACTCGGTGAGGTGCCGGCGCGTCTTGGATTTCTCGGCGCGGAACGTCGGGCCGAAGCAGTACACCCTGGCGAGCGCCATCGCGTTCGCTTCGTTGTACAGCTGTCCACTCTGCGTGAGGTACGCGGTCTGGTCGTCGAAGTACTGCGCCGGAAACAGCGTCGTCGTGCCCTCGCACGCAGCGGGCGTGAAGATCGGCGTGTCAGCGAGGATGAAGCCGCGACCGTTGAAGAAGTCGCGGACGCCGTTGATGATCTCGTGGCGCACGCGCAGAATCGCCTGCTGCCGCTCGGTGCGGATCCACAGATGACGCCGGTCGAGCAGGTAGTCCACGCCGTGCTCTTTGGGCGTAATCGGATAGTCGTGCGATTCGCCGACGACGACAAAGCCCGTCGCGTCGATTTCGAAGCCGGTTTTCGAGCGCGCGTCGCGCTTGACCGTGCCCGTCACCGTCAGGGCCGTCTCCTGCGACAGATGGTCGGCCGTCTTGAAGAGATCCTCGCCGATCGCGGCCTTGGACATGACAGCCTGGATGAAGCCCGTGCCGTCGCGCAGCGTCAGAAAATGAATCTTGCCGCTCGATCGGCGATTGTGCAGCCACCCCTTGATGGTGACCGTTTCGCCCTCGTGCGCGCCGATGTCTTCGATGTATACGTGCGCCATTCGCCAGCCCTCGCCTCAGCCCTCAGCCCTTAGCCATCAAACGCTCCATCTGTGCGCGCGCCCTCGCCGCGCGCACGAGCGTTTGTTTCGCCGCGCCGCGGCCCGCGAGCTCGAGCATCAACGGGCCGTCGTAGCCGACTTTCTGAATGCCGGTGAGCGCACCGGGCCAGTCGATCGTGCCGTCGAACGGCACGAGATGATCGTCCGCCCGCCCCGCGTTGTCGTGCACGTGCACGGCCGCGAGGTGCTCGGACACGACGTCGATGGTGTCCATGAGGTCGCCGTCCAGATGCGCGTGCCCGACGTCCAGACAGATGCCGACGTCGGACCGGTCGAGCGCGTCCACGAAATGCACGAGCGATCCGGCGCGCGACAGCTCGTTCGGCATCACTTCAACCGCGATCCGCACCCCGAGCGGCGCGGCCAGATCGGCCAGCGCCTCGACACTCCGCCGTGCGCCGTCGCGCGTGTCGCCCGTGCCCTCGCCGGCACGACTCGCGTCGGGGCGCTGCCAGCGCGGAAGCCCGAGGTGCACGACCAGCACCGACGCGGGAATTCTCCGCGCGACGAAGAGCGCCTGCTCGGCCTCGGCGAGCGCTCGCGCGCGGGCGTCGGCGTCTGCGCTGGCGATTGACAGCACCCCGCTCCATCGCCCGCCTTGAAATCGATCACCGACCGGCGCGTGGATCGCGTGCAGCGTCAGGCCTGCTTCGGCGAGCCATTGCTGCAAGTCGCCGATCGCCGCGAGGCTGTGAAAGTCGAAATGCGACCGGGTCGCAAACAGCTCGACCGTCTCGAACCCGTGCGCCGCGACGTCGAGCAGATGGGCCCGGCTCAGTCGCTGGGCGTGAAACAGGTGCGTCGAAACCCCGAACTGGTGCTTTGCCACGAACCGAAACCACCATTGTACACGCCTCGTACCGGCACGGCGGGACGCCCTCTACGTCAACTCGTCGATGTGCGAGGCCAGGATCTCGCGCAGCCGGCCGAACCGCTGGTACTTTTCGAGGTGGCTGCGCGCGTACCGCAGCGTGCGCGGGATGTACTGAATGTAGACCGGGTTGCGGCGCGTCGTGGTCTGGTAGCCGAACGTGCCGAGCGCCTTGAGGTTGCGCTGGAGCGCCATCAAGTCGAAGCGCCTGCGGAATTCGCGCGAGGCGCGGTCGAGATCGGGGAGGGCCGGCTCTCCGCCGGCTGGCGCTCTGAGCGCGAGGAAGTACGCGATCAGATCGTCCACATCATCGTCGGTGATGTCCATGTAGGAATCGCGCAGCAGCGAGGCGAGGTCGTACGTATCCGGCCCCATGCGCGCATCCTGGAAGTCGATGATGTTGAGGCTGCCGTCGTGCAACATCAGATTGCGGCTGTGATAGTCGCGATGGCACAGCACGCGCGGCTCCTGCGCGAGCTCGTTGACGATGGCGGCCCACTCTGCGGCGAGTGCCGTGCGTTCGCCGGCACTCAGCACGACGCCGCGATAGCCTTCGATGAAATGCCGAGCGAAGAACTCGAGCTCCCAGGTGAGCTTCTCGACGTCGAACGCGATGCCGTACGGCAGATAAGCGGGGGAGGCCAGCTCCGCGCCGCGCCGCTGCAGCAATTCGACGAGCGCGACCGCCTGCCGATAGAGCGCGGCGTGCTCGGACGGGGAGGCGGCGCCCAGGTGCGCCTGCAGCGTGACATCCCCGAGATCCTGCAGCGCCAGGATCCCGAGCTCGTTGGAATGGCCGATCACGGCCGGCACGGGCAGGGGAATCGCCTGCAGCAGCTGGCCGACGTTGGCGAAGGGCAGCGTGGCCAGATCGATCGGCCCGGCGTGGAGCGCGAGCACGAGCGACGGACCGTCGTTCGGAATGATCCGGAAGTAGCGGCGGTCGGACGCGTCGCCGGTGAGCGGCACCACACGGGCGCCGCGGGCGGCCAGGCCGCTTTCGCGCAGATAGCGATCGATGCGCGCGTTCAGTTCGCGCCTTCCGTCCGTGCGGGAGTCAGTCATGTGGAGAGGCCGTCACCGTTCCGTCGGGCGCGCGCACGAGAACCTGACGCAGGTAGCGGGACCCCGGCGGCACGCGCACGCCGTCGGTGACGATGCACTCGTCGAGGACGCAATCTGCCGGCACGTCCACATCGTCCCAGAGAATGGAACGCGTGACCCGTGCGCCTGGATGGACATGCGTGCATCGTCCTGACGGGTCGCCCGTTCCTTCGGCGGCGGCGAACGCGGCCGACGTCCGCCAGTAGTCCGCGGCCGTGCCGACGTCCCAGAAGGCGGCGCTGCAGACGTAGCCGCGCACGGCGCCGGGGCGTTCGGCAACCAGCGCGTCGTAGACGCCGTCATCTCCGCCACCGATCGAATTCCACGGTTGATCCGCGGGCAATCCGCGGAACAGGTCGGCACTCACCAGCTGCACGCCGATGAAATGATACGACCCGGCGGCCGCGGGCCCGCGCCGCGGAAAGCCGGTGACACGGCCCGACGCGTCGAGCGACACGCCGCCGTAGTGATCGGGCCGCGTGTTGGGCACGAGCGCCAGCGTCACGCGCGCGCCCGAGGCCGCGTGCGCGGCGGCCACCGCGTCGAGGTCGACGTTCGTCAGCGTGTCGCCATTGATCACAAAAAATGTGTCGGCGCCGATAATCGGCAGCGCGCGCGCCGGTCCGCCGGCGCTGCCCAGCAGCGTGGCTTCCCACGAATAGCGGACCCGCGTGGAGAGATCGCTGCCGTCGCCCACGATGCAGGTCAGCGTTTGCGGGAGGTGATGCAGGTTCAGCACGAGGTCGTTGACGCCGCTGCCGGCGAGCCACGCGACAATTCGGCTGATCATCGGCACGCCGGCGACCGGAATCGCAGGCTTGGCGCGCACGGTCGTGAGCGGACGCAGGCGCGCGCCGAGCCCGGCGGTGAGGATCAAGGCGTGGCGAGGCGGCGGCACCGCGTCATGTTACAACGCGATCTGCCGCCCGCGAGCGGTGAACGCGCGGCGGCCGAAGACGTACATCCACCACAAGGGACACGGAGGACAAGAAGGAAACGCGTTTC
>DATATJ010000114.1:0-4185 GCA_036268855.1 Vicinamibacterales bacterium
CCGCTTTCCACGAGTGCATCCGCCGCCACGCGCTCGACATTCTCCAGCCGGATGTCGCGCGAGTCGGCGGCATCACCAACGCGATGGCCGTCTGTCACCTTGCAGCGGCGGCGCATCTCCCGGTGGCGCCCCACGTGTCCCCGGAGCTGAGCCTCGCGGTCGCGGCAGCGGTTCCCAACAGCGTGTTCGTCGAGTACATCCCGCAAATGGAGCCGGTCCTCGCCCGCCCGGTTCAGCGTCGCGGCGGATATGCGATTCCGTTCGACGAACCAGGGCACGGCATCGCATTCGACGCTGACGCCCTCGATCGATTCGCCGTGCGCAGCGCACAGGAGACGCACTGATGTCCGTGGCCGCTTTGGAGTCCTCGAGTGATCTGGCCGCCGATCTTCGGCGTGCGATTCGGGGCGAGGTGCGATTCGACCCCGGCAGCCGCGCGCTGTACGCCACCGACGCATCGAACTATCGTCAGGTGCCCATCGGCGTCGTGGTCCCCAGGGACGCCGACGACGTGGTGGCGTCGGTGGACGTCTGCCGCCGCCATGGCGCGCCACTGCTCTCACGCGGTGGCGGCACGAGCCTCGCCGGCCAGTGCTGCAACGTGGCCGTCGTCATGGACATGTCGAAGTACTTCAACAAGCTGATCGACGTGGACCAGGGCGCCCGCCTCGCGCGCGTGCAGCCGGGCATCGTCCTCGATCGGTTGCGCGAGCAGACGGCGTCACGAGGGCTGACGTTCGGACCCGATCCCGCCACGCACAATCACTGCACCCTCGGCGGCATGCTCGGCAACAACTCGTGCGGCGTCCATTCCGTGATGGCGCAGCTGTACGGGCCTGGCGCGCGGACGTCGGACAACACCTCGCGGCTCGAGGTCCTCACGTACGACGGACTGCGGATATGGGTGGGGCCAACGGCGGAGCAAGACCTCGAGGCGCTGATCGCCGCAGGAGGACGGCGCGGGGAGATCTATGCCGGCTTGAAGCATCTGCGCGACACGTACGCCGATCTCATTCGGCTCCGCTATCCGAACATTCCGCGCCGTGTCTCGGGATACAACCTCGACGAGCTGCTGCCGGAGCGCGGCTTCAACGTCGCCCGCGCCCTGGTCGGCACCGAGTCAACGTGCGTGACGATTCTCGAGGCCGAGTTGATCCTGCTCGACAAGCCGCGGGCCAGCTCGCTGCTGGTGCTCGGATATCCGGATGTCTACAGCGCCGGCGACCACGTGCCCGATTTGCTCGCGTTCAAGCCGATCGGCCTCGAGGGTCTCGACGATCGCCTGATCGACGACATGACCAAGGCGCACATCCATCCCGAGAACGCAAAGCTCCTGCCTCCCGGAGGGGGGTGGCTGATGGTCGAGTTCGGCGGCGAGACGAAAGACGAGAGCGACGCACTCGCGCGCGCCGCAATGGCCGCGCTGAAACGGAAGCCCGACGCGCCGACGATGGACCTGTACGACGACCCGAAGAAGGAAGCGCTGCTGTGGAAGGTGCGCGAGTCCGGGCTTGGCGCCACCGCCCACGTCCCGAACGCGCCGGTCACGTGGGAAGGCTGGGAGGACTCCGCCGTGCCGCCCGACCGCGTCGGCCTGTATCTGCGCGATCTGCGGAAGCTGTTCGAGAAGTATCACTACGCGTGCGCGCTCTACGGACACTTCGGCCAGGGTTGCATTCACACGCGCATCGATTTCGACCTGCAGACCGCCCCGGGCATCGAGAAGTACAAGGCGTTCATGGACGAGGCGACGTCACTCGTCGTGTCGCACGGCGGCTCGTTCTCGGGCGAACATGGCGACGGACAGTCCAAGGCGCAGTTTCTGCCGAAGATGTTCGGGCCTGAGCTGGTCGGGGCGTTCCGCGAGTTCAAGGCAATCTGGGATCCGGATGGGCGGATGAACCCGGGAAAGATCGTCAGCCCGTACCGGATCGACCAGAACCTGCGGCTCGGCGCCGGCTACCGGCCGCCGCAACTGCAGACGCATTTCGCGATGGCGCAGGATCGCCACAGCTTCGCGTTCGCGACGATTCGCTGCGTCGGCGTCGGCGAATGCCGGCGCGAGCATGGCGGCACGATGTGCCCGAGCTATCGGGTGACGCACGAAGAAGCGCACTCGACACGAGGGCGCGCACGCCTGCTGTTCGAGATGCTCGAAGGCAGCCCCCTGACCAACGGCTGGCGCGACGAGCACGTCAAGGACGCGCTCGATCTCTGTCTGGCGTGCAAGGGCTGCAAGAGCGACTGCCCCGTCAACGTCGATATGGCCTCGTACAAAGCGGAGTTTCTCTCGCACTATTACGCCGGACGGGTTCGGCCGATGTCGGCATACGCGATGGGCTATATCCACCGTTGGGCGCGGATCGGTTCCGCCGCACCACAGATCGTGAACCTGGTCACGCACGTGCCTGGACTCTCGACGCTGATCAAATCGATCGGCGGCATCTCGCCGCGGCGCGAGGTCCCTCGTTTCGCCGATCGCACGTTCGTCGAGTGGTTTCGCGCGCGGCCGGCCGGGCCCGGGAATACCAGCCATGAATCGCGGCCCGTGCACAATCCGCGCGTCGTACTCTGGGCCGACACCTTCAACAACCACTTCCATCCCGAAACCGCGATCGCCGCCACGCACGTGCTCGAGCGCGCGGGCTGCGAAGTGACCGTGCCGTCTGCATCCCTCTGTTGCGGGCGTCCGCTGTACGACTACGGCTTCCTCGCCGAGGCGAAAACCCTGCTGCGACAGGTCCTGCGCGCCCTGCGGCCGCATCTGGACGCCGGGACGCCGATCGTCGTGCTCGAACCAAGCTGCCTGGCCGTCTTCCGCGACGAGCTCGTCAACCTGTGGCCGGAGGACGAAGACGCGAAGCGGCTGTCACGCCAGGCCGTCCTTCTGAGTGAATTCCTCCGCGACCGGCTGCCGGGCTACCGTCCGCCGACATGGAATCGGCGCGTCATGCTGCATGGACATTGTCATCACAAGGCCATTGCCACGCTCGACGCGGAGGAGTCGCTGCTGCGGGAGATGGGTACGGCCGTCGAGGTGCTCGATTCCGGCTGCTGCGGCATGGCCGGCAGCTTCGGCTTCGAGGCCGAGCACTACGACGTCTCCATGAAGGTCGGCGAGCTGACGCTGCTTCCGGCCGTCCGCCGCGCCGCCGCCGACACGCTCATCGTCGCCGACGGCTTCAGCTGCCGCGAGCAGATCGCGCAGTCCACAGGACGCCGCGCGGTCCACCTGGCCGATGCCCTGCAGCTTGCGGCGACAGGTCGCGTCGGGATTCGCGAGGGCGAACGCGTCGAGGATGCCGTGCTGCCCCACCACCGGGCCAACCCGGCGAGGCGGGAGCTGGCGGCGGCCGCGCTCGTGGCGGTGGGCGTCGGCCTCGGCGCCGCAGCCTGGCGATGGTCGCGATGGTAGCTTCGGCGCGCGGGCCGCGACGTTATTTCTTGTCGATCGCCGCCGTCCAGATGTCGATCTGTTCGCGTGTCATCGGGCCGTAGGGCTCTTCGCGGCCGTCGCGGTACTTCCACGCGTGGATATCGTGCAGGTACTGCTCGCGCGAGAGCAACGTGCCGTGGCAGACGTCGTTCTGCAGGTTCGGCCGGCTCACGCTCAGGCGCCGCACCAGTTCGTCCATCACCCACGCCGGCACGTTCTGCCGCTTGTCCGGATACACGAACCCGAACAGGATGATCTGGCTGAGAAGCACACGCCAGTAGTCGCCGAAGCGCATCAGGAGCCTCGGCCAGTCGAGCGACGGTCCGGTCTCGCGCAACAGGTGCAGCACGTCCGATCCGTCGAAACGCTCGCGCTCCTGAATGAACGCCTTCGACCAGATCATCTCCTCGACCGGCGAGAGGCGCACGATGATGCCGAGGACGTTGGTCTTCGGCGCATGCTCGAACCAGAGATCGTCCACGCGCGCGACGCCATTACCCGAGTTGAAGATCACGTCCATGAAGTGATCGCCGCCGCGGATCTTGCCGAGCCAATGCGGAAACGGCACTTCGGTGCTGTAGCCGAGGCGCTCGAACGCATCGAGCACGCGCGGGCAGTCGTCCGGCTTGACGAAGACGTCGATGTCCTTCGTGTCGCGCGGCACGTGCGAGTAGTGCGAGAAGGCGAACGCCCCGCCGACGAGGAACGGGATGTTGGTCTCCAGCAAGCGCCTCAGCGCTTCGATGTAG
>DATATJ010000115.1:0-1896 GCA_036268855.1 Vicinamibacterales bacterium
CGGCCCGTTCCAGTGAGCACACGATCGTCGGTGAACGACCAGCACAGCGCGCCGAAATCCTCGTCCCGATCGCGCATCTCACAGAACAGGCGGGCGCCCGTGATCGTCGCTTCGATCTTCGCACGGGCCCGAATGATTCCCGGATTGCCCATGAGGCGGTGAATGTCCCGCTGGGTAAAGCGGGCGACGCGGGCCGGATCGAAGCCCGCAAAAGCCTGGCGGAATCCGTCGCGCTTCCGCAGCACGGTGATCCATGCGAGACCCGCCTGGAAGCCCTCGAGCATCAGCATCTCCCACAGCGCGCGCGGATCGCGCTGCGGAACACCCCACTCCTCGTCGTGATAGGCCTGCATCAGCGGGTCGTCATTGGCCCACACACAGCGTCGTACGTTGTGACGATCGGTCATGCGACTCATCGATGGCGTTGAAGCGGCGTCCGGACTCAATCCGTCTCCCAGTCTGCAGCCAGCTCGAGATCCTCGCGCGAGATGTCGTCGATCGTCAAGTCGTGTCCGGGCGGCGTCCGGCCCTCGGTCCAGAGATAAGCAGACAGGAGACGTTCGGCGCGGCGCCGCCAGAACGCGCCGCCCGGTTCCAGGCGGCGCCGCGTCAGCCGCTCGACGCGCGCGACGGCGGCCGGGCTGATCGTCACGGTGACGTTCAGGTCGGCGCCATCCGCGAACCGCTTCACGCGAAAATGGTGCGCGGCTGTCGACGCGCTCGCGTTCTCCGACCCGAGCGTGATCTGGAAACCGTTCAGGGTGAGGAGTTGAATCGCCGGCTTCACCCTGCCAGACTCCCCCGCGCGTGTCGGCACGACGGGACGTCCGCTGGCGAGCGCCGCGGCTGTGGCGCTTCGCAGCACCTCGGGCGTCATCGGCTTCCGGAGAAAATCGGTCGCGCCAAGCTTCATGGCCTCCACCGCGAGCTCGACGGAAGCGAACGCCGTCACCATGAGCACCGGTGCACTGGGCGCCTGCTCTTTGATCCGGCGCAAGGTCTGGAGGCCATCGATGCCTGGCAGCTTCTGATCCACGACGACCAGGTCGTAGTTCCGGCCGTCGCCGTAGCGGGTGAGCGCGTCTTCGCCGTCCGCGGCTTCCTCGACGCGATGTCCGGCTGCCTCGAGCGTGAGCCGCATCATGTGCCGAATATGCGGCTCGTCGTCGACGATCAGCAGCGTCATGATCTCGCCCCTTCCGCGACGGGCACCGTGAAGGTGAACGTCGATCCCTTGCCGGGCTCCGACTGGGCGCTCAGCCGGCCGCCGTGCGCCTCGACGATGCGCTTGGAGATCGCGAGCCCGAGGCCGGCTCCGGCGTTCGAACCGCCCGGCACCTGCACAAACGGTTCGAAGATTCTGGCCAGATAGTCGCGGGGGATGCCCGCCCCGGAGTCGGCAACCGACACGGCGACCTCCCCGCCTCGAGCCATCGCAGCAACCGTGACCGATCCGCCGCTCGGCGTCGCCCGCGTGGCGTTCGTAACCAGGTTGGCCACGACGCGCTCGATCTGACCGCGATCGACCGAGACCGCTGGGAGATCCGGCGCGGCGTCCACGTCGAGCCTGATGCCGCGCGCCTCCACTTGGAGACGGAGCGCCTCGACGGCGTCCCGAATCAATGACGGTGTCCGGACGATCGTGCGGACCGGAACGGTTTCGCTCGATTCGATCTTCGACAGGTCGAGCAGCTCGCGCATCAGTCGATCGAGGCGGTTGGTGTCCTCGCGGCACATCTGCAGGATGTCCTGCTGGCGGTCGGTCAGCGCGCCGGCCGGTTCCTCCAGCAGGAGGTGAATCCCCATCTGGACGCTGGTGAGCGGCGTCCGAAGCTCGTGGGACGCGGCCGCGATGAACTCCGACTTCAACCCGCTGATCTCGCTCAAATGAGTAAT
>DATATJ010000116.1:0-1983 GCA_036268855.1 Vicinamibacterales bacterium
GATCGCGACGCGACCCGTCGCGGCCGAGCAGACGGTGACGGTAGCGGCGCCGGCGGCCATGCATCCCGCGCTGGTGCGCTGATGATCACGGAAGCGACCAGCCGCCCGCGTGTCTCGTTCGTGATCCCTGTCAAGAACGACGCCGGCAGGCTTCGCCGCTGCCTCGAGTCCATCGCGGCCAACAGCTATCGGCATGATGCCGTCGAGATCATCGTCGCCGACAACGGCTCAGTAGACGGCTCTCCAGACGTCGCGACGGCATGTGGCGCGACCGTGCTGCGCCTGCCCGGGTATCGCGTGTCGGACGTGCGCAATCGGGCGGCCGCGGCGGCGTCCGGTGCAATTTTCGCGTTCGTCGACGCCGACCACGAGATCTCGCCGCTCTGGATCGAGGCCGCAGCCGATGCGCTCACCGACGAAGGCGCCGGCGCGGTCGGCGCACTGTGCCGTCCGCCCTCGAACGGCACGTGGGTGCAGCAGATGTATGGCGTCCTCCGAGGCTCGACGGTCGGACGACGCGACGTCGAGTGGCTTGGGGCCGGCAACATGGCGGTCCGGCGGGAGGCGTTTCAGGCCGTCGGCGGCTTCGATCTCACGCTGGAGAGCTGCGAGGATGTCGATCTGTGCCAACGCCTTCGACAGGCCGGCTGGCGCATCGTGGGAGATGAGCGGCTCGACAACGTGCACCTCGGCGATCCGGCGACGCTCGGCCAGCTGTTTCGCGCGGAACGATGGCGTGGCCGGAACAACCTGCGGGTGACGTTTCAGCCGGCGTGGACCTGGCGGTCGATCGTGAGCGGCGTCATTCCGATCGTGCAGATGATCTCGATCGCGCTGTTCGTCGCGCTGGCGGCCGCGTCGGTGTGGTGGAACCGGCTGCCCTGGGTCGGCTTCGCCCTTCTCGCGGCGGCCGCCGTCGCGCCATCCCTTGCGCGGACGCTGCGGATGACGACGTCAGCGCGCCTGTCGAGCGCCGGCCGCATCGCCCAGGCGCTGTGCGTCGCGCTCACGTTCGATATGGCTAGAGCGGTGGCGCTGGTCGGCGCCAGCCAGCACCACCGACAGCCCGTGCGTGAAGATTCGACGTAGCGCCAAGGCTTTCGGCCGAGCGCCGCGTTTTCAGCAGTCCACGGAGAAGATGTGGATGATCGGCTGCCCCTCAGACGCCCATCCCTCGGCGTTCGTCTCGGACACGAAGAGCAGCTTGCTCTGCGGTTCGAACCAGCAGCCGCCGTACCGGAAGAGACTGCCGGCGATCTGCGGGAACGGCGCGCCGACGTGAACTAACTGGCTCATGTCGTAGGCGTCTGTTGCCGGAGTGACCGACACGGCCGACTTCCCTCCACGAGCCACCGCCAGCAGATCCGACGGGTTGTAGATGTAGAGCGCCGACATCATCGTCTGCGTGCTGTCGCCCGTGCTGTTGCAGTAGTTGTAGTGGTTCTGGCCGTGGACACACAGGTGCGTGTTCGGTCCCTGGGTCGGGCCGTAGGTGACGTGATTACGCCCGTTGCCGGCATACGTCTGCCCCGCGAGCGTGCGGCAGATCTGACCGATGTAGATGACTCCCTGCTTCGAGGCCCCGTCGATCCACGTCGCCGCCGTAAACATGTCGAGCGTGGTGAAGCCCGTCTGCGGCGACAGCGGCGTCGCGCCGCACAGCTGTCCGTTGACCGTGCAGCCGCTCCCATTCTGAGTGGTGTTGTTCTGCGGCTGAGCGCCGAGCGAATCGCTCTGCCCGTAATGCGACCAGCCGCACTGGTCGCTGTCGCCGGGTCGCGCCTGCCGATGATCGATGTCGGTGAAGATCAGGTCTGTCGTGGGAATCGCGATCGCGGTATTCGCCGTCGTGCTTGCCGGCACGCTGTTGGATGGCGGCGCAAACGCGGCAGCATAGGCGCCGAACGGCGACGTGGAGTTGCCCGACGTGATCGGCGCGCCGACCGCCATTCGTTTGCCGCCGAGCGCGCCTTGCATCGATGC
>DATATJ010000117.1:0-7321 GCA_036268855.1 Vicinamibacterales bacterium
AGAAGGTATTAGAGGCGCTACATTCAGCCATTAACCCAGCGATTGGAGACCAGCGCAAATGAAGTATCTGATGTTCATCAAGCATGCCGAAACCGACGGGCGGACGCACCCGCCAAAGGCGCTGATGGACGCCATGGGCGAGTTCGTCGGCAGGATGTTCGCAAGCGGCGTCCTCAAGGACACCGGCGGGCTCAAGCCGACCTCGCAGGCGTACCGGATTCGGTCGAGCGGCGGCAAGCTCCAGACGATCGATGGACCGTTTGCGGAGACCCAAGAAGTTGTCGGCGGCTACGCGCTCGTCGAGACGAAGTCGAAGGAAGAGGCCGATGCCGTCGCCCGGGAGTTCATGGAACTGCACCGGATCCACTGGCCGGAGTTCGAGTGCGAGTCCGAGGTCCGGCCAGTAGAGGACATGTAGCCTCGAGGGCTTCACCATGTCGCTCGTCGTGACGCCTCAAGGGCTTATGAGATAGGTTCTAGGTCCGCAGTGTCGTCGCGGGATCAAGGCGAGCGGCGCGTCGCGCGGGCACATAGGACGCTAACGACACGACGATCAAGAGGAGCACAATGGCGCCGGCGTATTGGCACCGATGCCGAGGGCGAGTGAGAGCACCGCAGCGAGCGTGAACCCGGGCGCACTGCGAAGAGTGCGGACAGCGTACCGAAGGTCGTGCAGGAAAATGTCCACGGTCTGGCGGATTCTACCTCCGCAAGGGCCGGATACCCCTAAACGTGGATGTGGTGTTCAGTTGTCGTTGGTCGGCGCCTCGTGGTCGCGCCGCTCACATTCGTTTGATCGTCGCGAACCAGGCCGGCGCCCCGTGGTCGTGGAATCTCGTCTGAACCCGGTCTCGTTCGATGGCGGCGACGTTCCATCCCGTGCCGGGGTTGAACGCCGCGTTCAACTCGTCCCGACTGATGGGGTGCGGGCCCGTCTCGGGACCCTCGTCGCTGAAGCACAGCACATACAGCGTTCCGCCGCGCGCGGTCACCGATGCGAGGCTGGCCACGTATCCGGGTTGCTCGTCGCGGTTGAACGTGTGGAACAGTCCGCAGTCCAGTACCGTCTGAAACATGCGTCCCAACGCGTTCAGCTGGAACGCGTCAGCCGCAACGAACTCCACATCGATCCCGCGCCTGGCCGCCTTCTCCCGGGCCATGGAGAGTGCCGTCTCGGCGACGTCACAGCCCAGCACCGATAGTCCCAGCGAGGCGACGTGCAGTGCGTTGTCGCCGGTCCCGCAGCCTGCATCGAGGACCGCTCCGGCGAATCCGTCGGCCGCTGCCAGACGCACGATGGTTGGCTGCGGCCCGCCGATATCCCAAGGCGCCAGGCGGCCGTGGTATGACGCGTCCCAGGGCAGCCCCGTCATTCGTTCGTGACTGGTGGGACGCCGGCCACCGAACGGATCGTCCGGGGGGATTCCTGATCGCTCAGACATTCTCGCGTCGCCTCCGCCGCTGATCGTGCCACACGTCGCGTCACGCCCACCAGTCGATCCCGGCGAGCCCGCCTGAGCTGGCCGCCTGGAGTCTAGTAGACAGGCTACCAGTACATTGGTAGTCTATCTACCAGGCGACCATGACGGACCCCATCGAAATCCTCCAGGGCACGCTGGACATGCTGATCCTCAGAACACTGCAATGGGGGCCTCAGCACGGTCACGGCATCGGGCAGATGATTCGAGGCCGATCGGAGGACGCGGTCCGGATCGAACATGGCTCGCTCTATCCCGCGCTGCACCGGCTCGAGCGCCGAGGCTGGATCGCCGCCGAGTGGAAGGCGTCTGCCACCAACCGGCGGGCGAAATACTACCGCCTCACCGCGACCGGCAAGAAGCAGCTCGCCGCGGAACGGAACAAGTGGGCACGGCTCGTGCGCACCATCGGACGGATCATGCGGCCAGCCTAGGAGCGGGGCATGCGCGACGATGAGCTCGACGAAGAACTGCGCGCCGACCTGGATATGGAAATCGAGGAGCGGATGCAGTCGGGCATGAGCCGTGCGGACGCCGAGTCGTCCGCGCGCGCCGCGTTCGGCAGCCTCGCGCTGATCAAGGAAGCCACGCGCGAGGCGTGGGGCTGGCGCTCCCTCGAACGTCTGATGCAGGACGTGCGGTACGCGCTGCGCCTGCTTCGCAGGAATCCCACCTTCTCGCTCGCCGTCGTCGTCTCCATTGCGCTCGGCGTCGGCGCAGAAACGGCCGTCTTCAGCGTGGTGAATGCCGTGCTGCTGCGTCCGCTGGCGGTTGCGCATCCCGACCGCCTTGTGGCAATCGCCGAGCATCCCTCTGGCGGCTCACAGGACCGGCGGGCCGTCTCCGGCCCCGACTTCGCCGACCTCCACGATCAGAACACGTCGTTCGAGCACCTCGCGGGCGTCTTGACATTCACCTTTCCCGTCACCGACGCGGGCGAGCCGATCATGGCCCGGTGCACCGGAGTCAGCCCGGACTTCTTCGATGCCATCGGCATGAAGCCGAGGCTCGGACGGGTCTATCGTCCAGAGGAATATCACGTCGGCAACACCGTCATCCTGAGCGAAGGCTTCTGGCAGCGCCGCTTCGGCGGCGATCCGGGCGTGGTGGGAAAGACGATCTATCTCAATCACGTCCCGCAACAGGTGATTGGCGTGATGCCCCGCAGCCCCGACCTCTTCTCCGACACCGATCTCTGGCTCACCTATGTCGCGGACTACGAATGGGCGCGCCAGCGCGACAATCGGTTCCTGTCGCTCATCGGCCTGCTGAGGCCGGGAGTGGGCGCGGCGCAGGCGCGTCAGGAGTTGCAGGCGATCTACCGGCGCATGCCCGGCGTCGCTGCGAACGCCACGATCGAGCTCTCACCACTGAGAGATCAAGTCGTCGGCGGTGTCCGCGACGCGCTGCTCGTGCTGCTTGGGGCAGTCGGACTGGTCCTCCTGATTGCGTGCGCGAACGTCGCGAATCTGCTGCTGGCACGCGGCGCCGCACGCCAGCAGGAGATCGCGACACGGTTCGCCCTCGGCGCGAGCCGGGGCCGGATGATTCGGCAATTCCTCACCGAGAGTCTCCTGCTGTCGGCGCTCGGCGGCATTGCCGGCGTGCTGCTGGCGTGGGGATTGGTGCGTGGGCTCGTCGGCGTGGCTGCTGAGTATCTGCCACGCGCGAGCGGCATTCAGGTCGATCTGCCGGTGCTCGTGTTCGGAATCGTGGTCTCTTTGGCCGCCGGCGTGATCTTCAGCATCGCGCCGGTCGCGGCGGCGAGCCGGGACGCCCTGCACGACTCGGTGAAGGCGCGCGGCATGACCAGCCCGAAAGAGCGGTCCACGCGCGGCGCCCTCGTCGCGGCGGAGCTCGGCATCGCCGTGATTCTACTGACCGGTGCGGGTCTCCTGGCGCGAAGCTTCTGGCAGGTTCTGAATGTCACGCCCGGCTTCCGCGCCGACCACGTGCTCACGTTGCGGCTGCGAGTGCCCGACGAGCGCGTCGCGACGCCCTTTTATCCCGACCTCCTGGAGCGTCTGGCGCATCGGCCTGGCATCGACGCAGCGGCCGTGAGCGACTGCATGCCGACCGGTTTCCTCGCTGGCGCCGACCTGCTCGTGCGGGATCGGGCGATCGACCCGTCGCACGTGCCGACGGCGGACGCCTGCTTCATCAGCGCCGACTACTTTCACACGCTCGGGATTCCGCTGCACGCGGGTCGCTGGTTCGGCGACGTCGATGCCGCCACCACGCTGCCGGTCGTGATTGTGAGCGAAGCGGTCGCGCGGGAGCTCTGGCCCGGGCAGGTCGCGGTCGGCCGGCAGCTGGCCGTGAACTATCGATCGCTGGGGCGCCCGATGGACGACGCGCCGGCGACCAGAACCGTCGTGGGCGTCGTGGCGGACGTGCGTCAGCGCGGCCTGGAGACACCGTCGAGAATGGCGGTTTACCTTCCATACCAGCAGGACGCCACACGGCGCTCGCTGCGCGCGATGGTGCTCTTCGCGCGGACAGCGGGGGAGCCTGAATCGATGGCTCGATCGGTCCAGGAGGATGTGCGGGCCCTTGCGCCGGACGTTCCGCTGCAGGCGGTCAGCAGCCTCGAGGCGGCACTGCATCAGACGCTCGCGCCGCGCACCTTTTCGCTCGTGCTCCTCGCGACGTTCGCCGGGTTCGCCTTGCTGCTCGCCTCGGGAGGCCTGTACGGCGTGATCTCCTACGCCGTCGCCAGGCGCGCGCGCGAAATCGCGATCCGTATGGCGCTGGGTGCGCGGAAGATCGACGTGTTGCAGGCGGTGCTCGGCGAGCAATTCCGCTGGCTCGCGGCCGGTCTCCTGGCGGGATTGGCTGGCGCATGGAGCCTCGCCCAGCTCCTGCGCGGCATGCTGTTCGGCATCGGGGCCGCAGATGCGTGGACGTTCGCAGGCGTGATCATGCTGCTCGGTGTCGTGTCGGTGGCCGCATGCTGGAATCCCGCCAGCCGTGCCGTGCGTATCGATCCGCTGGCGGTGCTCCGCGAGGAGTAAAACGGAACAAATCGACGGCCGCCGCCCTCGCTGTCCTGCACGGGGCCGACGCGGCGAAGCCGAAAGTGCGCGCGATCACCGGCTTCATCGCGATCGACGCGAGGTCCTATTGCGGTTTCGACATCAGTGTAGACGTAGCGCGACGGCTTCAGCCGAGCGTTTCTTGGCGCCTTGCGGCGCTCGGCTGAAGCCTTCGCGCTACATCGAATCGAAAACCACGCTATCCCTCGCAGATTGCGGAAGCGGTCACCGTTCTCAGCGGCGTGCGCGACGCCGTGAAGACCGCCGGCTACGACCGCGATTGCTGCCGGCGCCCGGAAAGGAAGCGGGCGACCTGACCGAATCGGCGGCGCGCTCTCGAACGCGGTCGTTCAGCCGTTACGGGGGTCATCGCGCAGGTAGCACGCTAGGGATGCGTCACCGCGATCTGCATCACCGCGTAGTGATGGCGCCCCTGCTTCTGGACATAGACGATGCGCGCGCCGTCGGGCGACCAGGCCGGTAAGCTGATCCCGTTCGTGCCATCGATCTCCTGGCTTCCACCGTCGAGATTCATCAGGGCGAGCCGGCCGTTGGGCTTGATGTAGGTGAGGGCGTGCAGCTTCTCCGGCGACCATCCGAACGTGATCCCCGGCACGAGCGGCTGATCCACGAACTGACCGATCGCCTCGCCCTTGAGCGTGAGCGTCCGCACGATCGATCCCTCCGCCGTGTTCTGCGCGGCGACGGCGTTGTCCAGCATGCGTTCGTCAGATTTCGCTTTCAGGTCTTGCGTCGGGATCTGGCCGCCCTTGTTCTTCGTGTCCACCTGAATCACCAGCTCGGGATGGCCCGGTGGCATGCGGGACGACTTCCAGGTCCAGTACGGCGCGGCCCAGTCGGGCGGGACGTCGACGCCGTGAACGTCCGGCTGCCCGGGACGAATCACGTAATACCGCGCCTTCGGATGGTCGCCCTCCAGGGTTTGCAGGCAGAGCGTCGCGCTGTCGGCCGACCACGCCAGCTGCGACGGTTCGCCCTTGATTTGCGAGGCGGGAAGATCCGCCACCAGCGTCGGCGCAGCGGCGGAGAAGAGTTGCGGCGCGGCAGCAGTCACGGCGACGGACGCGGCGAAGATCAGGCCGACAGCCAGGACTCTCATAGGCCACCTCGTTTGGCGACTGGTGCAGTCTGGATGGGTGGCCGCGCGCTGTCAAGCATGTCGTATCGACGTCGGGGCCTCGTTCATTGGTCGCGCGGAGCCGCCACATAGCCGCGACCGCGGCATTGTAGCCGCAACCTAAAAGGCTGTAACTCTCGCGATCACCTTTATCCGCCGGCCGCCACGTTCGAGGACCAGCGTCCGGAGGTCTCCGGCCTTTCCGTGGAGCGCCGCGTAGACGGCACCGCGGGGCGCGTGTCGTGTTTGCCGCCCGTTGATGCTGACGAGTCGATCGCCGCGCTGAACGCCCTCCACGGTCGGGCGGCCGCTCTTCGTCGCCACGGCGTCGACGATGTAGTCGTCGCGCAAGGTCTGCAGAGTGAGGCCAACTTGAGTCATGTCGTCGGCGTCGAGGCCGGCCTGTTCCAGCCAGTAAATGACGCGGCCCGGATAGTCGATCGTGAGGCGAAACGCCTTCAGCACGTTGCCGCCCAGCCAGCCGATCACCGGCACCGTATTCTTCGTGGAGTACCAATCGAAGAGATCGACGTTCGCGATCGGCCCCTCGCTGGGGCCCGCGCCAAGGGCGCCGACATCCTTCAGCGTCAGCGGCCCGATGCGGACTTCGGGCAGCCGCAACAGGACGCCCGACGACTCCGCGCCGTCGCCGGCCATTCGCATGTTGCTCGCACCGACCGCGCCGACGCCGCGCTTCCAACCGGGATGCGTGGAGATCCACTCGGCGGCCGCACTCTGGCGAAGCCACGTGTAGGCCGAACCGCTATCGATCGTCAGCGGATACGATGCGCCGGCGATCGAGGCGTCCACGGCGATGAGGCCTGTCTCCTGATTGATGTGGAATGGGATGGGAATGCCGCTTGGCGTGAGCACGCCAGGGCGCGCGAGCGTGAGGGATCGCGCGCGATAGTCGAGCACGACCTGGTACGCTTGGAGCACGCTCGCCGGCAGAACGGCTTCCACCAGCAGCGTCGATCCGACCGAGTGGGGCTCATCGCGGTCGAGCGTCACCTGCGAGACGGGGATCGTCACCGGCATCAGGCCGACGCGAAACGTCAGCGATGCCTGTTTGTCCAGTTGAAGGTCACTGAACAGAGATGACGAGACGGAGGCCCGTGGGCTTCCCATGTCCACGAAGGCGAGGGCCTTATGGATCGAGCCTCCGGGCCGGACGAACGACAGCTCGGCGTACACCCGATTGCCGGCAAGAACGAGCGCCGTCGAGCCCGACGAGGGCGAGGATTGAGCGGACCCGGGGGCGGCCGGCAACAGCAAGGCGAGCACCAGCGGGAGCCGCAGTCCGGCAAGACGTCGGCGAGACATGGCGCCCCCCGCCGCATTCACGTGCGACGCGACCAGGTAGGCCCGGCGCGATCGGGGACGTCGAGCGCCGAAAACACGCCGAGCGGTTCGACCGATTCGACCAGCGTGCCGCGGCGCCGTTCGAACGACGCCAGCTCGTCGCCGCGATATGCCTTGTGCCGTTCGGACACGAGCATCTCGCTCCAGTACTCGATCACCAGGTACCGGGAGGCCAGGCTTTGATCGTGAAGGAAAGAACTGCCGAGATACGAGCGCGTCTGCCGATTCATCGCCGTCCACTCGCCGTCGGCGCCGTACAAGTGCTCGAACTCCGTTTCACATCCGCTTTTGACGTCGAACTGCCACAC
>DATATJ010000118.1:0-3575 GCA_036268855.1 Vicinamibacterales bacterium
CCCACTCAAGATGCCGACGGTGGTGTCCGAACATGAGTTGTCAATCCATACACAAAAATTCGCCACGGCGATGTCCGGAACGCCGTCGCCGTTCAGATCTGCGACAGCCAACGACGTCGGACCATTGCCGCCCGAGGGGTAAACAGCCGCCGTCTGAAATGTGCCGTCGCCGTTTCCCAGGAGCACGCCGACCAACCCATTGGACTCGTGGGTTCCACCCGGGTCATTGCCGATCGCGAGGAGGAGATCCGGCGTGCCGTCGCCATTCACGTCTGCGACGGCCGCAGCGGTCGTCGATCCGGCGGCGGTATAGGTCACTGGTGGTTTGAAAAGAGGCGGAGGCGCAGCGGAAGCGACCCCCACGGACGAAGAAAATGCTGCAACGAGAACACTGCAGGCGGCAACGACCCGGGCGCGATTCCCGGGTCGGTCAGCTGAGTTGCAAATCATGGCGGTCCCTCTAACGAGCCTTAGCCGCTGGCAAGACAGAGGCCACGTCGTGAGACGGTCGCGTTTTTCTACTGTGGCGACGCCATGAGTTTCTCGTGAATGATCATCCAGTTGATGCCGAAGCGGTCCTGGACCTGTCCGAACCGGGTCGCGAAGAATGTCTCCTCCAGCCGCATCAAGACCTTGCCGCCCTCCGACAACGCCGAAAAGATCCGCTCCGCCTCGGCATCGCTGTCGACGCCCAGTGAGAAGTACGCGCTCCGCATGGGCTGGGCGTTCGGGATGTCGGCGCCTGCCAGATCGGTCCCGCCGAGTGAGACCCGCGCGTGCAGAACGGCGTCCTTCCACTCCGGGTTCACCTTGCTCTGATCCGGCGCCTGCGCGTGCGTCATCATCATGCCCAGTTTTCCGCCGAGATGTTTCTCGTAAAAGCGGAAGGCCTCGGCGCATGTGCCCGCGAAGTTCACGTACATGGTCATTTTCATGGCGGTCTCTCCTGGTTTCTGAATGGCCAGCGCGCTGCGCGCCAACGGACTTCGAACGCCGGGGCCGACACTTCGGCCCGCACGGCGCCTTCATGACGGCGAGCGCGTGCAAAGGCCTCGGACCATTCCGTCCGGCGCCCATGCTCAAGGAGTGGTCGAAAGACCACGGCAAGAATCGACAAGACCGTCAGCTCGGGGCGGGAATCGAGTGGTGCTCGTGCACCACGATCCGGTCGGAAGGAAGACGGGCTGGAGAAAGCGGACCGCTCCGCTATCTCCCACCTGCTGCTGTGTGTAGTTGGCGGGGTCGACGGGACTCGAACCCGCGGCCTCCGGCGTGACAGGCCGGCGTTCTAACCAACTGAACTACGACCCCTGATGAATGGGCGGTACAGGATTCGAACCTGTGACAGCCGGCGTGTAAAGCCGGTGCTCTACCACTGAGCTAACCGCCCTTACCTACGGGCCAGCTGCTGCCCGCCAAAACGCACTATTATACGTTGCCTTCAGGACGAGCAGCAACACCGCCGCCGCCAGACCCGCAATGGCACGCTGCTCGTGGTTGGCCCGCGCCTGCGCGAACGCGAAGCGGCGCTGCGTGTCCACACCCGGCGCCGTTCGCCCTCTGCGGTAGCGATCATACTGATCGCCGAAGGTCCGGCGCAGAAACGCCTCTTCGCTCTTGATCGCCGCCGCCAGCGTCGCGGTCAGGTACGCAACAATCAGCAGCGCGACGGACACGCTGCCTGCCGCGATCGCGAGCCCCGCTCCCATCATCGACGATCCGGCGTACAGCGGATGCGCCAGCCACCGGTACGGACCGGAGGCGGTCACTTCGCGCGACTTGTTGAGATGTCCGGCCGCCCACACGCGCAGCGACTCGCCGGCGACGGCGACCGGCACGCCGAGCGCCAAGGTCCACATCGTCGGACGCGCCAACCACAAGACGACGAGGCCGAACATGAAGCCGAGCGACACGCGAAACCGCGCGAGGTACGCGATCATCGCGTCTCTCCGGCGAGCCGGCGATCGATCGCGCTCAGCACCTCGTCCACCTGGATGTCGAGAAGGCACATCGTCGCCAGCCTGCACCGCCGCAGGTGATGGCACTGACACACGTCGTAGCGGGAGACCGCGACGTCCTGCGGACACCACGGTCCATTACGCTCCGGACGCGTGGGGCCGAACAGGCTCACGATCGGCGTCCCCACGGCCGCCGCGATGTGCGTCGGTCCTGTGTCGCCCGACACCATGAGCGCCGCCCCCCGTCCTAGCGCGACGAGATCGGCGATCGTGGTCTGCGGCGCAGCCATCGCCGCGCCCTGCGACGCGGCCACCACTTCTCTGGCAAGCGCTTCCTCGCCGGGGCCCCACAACACGGCGGAACGCAGTCCGTAGCGGTCGCGCAGGGCATGCGCCACCGCGCCGAACCGTGCGGGCGGCCAGCGCTTGTTCGGCCATGCCGCGCCCGGGTTGAGCAGCGCGTATCGCGCGCCAGTCTGTTCGGCGACAGCGTTGGCGGCGGCCGATTTCACCACTTCGATCGGAAACTCCGGAGCCGCGACTGTGAGGCCGAGCGGCGTGAGCAAGCCGAGGTTGACGTCCACGATGTGCCGCGTCTCGCGGCGATCGCGCACGCCACGCGATCCGGGATCGTACGCCTCGGTGTAGCAGATCCGCGCGAGCCGCTCGCGCACATAAGACGCCGCGAAGCCGATGACGCGCGACGCGCCCGAGGCGCGCGCGAGCACCGCCGACTTGATCAGCCCCTGCATGTCGATCGCCACGTCGTACCGCGCGCGCCGCAGCTCGCCGATCGCCTGCAGCAGCGACGTGCCGCCGGCGGCGGCCCCGCGTCGAGGGTCTGTGCCTTCGAGCCGCCGATCGGCGATCACGAGGCGCCGGTCGATCACCGGCACGAGGTCGAGAATCTCGCGGTGCTTGGCGCTCACGAGCCAGTCGATGCGCGCCGACGGAAACGCGCGTCGCAGCGCGGCCGCCACCGGAATCGCGTGGACGATGTCGCCCAGCGCGCCGAGGCGTACCAGGAGAATGCGATCCGGTGTCGATTCAGCCACGCGCCAGCCGCGTCAGCAGATCGCGTGTCGAATGCTGTTTGGGATCGCCGACGATGGCCGTGCGGCCGCCATAGGCCTGGACGACCGCCCGCTCGGGCACCGTCTCCACCGTGTAGTCGGTGCCCTTACAGTGCACGTCGGGCTCGAGGCGCCGCAGGAGACGCTCGACTGTGGCATCGCCGAACACAACCACGTAATCCACCCCGCGAAGCGCCGCGACGAGCTCGGCGCGATCGGCCGCGCTCAGGATGGGGCGCCCCGGACCTTTCAAAGACGATAGGGATCGATCGTCGTTGACGGCGACGATCAGCCGATCGGCTTCGGCGGCCGCGGCCTGCAGGTAGCGGATGTGGCCGACGTGCAGCAGGTCGAAGCAACCGTTGGCGAACGCGATCGTGCGCCCCGCCGCGCGATCCCGCGCCACGGCGTCACCGAGCTCGGACTCCGTCACGATGATGCCCATCACCGGCCAAGACCAACGTCATTCTGAATTTGCAATGCGCCATCTGCCATTTGCAATTACGTTCCCCTCCGCCGTCCCTGAGCCGGCCCTTCCTGCGAC
>DATATJ010000119.1:0-1643 GCA_036268855.1 Vicinamibacterales bacterium
CCGGTCCACGTCGCTCAGGTCGTAAGTTACCTTCGCGCCCTCGGTGTGCGCGGGGCTCGTCGTGAACTTCAATGTGGCGCTACTGAAGCAAGGCATTCGCCGGGTTGTCTTGTAACCGTTGTTCGGACAGAGCCTTCGTGGTTCTTCGTGATCGGATGAAACGGCCGTCCTGTGCTCGAGCGTCGTAGCATGTTCGTGGCAACGGACAGTGCTCCGGACGCAGGAGGAGGGCGGCCGTGGAGCAAGAGTATATCGGCGTCGATTTGCACAAGGCGTTTTTTCAGGTGTGCGCGATCGCAAGGACGGGAGAACGACAGTGGGAGCAACGGTGGCCGACGACCGACGAGGGCATTGCGGGATTGCTGACGCGGTGCGGTCCACAGAGCCGGATCGCCGTCGAAGCGTCGAGTCCCACGTGGGCGTTTGTCGATCGGATCGTGACGCACGTCGGAGCCGTCCATGTCGTCGATGCCCGCAAGACCCGGTTGAAAGCTGGGTATGCGGCGAAGACCGACCGGCTCGACGCGCAGCGTCTCGCCGATGCGTTGCGACGGGACAGCGTGGTGGGGATCTACTACCCGCCGCCGCCGATTCGCGACCTCCGCGAGTTGTGTCGCTACCGCTGCCATCTCGCTCGACTGCAAGCGAGCGTCAAACAGCGGATTCATGCCCTGCTGCTGCGCCACGGGGTCGTCGTCCCCGTGCGATCGTTGTTCAGCCAGCGCGGCGCTGCGTGGCTGGCGCGCCTCACGCTGCCGGGCTGGGGCGGCGCGAGTCTGCGCGGACTGCGGCAGATCCTGGTCGATGTGCGCGGACAATTGGTCCCGGTGGTGAGCGCGATCCGCGCGACGGCGGCGACCGATGTGATCGCGCGCGCGTTGGACACCCGGCCCGGGTTCGGGCCGGTGTTCAGTGTCACGCTGCGGGCCGAAATCGGCACCATCACGCGCTTTCCCGATGGACCACACCTCGCGAGTTATGCGGGGCTCGTGCCGCGGGTCGAGCGCAGCGGCGGCCGGCAGTGGAGCGGTCGCATCACCAAAGCCGGCTCGCCGTGGATGCGATGGACGCTGATCGAAGCGGCGATTCATCAATTCCGGCGGCAGGACGACTTCGGGCGTTGGGCTCGTCAGCTCGCCGTTCGGAAAGGGATGTTGAAGGCCCGGGTCGCCGTCGCTCGTGCGTTGTGCGACGCACTCTTCGACACCTGGCCGCGCGCGTAGCCTCTCCGCGTCGGCGGTCGGCGAAGACATGACCCGCCGCGGGTCGATTTGTGATTGATCGTCGACGCGGTCCCAACTGACATTGAGCTCGCGGACGCGAGCTCGGATGAATGCGTGACCGTTAACGTCAGAAGTCTGGAGCATGTCGGTTGCCACGTTCGCACGTTCGAGAGGATCAGCCGCGCGCACGGCCGGATAGCTTGATACGCCGGCCGCGCACGCTCAGGACTGGTGTGTCTTTGACTTCACCAGCCGTTTCATGAATGTCTTCGTGATAGAAGAAGGTGGCAGAGATCACCGCGTCTGTCCCAGGATCCTGAGCGCCGCGTTCCTGCCGGGCGCGCCCATGATGCCGCCGCCGGGGTGCGTGGCGGACCCGCACATCCAGAGGTTGCGGATCGGCGTCGTGTACTGCGCCCA
>DATATJ010000120.1:0-10138 GCA_036268855.1 Vicinamibacterales bacterium
CCATCATCTCGCGAAGGGCGGGATCGTCCTCAACGATGAGCACGGTGCTCGGCATTGGCCGAGCACGCTGCAAGAACGTGCCCCATCGGGATACCCTATCGGGATATACCTGATCTGTTCCGGCGTGCCCATGAATCAATCTGCGGGCGCTGGGCTTTATGGCCGAGCGTGTCGATCCGGCTGCCTTTCGTTCGACGAGTGAATGGCGGCATGATTCGCGGCGATCATGGGGACGACCGGCGGCATGTGCCAGCAAGGACGGACGATATGAATATCCTGCTCTGGGTGCTTCAGGTGCTGCTCGCGCTCGCGTTCCTCGCGCATGGAGGCTTGCTCCTGTTCCCGCCTGCGGCAATCGCGGACCAGATGAACGCCGCGCTGCCGCGCGGGTTCTGGCTGTTTCTGGGTGTCGCCGAAGTCCTGGCGGCCGTGGGACTGACGCTTCCGGGCCTGACGCGCATTCAGCCGTGGCTGGTACCCGGCGCCGCTGCCGGCGTGATGATCGTCATGGTCAGCGCCACGATTTTCCATCTGTCCCGCGGTGAAGGAAGCTCCGCCGCCACCACCCTTGTCCTGCTGGTGCTGGCCACGTTCGTTGCGTACATGCGTTGGCGGGTCGCGCCGATCCGCTCTCGAGCGGTGTCCTAGAACTCCGCGTGAGGCAGGCGGAACCCTCGGTCTCGCGGCACGATCCATTTCGCGACGACCCCCGCCACAGCGCCCAGGAGCGCTCCGTAACCGAGCGGGAAGCTCAGATACACCGCGAGAATGATGACGATGAACGGGTGACCGATCGTCCCGGCGACCAGACCGGGCGTGACCGCCGCCGCGGCCGCGAACAGGACAACGAATCCGACGATGCTGGTGGCGGCGGCCGTGAGGATGCCGGTCCTCGCGAGACGCGTGCGCCGAGTACCGCGATAACCCGCCAGGAAGTAAATCAGCCCGTCGAGCAGGGAAACAAGCGGCGCCGGGGCCAGGCTGCCGTACCAGAGAGCGCCGACGAGTGTCAGCGTCAGCGCGGAGTGGTTCGTGTCGCCTGCGGGATGCGGCGCGTGGTGACCGGGGCGAAAGACCGTCAAGGCGAGGAGGATGGCGTGCGCGGCCACGGCGAAGGCGCACGGTCGAATCAGCGGCCAGAGCACGCTCAGCACGTGCTTGATATACCAGGCGTTCGCGCGAAGCGCGCCGAGCGCTGGCCGCCGCGCCGCCCGGTATTCCTCCAGCAGGTCGCCGGAAATCGATTCGCGATCCGCCGGCTTCAGCAGCAACAGCAGCAGCCCTTCCGCCCATCGCGGCGGGATCGGTTCATCTCGGATCATGCGCGCACCTTCAGCGGCCAGACGAGCCCTTGCCACAAGCGGTCGGTGGCCGACCGGGCATCGTTCAACGCGCGGACGCCGGCGCCCGTCGGCGCGAAGTAGCGCCGGGCGCGTCCGCCGCGAATGGCGGTGCCCGGCGCGAGCTTCGACGATGCGAGCCCCTTGGTCTCGAGCCGCTCGAGCGTCGCGTAGACGGCGCCCGCCGAGACGTCGCGATCGAGGCGGACTTGAATTTCGTGGAGAATCGCGCGGCCGTACGCCTCCTTGCCAAGATGGATGAGGGCGAGGAGGACGGCTTGCTCGAAGGGGCCAATCGGGTCGGTCAAGATGTCTACACTGTAGACATCTAACGCGACGATGTCAAACCCGAATGACGGGCGTGTCGGGCCGATCCGATGACGGTCAGCGCCGCTTGCGCCCGCTGCACAGTTCGAGCGGGTAGCCGTTGAGATCGCGGGTCAGGATGCTTTCGCCATCAACCGCGGCCTGCACCTCGAGGCTGTGCTGCGTCAACACCGCGGACACGCGTTGGGAATCCCAGTCCGCCACTGTCCACGCGACCCGATCGACGGTCGGCCGGGAGCCGCCATCGGCAGTGGTCCTGATCGCCATGTAGATATCGCCGAACCAGACATCCGCCTGATGGCCATCGTCGTTGGTGACCCGCGCACCGAGAAAGTCACGGTAGAAATCGCGCGTCTTCGCGTAGTCCGGGCACGCATATGAGATGTGGTGGAGCGCGACGGCCCTGAGCGGCGCTGCCGACACGACCGCTGCCGGCCTCGTCACCAGATCCTTCGGGTCCAACTGGAGCGTGAATCCGTCCGCGTCCCGCGTGAACGCGCTTCGCCCCTGCGGGTCGTGCGGATCATTGCGGATGAATTGGCCCATCATGCCGCGCTCCTGAAGCGCTGTTGCCACTGCAGGGGCGTCCCACGGATCCACGGTGACGCCAAAATGGTCGATGGAGGGCACGGCAGCTGCCGGAGTATTCTTCGCGCTCAGCAGCGAGGTGCCAGCCCACAGGTACAGCTGCCTGTCGTCCTCCTCTGACACCTGGAAGCCGAAGAGCGCGACGTAGAAGTCGCGTGTCTTCTTGTAGTCCTTCGACTCGTACGAGATATGGTCGATGGCCGTCGCTTTCAGCGGTGCCGTCGCGGCGTGTGCAAACCGTCCGGCCAGCACTGCGCCGGCGGCACAACTCGCCACGAACTGCCGGCGGCCGATCTGCCCGCCGTCGAGATGTCTGCCCATCGGATCAACCATGGCCTTTTCCATTGTTCGCGACGTAGTACCCCGGCCGAGCGAGGACGTCGCCGTGCGCGTTCTTGAGCGTCACCTTCAAATCGTGCCACCCCTCGCGCGCAGGCGTCTGCGGCGAGAACGTCAAGAGATACCGGTCGCGCATCTCGGTCAACGTCGCGGTGAACAGCTCCTTGAGATCGCGCTCCGACGTCGCGGGCCAGGTGTGTCCACCCGACACTTGTGCAACCGTGTCGATGTGCTTGGCCAATCCGTATGCGGGTGAGCCCGATGGATCGATCACGTGGACCACGACATCCGCACGGCGTGCGGCTTGAACCGCGTCGTCACCACTCAGCCAGCTGGCTGTGTCCAGACCGTCGGTGCAGACGATGATCAGCGGCCGTGCGCCGCCGCCGGCCTCGTCGAGTTGTACGAGCTCGAAGGCGACCTGCAGCGCGTCGTACAACGAGGTCGAACCTCCCGCGCGGACGCGCGCGAGCGTATCCAGCGCGGCTGAGCGGGCGGCGTCGAACCCGGTGACCAGCTTCACGTCGTCCGAGACCGCCAGGACCGCAATCCGATCCGTCGGCTTCAGCGCACCGACGAGACCGCGGCTGGCGTCGAGCAAAGTCGCCATGGCCGATCCCTCCACGCTGGCGCTCGTGTCCAGCACCAGCACCACGCGGAGCGGTAACCGCTCGAGCGTCACACTGGCGACCGGCTCGGACGTGCCGTTGTCGGTCACCACGAAGTTGGCGCCGGTCAAGTTCCGCACCGGCTTACCGTGATCGGTGACCGAGACATCGACCCGTACGACGTCGACGCCGGCCTTGAACTGCGGCTGCTGCATGCGGGCGGCGCCTGTGACGATACCGGCCGCAGCGAGGACGGCGACGAATTTCATTGGGAGATGATCCTGAGCAAATGCTGCAATGCCGGCTCGAGCTGGTCGAGGCCCCGCAGATACGCGCTCCACGGGTCGACGATCGTCGCGGTCGGCCGCCTCGTCCACTGCTGGACGTAGTCGCGCGCTCGACGATCGTCGCCCGCGAGCAGTGCGAGGTTGCTGAGGCCCACGTACGCCTCGCGCGACGAAGGACTGATGAGAAGGGCGGCAGAATACTCGCGGATCGCGCCGTCGCTGTCTTTCGCGCGCTCGAACAAATCGGCAAGAAACAAATGCGCCAGATACGAGAGCCGCGCGTCGCCGGCGTCGTTCACCACATGTTCGAGCTCGATCCGGGCGTCGCGGGCGTTGCCTTCGAGCAGCAGCGTGCGCCCGAGCCGCAGTCTCGCTTCTGCCATGGTCGCATCGGCTTCGAGCGACTGCCGATAGGCGGTTTCGGCCTCGCTCAATTGGGCGGTGCGCTGCCGCTGGTCTGACCATTCGGGTCCAAGGGATCTCCGAAACATGCCGCGGATGCCATAGCTTCTCAGCAGCGATGCAGCCGGGCAACTCGTGCAAGGAATCACGCTCTGGACGCCGCTCAAGTGCACGGCCGTCTCGAGGACGATCCCTTGGGCCAGCCGCACGTCGGCCGCCGCAGTCCCGCCCTTGATTCCGCGCTCCGTCAGGGCTGCGGCAGCGGTGACGTCCACCACGTTCATTTGCATCACGGCTGACGCGAGGTACCAATTGCCCACGAACGCCGGATCTTCCTCCGGTATGCGAAGTCGCTGGAAGACGGCATCGCTGCTGGTGAGCTGCCGCGACATGTCGTCGTAGCGCTCGGATTCCAGCGCCCTTGCAGCGAGTACCAGGTGCATCGTCGCCGCGGCCTCGAGCAATCGTGGATCGCGCGCGTCGACGCTCGAGAGCGCGTGCTGCAGCTGCGACGCAGGCGCACGCACGATCGCGATCGAAGCAGACGTGCGATCGCCGTGCGCGAACGCGCGGACCGCCGCCTCATAGGATCCCTTGACACCACAGCATGGACCCACCGCGACCGATGATGTAGATGTCGCAACGGTGGAGACCGTCAGCGCGGAGACGGTGAAGGGCACCTGCCGGGATGCTGCGGCAGTGCCGTCAGCGCGCGGCTTTGCGGTGACGGTGAGCACGTAGGGGCCCGGGCTCAGATCGGCCATCGGCACGCGTGCGCCGAAAGCTGCCGTGCCAGGATGCGTTGACGGCTCGGCGGCGGCGTCTCCGGTCAGCTGGCGCTCGAGCATCCGCTTTCCGGCTGCGTCCGTCACGGCAGCAGAGACCTCGATTTCGCGGGCTGGGCTGGCGGCTGATGCGTACGCCTCGGCGTAAAGCGCAATCGTGTCTGTTTGTGGGAACACGCGCAGCGCACTGGGCGCCGCGGGCAAGCTGCTGCGCAGCGCGTCGTCCACCTTGCCGGTCGGCATCCTGGATGCCGTCGTCGAGGTCAGCGCGACCCCGCTCAGTTCGATCGGCCCCTTGTTGAAGTCGGGAATAGCCAGCTCCGAGATGACGGACCCGATGCGACCGTCCGGGTCGCGTGCGGCAACCCGCAGCTGACAGGGACCCGGCGGCAGATTCAACCGCTCGAGCAGCCGAAGCCCGTTCTGCTCGACCCGGGCCTTCACGTCCGTCCCGGGTGGAAGGGTGATCGTCTCGACGTGATTCACCACGCTTCGGCCTGCGGAGTCGATGGCTTCGTAGGCGAGCTGAATGGTATCGCCGCCGGTCAGGTGGAGGTCGCCGGCGTGGAACTCCGTGCCGATCAGGACCGATGTGTCTGACGCCGCACCCTTGAACGGCACGGCGAATACGTCCATCGTCAGGCCGCTCACCGGGATCGGACTCGCGAGCGCCGCTTCCAGATCGGAAGGCGCACCGCGGGCTGCGACCGCCGCCGGTTTCTCGTCGCGCTTCGGCACGGTGTAACCGCGGCGCGCCCGCACGGTGAGGCCGGGTCGATCGACGTGGACCTCGATCTTGTGGAATTTGCCGTCGCGCTTGCTGTCGCCCGGGTAGTAGGCCAGGACGTAATACGAGCTGTTGTCGGAAGCGATCCGCCGGTACGCAGCGGAGAAGTCGTTGCGCCCGATAACGGCGAGGCCGCCGGTTTGCCCAGACAGCGTTCGCAGGCTGGCCTGACCCAGTTGATCTTCGTTGCCCAATGACGGGTGTGGACCCTGCTCGATGTCCATGCCGCCGCCGTCGTTGGCGAGCCCGCGCGGATCGATGCCGTAGATCGCCACGTTGTTTCGCGTCGCCGCGTCGATGGCGCCGGTCATCGCGTCCATCACGGCGCCCGCCGAGCGAACGTTTGCGATGTTGGCGCCCGGCTCGATGCGGGCCAGCGCCGTGGCGCCGGGATTGGGGACGACGTTCTGGATGTCGTAATCGATGCCCTCGCTGATGAACAGGATCGCTTTCCGCCGATTGCTGACACGCGCCAGCCAGTCGGCGACGCGCTGGAGGGTGCCATAGGCCGCGCGAGCGTCGCGCGCCTGCTGGGCATCAAAGGAATCCACATCTTCGGGAGCTCTGCTTCCTCCACCCGAACCGGACGTGCCATTCATCGTGTTCAGCGTCGCGGACCCGAGGCTGTGGCCACTGGTCTTGTCGATCGCCGCAAGAAGACGCGGCTTGTCGCTGGTGAACGGCTGATTCGTGTCTGGTGAATCGGCGTCGTGGATCACGGCCATCCGATCGTTCGGGCCGAGATCGCGTTCGACGAACAGCCGCGCGGCGGCCCTCAGGCGCTGCGCCTGGTCCGGCTGGGTATGGGCGTCGTCGATCACCATCAGGTACAGCCGGCCCTCGAAGGGCTCGGCGTTCGAGGCGACGTCGGAAGTGACGGCCGTCTTCGTCGCCGGCGGCTGACCGAAGTCGACCGGAAGGTCGACGATTGAGAATGACGAGATGTCCTGAGGCTTTCCGTCTTCGAGCAGCCGGAAGTCGTTTTTCGTGAGGCCGCGGACAGGACTTCCACTGGCATCCGTCACGACGGCGTCAACCTCGATGAAGTTCACCGCAAGCTTGAACGTCGGAGGCTGGCCGCGGACGGCCGGCTGCACCGTGGCGGGCGCCGGCTGCTGTGCCGAGAGCGACACACATAGCAGCGCGAGGATCGTGCCCACAAGCTGACGGCGGTTCATAGCCCGTCCTCCGGTTCTGGCTTTGGCTACTCGCCATAGTATCGCGCTCTTCTGTTGCCGGGCTGTTCACCGTTGATCGGTCGATTTTGCGCGGCGCCAAGAGGTCGTTGGCTTGCGGGGCGGCAATGAGCCAACATGAGGGCATGAGAATCGCCGGCCGGAAAGCGCGTTCGAGCAGGATGGTGGTCTACGTTGCATTGACCCTCGCGGCCTTTGCCTGCAGCGGAAGATGGCTCTTGGCGCTGCGCGGCGGGACGACGGCCATCGCGGCGCCCACTCGCCTGCAACCGCCGCAGCCGGAGCCGTGGACGCGAGAGCAGACCGTCGAGCCGGCCGACCTCGTGAGGGAACTGGCCGGTGCGCCGGGCCACACGCCGACGGTCGTCTGCGTCGGTTTTCCTTCTCTCTATCGCGCGGGGCATATTCCCGGCGCCTCGTTCCACGGCCCGGCGTCGTCTGTCGCCGGGCTCGCGGATTTGAAAGCGTGGGCCGAGCCGCTGCCGCGATCGTCCGACCTCGTCGTCTATTGCGGCTGCTGTCCACTGGCCGCCTGTCCGAACCTGCATCCGGCGTTCAGCGCGCTGCGCGAGATGGGCTTCACACACCTGCGCGTGGTCACCCTGCCGAATAATTTCGCGACCGACTGGGTCGGCAAGGGTTATCCGATCGAAGCTCAATGATGGTTGGGGTGCTTACCGGGGAATGCGGCGCCTCTCCGGGTGCCACCAGCGCCGGCAGGTGCGGCAATGGAACGTCGGTCTGCCGCCCGGGGGCGAAGCGTCGCGGGTGTCGAGCGAGCCGCATTTCGGATGCGGGCAGCATGGACCGCCGGACGCCGTCGGCTCGACGCCCGACGATGCCGCCGCCCTGGCCGAACCCTGTGCGCGAGTGGTTTGTTTTGGAGCGGGCCGCTTCGCCGGCATCAACGGCGGAAGAGTAGCAAGCAGACGATGAATCGTTGATGACATCCCTATGACGTGGAACGATCCCCTTCGCCGCATCATGATCGTGTCCGCTCGCGTGGCGCTCGGTGTCGGATTGTTGTCTGCAGATCCTCCGTGATGTCGTCAACACATGAAGCGGCCGGATTGTGGCGTCCGCTGCGGACGCCAATCTTCCGCCACCTGCTCGTCGCGGACGTCGTTTCGGATGTCGGCACCTTCATGCAGGGCGTTGGATCGGCATGGCTCATGGTGTCGCTTGCCGCGAGCCCGCTGTTCGTCGCCCTGACCCAGACGGCTTCGACGCTCCCGTTCTTTCTCTTCGCGCTGCCGGCCGGCGCCATCGGGGACATCGCGGATCGGCGCAAGCTGATTCTATATACCGAAGCGTGGATGCTCTGCGTGGCCATTGCGTTGGCGGCGGCGACGTTCGCCGGCGTGATGACCCCATGGCTCCTGCTCGCGCTGACGTTCGCCCTGTCGGCAGGCGATGCGATCGAGACGCCGACATGGCGCGCGGTGCTGCCCGAGCTGGTCCGCACCGAGGATTTGCCGGCCGCGGCCGCGCTGAACGGCATCGAGTTCAATATCGCCCGCGCCACCGGGCCAGCGCTCGCCGGCGCGCTGATCGCCTTCGCCGGCATCGGCGCGGCGTTCACGGTGAACGTCGTGTCGTTCGTCGGCGTCATCCTCGTGGTCTCCCGCTGGAAACGCACGGCTCGAGCGCGAACAGCGCCTCCGGAAACGCTGGGCGGCGCCACCGTCGCGGCCATCCGCTACGTTCGCAACGTGCCGGCGATCCGCGCGGTGATGGCGCGGTCGGCCGTGGTGATGTTCTGCGCGAGCGCGCTGTTTGCGCTGTTGCCGACCGTCGCGCACATCGTCAGCGGCAGCGCGATCGGATACGGCGTCCTGCTGGGAGGCTTCGGGGCCGGTGCGGTCGCGGGCGCGCTGGTGATGCAGCCCGCACGCGCGCGATGGCCGACTGAGGTCGTGGTCTCCACCGCCGTCGCCATTCTCGGCGCGATGATCGTGGCCGTCGCCGCGCTGCACACGTTGCCCGGCCTGATGCTCGTAATGCTCGTTGGCGGGGGAGCCTGGATCATCTTCATCTCGCTCGCCAATGCGCTCGTTCAGAGTCTGGCGCCGGATTGGGTCCGCGCCCGCGTGCTGTCGATTTTCATGCTCGTCACGCAAGGGGGCCTCGCGGCGGGCAGCGTGGTCTGGGGTACGCTCGGCGCGCACGTCGGCGTCGACCGGGCGCTGTTGGCGGCGGGCCTGGCGACCATCGCGACGACGGCACTCGGGCTCGTCGCGAAACTTCCAGACACGACGGTCGACGTGAGCCCGTGGAACCACTGGCGGATGCCCGCCATCGTTCAGAGCGCCGTGCCCGGACTGGACGATGGCCCGGTGCTGGTGACCGTGCAATACCGCGTCGAGCCGGAGAACGCCGAGTCGTTTCTGCAGGCGATGCAGAAGTTTGAACGCGTCAGGCGGCGCGACGGCGCGTCACGATGGGGCGTCTATCGCGATCTCGAGAACCCCGAGCTGTACGTCGAGACGTTTCTCGTGACCTCCTGGGCGGAACACCTCCGCCAGCACGAGCGCCTCACGCGTAGCGACGGCGAGCTCGAGCAGCGGATTCAACGCTACAGTCTCGGCGAACCGGTCGTGCGCCACCTCATTCACGCGCAGGCCGTGCGATGACGATGTCGCGCGCAGGCCGTGAAGGCGTGCGAGGAGATCGAAAAAAAGTGCGCCTGGTTGGAATTGAACCAACGGCCATCCGATTAAAAGTCGGATGCTCTACCACTGAGCTACAGGCGCCCGCCGGCGAAAGCGGTCATTGTACTACGGTGAATGGCGCCGACACTTCGGTCGCCGCCCACATCATCGCCAGCGTGCCGCCGCCCGACGGGTTGGCGCGGATCGCAAACGTCAGTTGCTCGATCGGCGACGACAGCGTGCGCTTCTGCAGTTCGAGGCGACCCAGATCCGACGACGCCGGATACCGCGTGTGGAATCCGCTTGGCTGCCTGCTGATGACGAGCGTCCACGCGTCGGCCGTTGGCAGCATCCAGATCGTGTGCGGGCCCGCGGGCACGGTCAGCGCGCCGAATTGCAGGGTGCGGTTGCTCTCGAGGACCGTGGCTTCGTCGGCGCCCGGACACCAGACCCGCCCGTACGGGACGAGCGCGCCAAAGATCTCGCGGCCGCGCATGTAGGGCCGTCCATAGGTCACCGTGATGGCCGCCCGATCGATCGTTTCGGTGACGCTCTCGTGCGGGCTCGCGCGCTGCAGGGCGAGACCGCTGGTGCCGAGCGCCGCGGCGATAACCAGGGTGACGGCCGCCAATGTCGTTCTGCGCAAGGGGACACCTCCTTTTCACGTATACTGTGCCGGGATTTCGAACCATGAACAAGGACGCCGCCCGTCTTGTGCTCGTCGTCGAGGACGACGTCTCCGTCCGACGGCCGCTGGTCAGGTTTCTGGAGATGCACGGCTTTTCGGTCGTCACGGCGGAAACGTCGGACGAGGGCCTCGAGGTGCTC
>DATATJ010000121.1:0-13511 GCA_036268855.1 Vicinamibacterales bacterium
GCCTGAATTGGCGGCTGGTGACGATGCCCGATTTCGTGCGCGATTACGTGATGATCCACGAGCTGATGCACCTCAAGCGGATGGATCACTCGCCGAAATTCTGGAAGCTGGTCGCGGCCGCGTGCCCGGGTTACCAGGACGCGCGCGCGTGGCTGAAGGCCTTCAGCCGCGAGGCGCGCTGACGCGGGCCGATCTGGCGCGTCGCGACATCGCTCGCATCGAGAACCCCTTAGGGGACCTGCGGCAGCGTGGACGCCTGCCAGCCGCCGCCGAGGCCTTTCATCAGCAGCACGCTGGCGGTCATTCGCCGCGTCAGTACTTCGACGGCCACGCGCTCGTTGGTCAGCGCGACGTTCTGGGCGGACGTGACCTCGAGGTAGGTCGCAAGCCCTCCGCGATACCTGTTGGTGGCCTGCTCCAACGATCGCTCGGCCGCATCGACGGCGCGGTTCTGAATCGTCGCTTCGTTGTCCAGCACGCGAAGGGCGGCGAGCTGATCCTCGACCTCGCCGAACGCCGACAGGATCGACTGGCGGTACTCCGCCGCCGCTTCCGCGTAGGCGGCGCGCGCCTGATCGGCGACGGCGTGGCGGCGGCCGGCGTCGAACACGGTGACGAGCGCCGCCGGACCGATCGTCCAGAAATTGCTCGCGCTGGCGAGCCAGTTGCCGATCGAGCTGCTTTCGAATCCGCCCGAGCCCGAGAGCGTGAGGATCGGATAAAACGCAGCCGTCGCCACGCCGACCTGCGCGTTGGCTGCGGCCACGCGACGTTCGGCTGCCGCGATGTCCGGCCGGCGCTCGAGCAGCGCTGACGGGACGCCCGCGGGGACCCCCGGCGGCTCGTCGCGCAGCGAGCCGCTGCCGACGGAAAACGTCGAGGCAGGCTGTCCGACCAGCACGGCGATGGCGTGCTCCAGTGCGGCGCGCTCGACTTCCACGTCCACCGCCTGGGCGCGCGTCGTCTCGAGCTGGGTCTCGGCGAGCGCCACGTCGGCTTCGGAGACGATCCCGCCGCGGAAGCGGTTCTGGGTGAGGTCGAGCGCCTTTTCGAAGGCGGCGACCGCGGAGTCGAGCAGCTCTTTCTCGCGGTCGATGCCGCGGAGAGAGAAGTAATCCACGGCGAGCTCCGCGTGCACGCTCAGCCGCGCCGTTTCGAGATCGGCCGCCGAGGCTTGCGCGTCGAACCGGCTGGCCTCGACGGCGTTCCGGATCCGCCCCCACACGTCGGCCTCATACGAGACGTCGGCCGGCAGCAGGAAGTCGGCATAGCTGCCCTTGACCGATCCGGTCGCGCGGTTGGTGGATTGCCGCGCCCGGACGATCGATGGGTCGGCGGTGACGGTGGGGAAGAGGTTCGAACGCGTGGCGCGCACCAGCGCGCGCGCCTGGACGAACTGCGACTCGGCTGCCTTCAGGTTCTGGTTCGAGACATCGATCCGCTCTTCGAGCGCGTTCAGATCGGAATCCTTGAAGAGCTCCCACCAGTTGCCGCGCAGCTCCGTGTCGCTCGGCTGCGGCGCCTTCCAGTTCACGTTTTCCTTGAAGGCTGGCGCCACTTCCGCGGCCGGCGTCACGTACTTCATCTTCGGCGCGCACGCGGCGCTGGCGAGCAGCACGAGGATGAGGGCAGACCGCAGCGCGGCGCGCGGCGTCGCGTTTCGACTCGCGCGCGTCACGGCTGGGACGCGCCGCCGACGCGGACGGTCTGTCCGCTCTCGATGGAATCGGGCGGGTTGACGATGATCCGCTCGCTGCCGGTCAGGCCCGAGACGACTTCGATGGCGTTGCCGTAGTCGCGCCCGAGCGTGATCGGGTGCAGCGTGACGCGGTCGTTGGCGTCCACGAGCGCCACCTGGACGCCTTCGGTGCGGAACATCACGGCGTTCACCGGCAGCTTGAACGAGGCCTTGTCGGTGGACACCTTCAGGCGCACTTCGGCGTACGAGCCCGGGAGCAGCTCGCCTTTGGCATTCTCCACGTCGATCTCGGTCAGCAGCGTGCGGGAGGCGACGTCGATCGCCTGCGCTGTTCTCGCCAGCGTCCCCGCGAAGGTGCGCCCGGGAAACTCGGAGAGCGTGAGGTCCGCCGTCATACCGGCGACGGCCGCCCGCGAGTAGATTTCGGGCACGTTGACGAAGAGCCGCAGCCGGTTCACCGCCGCCTCGTGGAACAGCTCCTTGGCGTTGCTGCCGGAATCGATCAGCGCGCCGACGTCGATGTTGCGCGCGGTGATGACGCCTTCGAACGGCGCCGTGATCTTGCCGAAGCCGTGCAGCTGTTCCAGGCGCCGGACGTTCGCCTTCGACGAATTGACGGCCGTCGACTTCGCCTCGAGGCTGCCGTTCGCGTTGTCCAGATCCTGCTTCGACACCGAATCGGTCTTGATCAGGTCGCGGTACCGTTCTGCCGTGGACTGCGCGAGACGTTCGTTCGCCTCCGCCGTGGCGAGATCGGCGCGCGCCTGCTCGAGCTGCTGATCCACTTCCGGGGTGTCGATGTCGGCCAGGACCTGGCCGGGGTGCACGTGAGCGCCGATGTCCACGTACCGTCTTCGCAGGTAGCCGTTCGTCCGCGCGTAAATTGGCGCGTCCGTGAACGCCTCGAGCGTGCCGGGCAGCGTAATCTCCTGCCGCGGGGCGCCGCGTTCGGGCGCGATGATGGCGACGGTCGGCACCGCCGCCTCGCGTGTCTCCCTCGAGACGACGGCCAGCGCTTTGGCGCGCGTCCCGATCCCCCAGAACGCGAGGCCCAGCAGGATCCCCAGCAGCAACAGGCCGCCCACGGTCGGCCCCAGCCTGCTCTTTCTTCGCTCCTCGCTTACGATCATCGACGTTCCTCTGACGCCCAAGTCCGACAGGACCCGGTCCTACGGCCTCGCCGGGTCCACAATGGCCCGGCTTGCCTGCGCTTCCTCTGATTGTAGGCCGGGTCCTTTGGGACCGGCCTTATGCCCGTGCAGAAACGCAAAGACAGACGGGACGAAAAACAGCGTCGCGACGGTTGCCAGCATCAGGCCGCCGATCACCGCGCGGCCGAGTGGCGCATTCTGCTCGCCGCCTTCGCCGAGCCCCAGCGCCATCGGCACCATGCCGATAATCATGGCGAGCGCGGTCATCAGGACCGGACGGAACCGCGTGAAGCCTGCGGCGAGCGCGGCGGCCGCGGCGCTCGCGCCGCCTTCGAGCTCGTCTTTCGCGAAGCTGACCACCAGAATACTGTTCGCGGTCGCGACGCCCATGCACATGATCGCGCCGGTGAGCGACGGCACGCTGAACGTCGTGTGGGTGAGGAACAGGAACCACACGATGCCAGCCAGCGCCGCCGGCAGGGCCGAGATGATGATCAGCGGATCGAGCCACGACTGAAAGTTCACCACGATCAGCAGGTACACGAGGACGATCGCGAGGGCCAGCCCGGCCAGCAGGCCGACGAACGACGAGGTCATCGTCTCGATCTGGCCGCGCACGCGGAGCTCCGATCCGCGCGGCAGCGACTTCTGACTGCTGGCCACGATGCGGTTGATGTCGCCCGCGACGCCGCCGAGATCGCGCCCCTGCACGCCGCCGTAGATGTCGATCACCGGCGTCACGTCGTAATGCGAGACGACGAGCGTGCCGCTGTCGCGCGATACGGTCGCCAGCGCTTCCAGCACCTGCGTTTTCGAGCTGCCGCCTCCCGTGATCGGGATGTTGCCGAGGTCCTGCAGCGACGTCAGCTTGTACTGCGGCGTCTGGGTCGCGATGGCGTAGCTGACGCCCGTCTGCGGGTTGAGCCAGAACGTCGGCGTCGTCTGGCCGCTGCCGGAGAGCGAAATCAGCAGGTTCGTCGCGACGTCGCGCTGCGTCAGTCCCATCTGCGCCGCGCGCGTGCGGTCGACGTTGAGGTTCAGGCGCGGCTGGTCGAATTGCTGATGCACGCGCAGGTCCGTGATGCCCGGAATCTGCGCCAGCTTGCGGAGCAGCGACGCCGCGAATCCGCGATTCGCCGCCAGGTTCCGTCCGACCACCTGCACGTCGATCGGCGCGGGCAACCCGAAGTTCAGGATCTGCGTGACGATGTCGGCGGGCACGAACGAGAATTCGACGCCCGGAAACTTCGTCGGCAGCGTCATCCGGAGATCGTGCATGTACTCCGCGATCGGCCGGTGTCCGTCGTTCAGCGCGACCATGATGTCGGCGTCGCCCGGTCCGACCGGCGCCGACGTGCTGTAGGAGAGATTGAGGCCGCTGTAGGGCAGTCCGACGTTGTCGATGATGCCGCCCAGTTCGTTCGACGGAATCAGGCCCCGCAGCGCGTCCTCGACGTGATCGCAGAGAATCGCGGTCTCCTCGATGCGTGTGCCGCTCGGCGCGCGCAGGTGCAGCTTGAACTGACCGCCGTCGACCGCGGGGAAGAAGTCTTCGCCCACCCAGGGCAGCAGCGCGAAGGATGCGACACAGCACAGGAGGAAGGCGCCGGCGAACAGGCCGCGGTGCCCGATCGCCGCCGCCAGCCAGCCCTTGAACGACAGGCGCAGCTCCTCGAACCAGACCTCGAAATGTCCCTGCAGGCGCGTCAGCGGATTCCGGCTGCGCAGGCTCTCGTACGGATCCTCCGGATGCGGCCGCAGCAGGAACTTGGCCATCGTCGGCACGAGGGTGCGCGAGAGGAAGTACGACGCCAGCATCGCGAAGACGACCGCCTCGGCCATCGGCACGAAGAGATACCGGCCGACGCCGGTGAGGAAGAACATCGGCACGAACACGATGCAGATGCAGAGCGTCGAGACGAACGCCGGTATCGCGATCTGCTGCGCGCCGTCGAGGATGGCCTGTTCCGTCGGCTTGCCCTGCGCGAGATTGCGGTTGATGTTCTCGATCTCGACCGTCGCATCGTCCACGAGGATGCCGACGGCGAGCGCGAGGCCGCCGAGGGTCATGATGTTGATCGTCTCGCCGAGCGCGCTGAGGGTGATGATCGAAATCAGAATGGACAGCGGGATCGAGACGGCGATGATCAGCGTGCTCCGCCAGCTGCCGAGGAACACCAGAATCATCAGCGCGGTCAGGCATGCGGCGATGAGCGCTTCCCGGAGCACCCCTTCGATCGATGCGCGCACGAACAGCGACTGGTCCGCGAGCCCCTTGATGTCGAGCTCTGGCGGAAGGCCCGCGCGAATTCGCGGGAGCGCGCTCTTGATCTTCGCGATGATGTCGAGCGTGGAGGCGTTGCCGGTCTTCTGAATCGTCAACAGCGACGCGCGCAGCCCGTTGACGCGCACGATGTTGGTCTGCGGCGGATAGCCGTCGCGGACGTGGGCGACGTCGTGGACGTAGATCGTGCTGCCGCCGACCGTCTTGATCGGCAGGTCGTTCAGCTCGGCGACCGTCTGCGGACTGCCATTCAGGTTGACGTCGTACTCGGTGCCGCCGATCTTCTCCGTGCCGCCCGGCAGAATCAGGTTCTGCTGACTGATGGCGTTGACGACATCGTTCGGCACGAGGTGCTTGGCTTGCAGCGCCGCCGGATTGAGGTCGACCTGAATCTGCGGCTGCTTGCCGCCGTACGGATAGGGAATCTGCGCGCCCTGAATGCTCGCCAGCTGCGTCCGCAGGAAGTTGACGCCGAGGTCGAAGAGCTGCTGCTCCGACAGCTTCTTTCCCGAGAGGGCGAGCTGCAGCACCGGCACCGTCGATGCGTTGAACGCGAGGATGAACGGCGGCTGCGTCCCCGGCGGCAGCTGCCGCAGCTGCGATTGCGAGATTGCGGTGACCTGCGCGACCGCGAGGTCGATGTTGGCGCCCGGCTGAAAGAACACCTTGACGATCGAGATGCCGCGCAGCGACTGGGATTCGATGTGCTCGATGTCGTTGACCGTGGTCGTCAGCGACCGTTCATAGACCGTGATGATCCGGCTGGACATCTCCTCGGCCGAGAGCCCGCCGTAGTTCCACACCACCGCGACCACCGGGATGTCGATGTTGGGGAAGATGTCGGTCGGCGTGCGCGCGATGGTGAGCGGCCCCACCATCAAAATCAGCAGCGCCAGGACCACGAAGGTATAAGGGCGGCGTAAGGCGATTCGAACGATCCACACGGTCAGATCATAGTGACATCAGCGCTCGGGATCGCGATGCAACTTGTTGTCACAGACCGGGATCGCGAGATCCGCCCCGTCTGGCGGCGTGACGGCGATTTTATCTGTGGAAGACGCGCCCGAGGTCGAGACCGAAGGACGGGGCGCTCCGCGTGCCGTCGATCTTGATCGGAATGGCGCTGCCGGTGCCGTTCTTCTTCCTGAACAGGGGATCGATGGCCTTCAGCAGGAAGGACTTGATGCCGGTCTGCGTCTCCGACAGCTTCGCGTCGAGCAGGAGCGAGCCCTTGAAGTCGAGCGCCTCCGGCTTCAACGCGTAGGAGCCCGCCAGCTTCACCACCGCGCCGGGCGTGGAGAACTGCAGTTCGGGCAGCCGGAGCATGCCGTGCCCCAGCTTGAAGCGTCCCTGGAAATTCGACACGACACTCGCCTTGTCCGTGTCCGCCGCCTGTCCGCGTCCACGATGGCTCAGCTCGTTGATCTTGCCCTGCACGTCGTAGCTGGTGAATCGCGCTTCGCCAATCGTGAACCGGCCGTCCAGCTGCAGCCGCTGCACGACGTCGCTCTCGCCTGGCGGCAGCAGAAAGCTGGTGACGAGTTTCAGCGCACCCGTCATCGGCGGCTTCGTCGCCTTGACCGCCATCTTCATGATGTCCTCGATGCGCGCGTGCTCCATGTCGATGTCGAGCCGCACTTCGCGTCCCGGGGCGCCCGGCGTGTCGACGACCGCGCCTTGGGCCACCAGCGACGACCGCAGGAATGTGGCGTCGATCCGCTCCAGCCGCGTGTCGCCGTTCGTTCCGTCGATCACCGCGTGATACGTCGTCTGAAGCGGAAACGGGTGGCCGCCGACCTTGATCGTGAAGTCGGGCGTCTGGGTCGTGCCGTTCGCGTCGATTCGCGCCAGCGTGCCGGTGAACGAACCCTTCGACGACAGGATCCCCGAGATGCCCTTGAAGATGCTGAGATCCGCCCGGTCGAACGTGAAGGTGCCGTCGAGCGGCGTCCGGCCAGGCTCGCCGCGTTGCCAGGGACCGAAGTTGCCCGCCGTGACGATTTCGCCGCGCGGAATGCCGTTGGTGAGCGTCGCTTGATACGCCATCGCGTGGTCGGTGCCGACCGTGTGCAACCGCAGGGTGTGGATGTTCCAGACCTTGGGCGGCTTGTCGGGTTTTGACGAGAGGATCGCCAGCCGCGCGTCCGTGCTGTCGAGCGTGTCGATCAGGACGCCCTCTTCGATGTCGTCGGCGCTCGGTGCGTTTCGCCCTGATCCCGTTTTCTCGATGCCGTTCCCGATGCCGGCTCCGGCCGAGGTGTCCCCTGCTCCGTGCGGCGTCGCGTTCCGCGGCAGGTCCTCCGCGTCGTCGGGGTGGCGATCCGGCGGGATCTCGATGTCGAGCCCTTCCACCTGAACGTGCGCGACGTGCTTGCGCATCAACCCCATCAGGTCCGCGTCCACCGAGAAGCGCCGCACGCTGATGAGCGGCGGGACGTCCTCTCGCCCGTGCTGCCGTATGACGAGGCCTTCGCCCTCGGCATGCAGTCCCGGGAATACGCGCAGATGCAGATCGCCGATCGACACGTCGCTGTCGAGGCGTGCGGATAGCGATCGCACCATGCGATGACGCATGGTATCCGACGACAGGGGGACCGCAGCCACGAGCAGCACCGCGAACACTACGCCCGCGGCGATCAGCGCGCTGACGACCCAGATCCAGCGGCGCCGGCGGCGACGAACAGGCGGCGCGGGCAGAGGATCCACAAGCCCATCATCGAGCATGACGCGTGCCACCACGGTTGGGCCGGCCGCCGCGCCGCACGAGCTTGCGTGACGCGTCGCACACGCACCTCGGCGGTCGTGGTACGTTTGGCGGATGCCCCTGGTCTCTCTCGACCGCGTGTCGATCGCGTACGGCCATCTGCCGCTGCTCGATGCGGCGTCCCTGCAGATTGAGCCGGGCGAGCGCGTGTCGCTCATCGGTCGCAACGGGACCGGCAAGTCGACGCTGTTGCGGATTGTCGGCGGCGAGCTGCCGCCCGACTCGGGCACGGTCTGGCGGCAGCCTGGCGTACGCATCGCCCGCCTCGAACAGGACGTACCGCTCTCCGCCCACCGCGCGGTGTTCGACGTCGTCGCCGACGGGCTCGGAGATTTGCGGGATGTCATCACGGCGTACCACCGTGCGGTGCACGAGATGACGGCCGGCGGCGATCACGGCGACGCGGCGCTCGAGCGGCTCGGACGGCTTCAGCACGAGCTCGAGGAACGTGACGGGTGGAATCTCGAGCAGCGCGTCGAACTGGTCCTCGAGCGGTTGCAGCTGCCCGCCGACACGATCGTGGACACGCTGTCGGGCGGGTGGCGGCGCCGCGTGCTGCTCGCGCGGGCGCTGGTGGCGCAGCCCGAGCTGCTCTTGCTCGACGAGCCGACGAATCACCTCGACATCGAGGCCATTACGTGGCTCGAGGCGTTCCTGGCGGAGTACGCCGGCGCCGTGGTGTTCGTGACTCACGACCGCGCGTTCCTCCAGCGCCTCGCCACGCGGATCATCGAAATCGATCGTGGGCAGCTGACGTCATGGCCGGGCGACTACGCGACGTATCTGCGGCGGAAGGAAGAGGCGCTGGCGAACGAGGCGACGCTCCAGAACAAGTTCGACAAGAAGCTCGCGGAAGAGGAGGTGTGGCTGCGGCAGGGCATCAAGGCGAGGCGGACGCGGAACGAAGGGCGCGTCAAGGCGCTGATGGCGATGCGCGCGGCGCGCGCCGCGCGGCGGGAGCAACTGGGCGAAGTGCGCCTGACGGTCGAGCAGGCCGATCCGTCGGGCAAGATGGTCTTCGAAGCCACGCACGTGTCGAAGTCGTTCACCACTCCCCCGAACCCCGGGAATCTTGGGCACCCCGCGAACCTCGGGAACTTTGCCAATCCGGTCGTGGAAGACTTCTCCGCCCGCGTAATGCGCGGCGATCGCATCGGCCTGATCGGCCCCAACGGCGCCGGCAAGACGACGCTGTTGCGGCTGCTGCTCGGCGAGCTGGCGCCCGATCGCGGCGAGGTGCGCCACGGCGCAAACGTGCAGATCGCGTACTACGATCAGCAGCGCGAGCAGCTCGATCCCGAGCGGACCGTGTTCGACACGGTGGGCGAGGGAAACGACACGGTCACCGTGAACGGCAATTCGCGGCACGTTCACAGCTACCTGCGTGATTTCCTGTTCCCGCCCGAGCGTGCGTACTCGCCGGTGAAGGCGCTGTCGGGCGGCGAACGCAATCGCCTCTTGCTCGCACGCTTGTTCACGCGGCCCGCGAACGTCCTCGTGCTCGACGAGCCGACCAACGATCTCGATCTCGAGACGCTGGAGCTGCTCGAGGCGCAGCTGGTGGAATGGCCCGGCACGCTCCTGCTCGTGAGCCACGACCGCGCGTTTCTCGACAACGTCGTGACGGGCACGTTCGTCTTCGAAGGGCAGGGCCGCGTACGCGAATACGTCGGCGGCTACGAAGACTGGCTCCGGCAGCGTGACGATGCGGCGCGCGTGGCGGCGCCGAGGCTTCCCGTCCGTTCACCAGATCGAACGACGGGCGCTGGCGGCAAGGCGGTCGCCGAGCGTCCGTCCACCGCGGCCGCGCCGCGGGCCGCGAAGAAGCTCTCCTACAAGGAGCAACGCGAGCTCATGGATCTCCCCGCGCAGATCGACGCGCTCGAAGTCGAGCAGAAGACGCTGACGGCCAGGATGGCCGGGCCAGAATTCTACAAGGAAGGCGCGGAAGCGATCGCCGCCGCCCTGGCCCGCGCGCAGGCGATTCAGCAGCAGCTCGCTACGATCTACGCGAGGTGGTCCGACCTAGAATCGCGCTCATAGACGACGCTGACGCTGACGCTGACGCTGACGCTGACGCTGACGCTGACGCTGACGACTGACGACTGACGCTGACGACTGACGACTGACGACTGCCGACTGACGACTGCCGACTGCCGACGCGCACTGACGACTGCCGACTGGGACTGACGACCGTCGACTGTCGACTGTCGACTTAATGTATTGCTCCATTGTGCAGTTCGGCGCACGACTGGCAGACGCCATCCTCGTGCAGCCATTCGGGCGCCGTGCGGCGGTCGCAGTACTGGCAGATCTGGAACGAGGCCAGGCGCGCCTCGCGGGCACCTTTGATGAGCGCGGAGAGCGCGTCGAGCAGCGCGTTCTCCGGCAGGCGCCGCCATTTCAGCAGGCCGACGCGGCGCGGCTTCGCCGTGAACTTGAAGGGCGACTCCCAGACGCCAGAAAACTCCGCGATCGTCAGGCTCGCGTGCGTGAGCACTGCCACCACTTCGGGCGGATCGCCACCGACGAACTGGATGGAGCCGTCAGCACTCGCCTGTTGATCGACGGGACCGGGCAGCTGGGAGCCCAGAAAGGCCATCAGCTGTTCAAAGCGCTCGGGAACGTCCATGCCCCGTGGATCTTACCGTGGCGCGCGGTCGCCGGTCACCTGGGCGTCCGGCTTCGTGCCCGCTAGCGACAGGCTGGGTGCTTGCAGTCGCAGCGCAGCTCGGTCGCCCCTTTCGACTCCTTGCAGTACTCGCTGCAGTACTTGCCGTACTCTCCGCCCCGGGCCACCATGCAATTGCAGCTGGGATGCGCGCATTTGTTCGTATCGTTGGCCATGGTGAGCCTCCTTCGCGGAGCACTCTACGCTCGCGCCGGCGGCCCTGCAAGCTGAGCCGGGCCCCCTACGAGCGCCGGATCCGCTCGATCTTCGAGTCGCGCTCGGACGCGAGCCGCTCGCAGTCGCGGCGGTACTGCTGATCGAGGGCATCGCGCTCGGCGGGATCCAGGGTCGCAGCCACCGCGGACTGGTGCAACACCTGCTGCTCGGCGAGCTTGGCCTGGTAGAAGTTGCGGACCTCCGCAATCGACGCCTTCTGGGCATCGGTCACTGGACGCGCTTCGATCCCGGCGTCGGCGTCCTGCTTCTTCAGGCGCTCCATCGCGAGCTCGAACGAGGATTTCATCGGTCGGTCATCAGCCACCCCGACATCCTAATGCCAAACGGAAGGAAATATGCAGTTGCGCTTTTGGTGGGCAGACGACACCAGCGGCCGGAGCGCCGGTTCTTCGCCGAGCACTCGCTGACGATCGTCGTCGGGGCGATCTGGACCCTCTGGCTGGTGCTGTATCTCGCCGCCGATCCGCAGACGCACATCGGCGCGTTCTTCGGCAATTCGATCGCGGACTGGCTGGGGACGCTCGCCTTCGTCGTCCTCACCAAGTACTTCTGCGAGATCGGATCGAAGGAGAGCCGCCGGCCGCATCCCCGCTGGCACAGCCGGCTGCTCCGGGCGCTGTCGAATCATTCGCTCACGCTCGTCGTCATCGCGACGGGCGCGATGTGGGCCGTGCTCTTCGCACGCGCCGATCCGAACGGCAAGGCCGGCCAGGTCTACGGAAATATCGTCTCGGAGTGGGGGCAGCTCCTGGCGCTGATCATCATGACGAAATATTTTCGCGAGCGCGGCTCGAAGGAGAACTGACCGCGAACACGTTGTACGATGGTGCATGCGCGTCATCAACCGTACTGCGGTCACGATCACCGCCGCCCAGCCGTACACCGACTGGACGCTGAGCACCGATGCCGACTTCGCCAAGGGGGCGATCACGGTGGCGCGCGCGAAGACGTACGGCACGGCGTACCTGCTGCCGGAGCTCGAGCTCGAAGAGGATGTGCAGGAGTGGGTGGAAGAGAACGCGATGTGGCTGTTCGAATTCCAGCTCGCTGCGTGGACGGAAGACGAATCGACGTGGCCGGCCGGACGCGACCTCGCGCTGTTCCGCGCCTGGTTCCAGGTGGACATCCACAGCGTCGTCGTAGACGTCGCCGACGATGAGATCGAGGGCGAGGAGCTGTAGGATCACGCCATGCTGATGCACATCGTGTCGTTCAGGTACAAGGCGGAGGCGGACGCCGCCGCACGCACACAACACCGGGAACGTCTGCGCGCCTTGAAGACGTTAGACGGCGTGCTCGACCTGAAGGTTGGCGAGGATCTCGTGCGGTCCGCCCGCTCGTTCGACACAGGCCTGATCATCAGCTTTCGCGATCGCGCCGCGCTCGATGCCTACCAGAAAGATCCGCAGCATGTGCCGGTCGCGCAGTTCGGCGCGTCGATGTGCGAGCAGATCGTCGCGGTCGATTTCGAACACTCGACTGACGACTGACGACTGACGACTGACGACTGACGACTGACGACTGTCCATTCGTCCCGCATCCGGACATCAAACTTCTGCGCGCGCGATCCGTCTATTGCAGACAGGATGCGCACTGCGATTCCCGCTCTCACGATCGCCGTTGGTCTCCTGATCTCTGCGACGGCTGACACCGCACCCCGCACGACGAGCGGGGAAGCGGCGCGCGCGCCGATCGCCTCGCCGGCGTTGCCGCCGATTATCATCAGCGTCTACGTCGCGCCGCACATTCCGGCGTCCACCGTCGCGCGGCTGCTCGCCGAAACCGACGACATCTGGCGGCCGAACGGATTCACGTTCGTCTGGCAGCGCGGGCCTGCGGAAGTCGCGCCGTACGGGCGCACTGGCGACGCCAACCGCTACCAGCCGTCCACGCTGCGCGTGACGATCGATAACCAGCGCGGCGGGCCGACCGCCGAAGCGCAGACGCCGTTGGGCTGGATCACGTTCGATCGGCCCGACGAGCCGGATCAGCAGATTCACGTGTCGTACGCGAATGCGGAAACGCTGCTCGCCGCCTCGTCCATCGTCGTGGGCAACGTCGGCATGATGCCGCAGGCCCAGCGCGAGATGTACGTGGCGCGCGCACTGGGGCGTGCGCTGGCGCACGAGCTGGGCCACTACCTGCTGGCGTCCAAGGCGCACACACCGCACGGCCTGATGCAGACGGCTCGATCGGCCGTCGAGCTGTTTGGACGCGAGCGCAAGCCATTCCTGCTCGACGCGTTGCAACAGCAGGTCGCCGTGTCGCGGTTCACGCAGACCGCCATGGTGTCGCGCCGTTAGGTCAGGCTCTGCCCTGCCTTGCCGGCGCCGATGGTCATCACCGCGAGCAGGGCGGCCGTCGCGAATGCCCAGACGGCGTTGAGGATCAACGGCGTCACGAGGGCGTCGGCCGTCAGGCCCGCCCAGGCGTGTCCCCAGAACATCGGGAGCACGAACCAGTCGAGGCCCGTGCGGACCGAGATGATGAACACGACGGTCGCGGTCAGCCAGTGTGCGCCAAGCTCGTAGCGCGTCCCGAACCAGGCGAGGGCGATGCCGAACACGCCGCCCCAGAACACGCGCGACCAGACGGCTTCGACTCCCATCGGAGCGGTCGGCTGAGTGGAGAACGCGTGCCGCGCGGTGAGACCGATGCCGTGCAGAATCCAGACGAGCGGCTGCTGCACCACCAGGGCGATGATG
>DATATJ010000122.1:0-20967 GCA_036268855.1 Vicinamibacterales bacterium
AGAGCAGGATGAGCTCCGCCACGGTGAGCACCAGGCCGTGCCGTGCATGCCACTGCACGTCCGGATTCTTGTCGAGCAGGAGCGGGACCAGCGCCAGGGCCCAGAGATACGCCAGCACAATCATCACGCTGCGGTTGGGCGACGGTTCCGGCACTGGCGCGGAGTGTACGATATTCTTGAGGGTGTATGCACGTTGAACAAGCCGCGGTGCTCGACGCGCTGAAGATCGTGCAGGATCCCGATCTTCACCGCGACATCGTGAGCCTCGGATTCATCAAGAATCTCCAGATTGACGGCGGCCGTGTCGCTTTCACGATCGAGCTCACCACGCCGGCCTGCCCGGTGAAGGATCTGCTGCGCGACCAGGCACGCGCCGCGGTGCTGCAGGTGGCGGGCGTCGCCGCCGTGGAAGTGAAGATGACGTCGCGGGTCCGCGAAGCCGTCGGCCCCGACAGCACCCGCGCCGCGCTGCCGGGCGTGAAAAACGTGATTGCCGTCGGCGCCGGAAAGGGCGGCGTCGGCAAGACCACGGTTGCGGTGAATCTTGCGCTCGCGCTCTCCCGGTGCGGCAGCCGGGTGGGGATCATCGACGCCGACATCTACGGGCCGAACGTCCCGATCATGCTCGGCATGAAGGGTCAGCTCGCCACCGACGGTCAGAAGATCGTACCGGCGGAGAAGTTCGGCCTGCAGGTGATCTCGATGGCGTTCCTGACGGCCGACGACGCGCCGATCATCTGGCGCGGGCCGATGCTGCACGGCGCGCTGCAGCAGTTCTTCCGCGAGGTCCGCTGGAACGACCTCGACTACCTCATCGTCGATCTGCCGCCGGGCACCGGGGACATCGCGCTCAGCCTCAGTCAGACGGTGCCGTGCGCCGGCGCGATCATCGTGACGACGCCACAGCAGGTGTCGCTGGCCGACAGCCGCCGCGCCGTCGCGATGTATCGCAAACTCAATATCCCCCCGCTCGGCATCGTCGAGAACATGAGCTTTTTCGTCTGCGGGCATTGCCGGCACGAGTCGGACATCTTCGGGCATGGCGGCGGCGAGACGATGGCCGCCGATCTCGGCGTGCCGTTCATGGGGCGGATTCCGATCTACCAGCCGATCCGCGAAGGCAGCGACAGCGGCGTGCCGCTGATGATCAGCGAGCCCGATTCGCCGGCGTCGCTGGCGTTCATGGGCGCGGCCGAGCGGGTGGCGGCGCAGGTGTCGATCGCGAGCTTCAATCGTCCGGCAACCATTCCTCTGACGGTGGTGAGGTGAGACAGGCGATGAAAATCCTGATGGCGGCGCTCGTGGTGGCGATGGCAGCCGGCGGCTGCAACAAGGCGGCGTTCCCGGAGACGGCGCGCGGCGGCACGATGTCGCGTTCGATCATCGATCCGTATCTGAAAATCCAGGCCGCGCTCGTCGAGGACAGCACGGACGGCATCCGGCAGAACGCCGGCGACATTGCGACCGCTGCAACGGCGCTCGGCGCGCCGGCGATGAAGATCGACACCGCCGCGGTGCAGCTGGCGGCGGCCGGGGAGCTCGCCGACGCGCGCGAGAAGTTCGGCACGCTCAGCGAGGCGATCGACACCTACATGAAGGGCTTCAACCTGAAGGCGCCGGAGGGCGTGAGCGTCGCCTATTGCCCGATGGCGGAGAAGCCGTGGCTGCAGCAGGGCACCGTGATTGCCAACCCGTATTATGGCAAGTCGATGCCGACGTGCGGCGAGCTGCGGTGAACATCACCTTCAGCAAGCACACGCTGGCCAACGGCCTCGACGTGCTGGTGCATGAAGACCGCGCGTGCCCGATTGTCGCGGTGAACGTCTGGTACCACGTCGGCTCGAAGAACGAGCGGCCTGGCCACACCGGCTTCGCGCACCTGTTCGAGCACCTGATGTTCGAGGGCTCGCAGCATTACGACGGCGGATATTTCCAGCCGCTGCAGGGCGCCGGGGCGACCTTGAACGGATCGACCAACGCGGATCGCACGAACTACTGGGAAGTGGTGCCCTCCAACGCGCTGGAGCTCGCGCTGTGGATGGAGTCCGATCGCATGGGCTTTCTGCTGCCCGCGCTCACCGAGGCGAAGTTCTCGAACCAGCGCGACGTCGTCCTGAACGAGCGCCGGCAGAATTACGAGAACCGGCCGTACGGCCTGGCGGCCATGGCGATGCTGGCGGCGATCTATCCGCCGGAGCATCCGTATCACTGGACGACGATCGGCGAGATCGCCGATCTGGACGCCGTGCGGCTCGACGAAGTGCACGCCTTCTTTCGCCGCTACTACCATCCCGCCAACGCGTCGATCGCCCTGGCGGGCGACATCGACACCCATCGTGCGCTGTCGCTCGTGGAGGATTACTTCGGCGACATCGCGTCCGGGCCGGCGGTCGATCCGGTGCGCGCCGAGGCGACGATTGCGGGGGAGGTCCGCCTCAGCCTGGAGGATCGCGTCGAGCTGCCCAGGCTGTACATGGCGTGGCTGTCGCCCGCGATGTTTGCCGAAGGCGACGCCGACCTCGACCTCGCCACCGACCTGCTGGCCAACGGCAAGACGTCGCGTCTCTACAAGCGGCTCGTGTTCGACGAGCGGGTGGCCACCGACGTGTCGGCCGCGCAGAACTCGCGCGAGATTGGCGGCTTCGTTCAGGTCACTGCGACGGCGGCGCCGGGCCACACGCTGGCGCAGATCGAGCGCGTGATCCTCGACGAGATTGCCAGGCTCGCGGCCGACGGTCCGACCGATCTCGAGATCGAGCGGGGGCGCATGCAGGCGGAGTCGCAGTTCGTGTATCGGCTGCAGACGGTCGGCGGCTTCGGCGGCAAATCGGATCAGCTCAACGCCTACAACGTCTTCACCGGCGATCCCGCGTACTTCGATCGCGATCTCGCGCGCTACTACGCCGTGAATGCGGCGTCGCTCCGTCACAGCGTCGGACGCTACCTCGACCCCGCACGGCGCGTGACGCTCAGCGTCGTGCCGCGCGGCCGGCCCGAGCTGGCGATTCCCGACTCCACGCCGGCGGCGGTCTCGTGATCGTCGATCGCTCGCGCCTGCCCGACGTGGGCGCGGCACGCCCGTTCGCGTTTCCCTCGATCGAGAAATCCACGCTGCCCAACGGGCTGCGCATCTGGACGGTGCGCCACGCGGCGGTGCCGGTGATCGCGTTGATGATGCTCGTGCGCCGGGGCTCGGCCGGCGATCCGCCGGGCAAGGACGGCCTGGCAGCGATGACTGCCGACATGCTGGACGAGGGCAGCGGAGGGCGGTCGGCGATCGACATGCACGAAGCGCTCGCGCGCATCGGCGCGCAGTTCGACACCGACATCGGATCGGATGCGACGCTCGCGAGCCTCACGACCCTGAGCCGCGCCGCAGACCGCGGCCTCCAGCTGCTCGCCGACATCGTGGCGCACCCGTCGCTGACCGAGGAGGACTTCGCCCGCGTGCGCCAGCTTCGCCTGCACCGCCTCGCGCAGCTGCGCGACAACGCCGGCGCCGTGGCGGAGCGGACATTCGCGCGGCTGCTGTTCGGATCGCATCCGTACGGCCACACGCCGATGGGCCACGAACAGGCGCTCGCGTCGATGACGGTCGACGACGTTCGCGCGTTCCATGCCCGCGCGATTCGGCCGTCGGTCTCGACGCTCATCGCCGTCGGCGACTGCGATCACGCACAAATCGTGGCGCTCGCGTCCGCCGCGCTGGCCGGCTGGGTCGGCGACGGGACGGACGATCCGGACGCGACCGCGCGCGCGGCACGAGACGGCGCCGCTCGCCTGAACGTCGTACCGCGTCCTGGCGCGCCGCAATCGGAGCTGCGCATCGGGCACGTCGCCGTCCCGCGGCACACGCCCGATTACCACGCGCTCGTCGCGGGCAACATGGTGCTCGGCGGGCAGTTCGTCAGCCGGATCAACTTGAACCTCCGCGAGGACAAGGGCTTCACCTACGGTGCGCGAACCGCCTTCGACTTCCGGCGGATGCCCGGACCGTTTTCGCTGCAGGTGAGCGTCCAGACCAAGGCGACGGCGGAGGCGATCAGCCAGTCGATCGGCGAAATCGCGGCGATTCGCGGACCGCGCGCCATCACCCGCGAGGAGCTCTCGCTCGGCGTCGCGGCGCTGACGCGCGGCTATGCGCGCAATTTCGAGACGGCCGACCAGATTTCGCGCGGCGTCATGCAGCTGGCGCTCTACGATCTGCCCGACACGTACTTCGCGGAGTTCGTGCCGACCGTCGAACGCGTGACCGCGGAAGAAGCGACCGCCGCGATGGCCCGCCATACCGATCCGGCGCGCCTCACGACGCTGATCGTGGGCGACCTGGACGCCATCGGCCGCGATCTGCCGGCCCTGAATCTCGGCGAGGTCGCCGTGCTTTCTGCGGACGCCGTCGCTGAACGCTGAGCCGGGCCGTTTGCCATGAAGGCAGTCCGGTTTCACCAGCACGGCGGACCCGACGTGCTCCGCTATGAAGACGCGCCCGATCCCGAGCCCGGCCCGGGCGACGTGCTGGTCCGCGTGCGGGCATGCGCGCTCAATCATCTCGATCTGTGGGAGCGGCGCGGCCTCGAGCGCGTGACGATCCCCATGCCGCACATCTCGGGTAGCGATGTGGCCGGCGAAGTGGCGGTATCGTCCGCGCCAGACGTGCCGATTGGGCAGCGGGTGATGCTCCAGCCGGGGATCAGCTGCGGGCGCTGTGAGGCCTGCCTGTCGGGGCGAGACAACGAGTGCCCGCAGTACGAAGTCCTCGGCTATGGGCGTCATCCTGGCGGCTACGCGGAGCTCGTGAAGGTACCCGCACCGAACGTGATTCCGATTCCCGACACGGTGGCGTTCGCGCAGGCTGCAGCCTTTCCGCTCACCTTCGTCACTGCCTGGCATATGCTGGTGACACGCGCCCGCGTCAAACCGGGCGACGATGTTCTGGTGCTGGCGGCGGGGAGCGGCGTAGGGCAGGCGGCGGTGCAGATCGCGCGCCTGCATGGCGCGCGGGTATTCGCGACGGCCGGATCCGATGCGAAGCTCGAGCAGGCGCGGTCGCTCGGCGCGGCCGAAGTGATCCATCATCACCGGAAGGACATCGCCGACGAGATCAGGCGCCTGACGAACCGTCGCGGGGTCGACATCGTCATAGAACATGTCGGCGACGCCACCTGGCCCAAGAGCGTGCGGTCGCTGGCTCGCGGCGGCCGCCTGGTCACGTGCGGTGCGACGACCGGCTATCACGGCACCATCGACCTGCGCGCGTTGTTCAGCCGGCAACTCTCGATTTTCGGATCCTACATGGGCACCAAAGGTGAGTTGCTGGACGCAGCGCGGTTCTTCTTCGGCGGCCAGCTGACTCCGGTCGTCGATCGGCGATACCCGCTGGCGGATGCGGCCGCGGCGCAGCAGCGGCTGGAAGACTCGGGTCAGTTCGGAAAAATCGTCCTCGATGTGTGATGCGGTATCAACGCCTCAGCCTCAGCCTGTTCGGCGTGATTGCGGTCGTCAGCGTCGTGCTGGCGGCGGCAACCGTGTGGCTGTTCCTCACGAGTCCCGTCACCGTCGCCACGGCCGTGAATGAGGGCGAGGTGTCGCCCCTCGTGCGCGATCTCGCGCAAGTGCTCTACAACGCGCTCTCCGGGCTGCTCAAATACTTGTAGAACCGGGAACCTTGAACCCTATCCATCCACCAGCGCCTTCTTCAAAAAGCGCGTCAAAATCCATCCGTCCACGAACTTGAACGGCGCCTTGCCCGTGCTGTAGTGGCCGCACCGCAAGACGGCCGTTTCGTGCGGAAGCCGCATCTCGCGAAATTCGCGGACGAGATCCTCTGAGAGATCGACCGGAAACGACAGATCGTACTGCGCGTACACGAGCAGTGTTCGACAATTCCGCACGCGCTCGAGAAACCAGCGCGGGCTGATAGGCTTCCACAGCGCGCGCAGCAGATCCAACTCGATGTGGCCATCGAGCCCTTCCCGCACATGCCGCGTCGAGATGCCGCGCCACACGACGTCCGCGAAGTAGGGCGAGATGTGGTTCAGCGCCTCCGCCCGCACCAGCGGCTCGTGCGCGGTCGTCAGCAGCGCGAGGCAGGAACCGAGGCTCGTCCCGAGGATGCCGATGCGGTCGTAGCCTTGTCCGTGCAGCCACGCGATCGCGCGGCGCGCGTCGAGGACCGCCTGCCGGCACACCTGAACGGTGCGCGCGACGTTGGCGCTGACGATGAAGTCGGCGCGGTGCAGCTCGGGCGGCATGCGGCGATCGTGATAGGGCAGGCTCAGTCGCAGGGCGCTCATGCCGTTCCACGAGAGGAGACGGCAGAGGCCGACGTGTCCGCCGGCGTCGGCATTCCATTGCGGCATCACGAGCACGGCCGCGCGCGTGCCTGACGCCTGCGCCGGACGCGTCGGAAAGTACCGCGCGTGAACGACGTTGTTCGCGGGGTGTGGCGTCGTCAGCGCGCTCGGGAACGTCAGCGGCTGTTCGCCGTTCTCCTCCGGCCCCAGCACGTAATCTTCGGTGGGCGGCGGCGTAAAGAATGAGTCGGTGTCGCGCATCACGGACGACACCCACGCGCCGATTTGCTCCGGTGGCGCGGCGTCGGGCGCGTGTCCGTTCTGCGGGATCCAGTCGAGGCCCCATTCGAACGGTCGGACCACGCGATCCGTGGTGACGGACGCGAGCCGCCGTTCCCATGCATGGAAGAAGGTCTGCAGCATTCCTCTCCATGCTATACTCACTGCGCAATGATGGGTTCGACGTGCGCGGCGCGAAAACAGAGCTGGCGAAAGCGGGCCCGCCGCGTCGGAGCATGTGTGCTCGAACTCTAGTCAGTCGGACAATCGAGCGATAATGCTGCCGACGCGGTTCATCACCGCGCCGGCTTTTTTTATTTATGCCTACAATCCCCGTCGGAATTCTCGGCGCGACCGGCATGGTCGGTCAGCAGTTCATCGCCCTTCTCGCCACCCATCCGTGGTTTCGGGTCGAGTGGCTCGGCGCCAGTCAGCGCTCCGAAGGCAAGGCGTATCGCGACGCCTGCGCCTGGCGGCTTCCCGTGCCGCTGCGGGAGGACGTCGCGCGCATGAACGTCGAGGCCGCGACGCCGGGACGGGCGCCCGTTCTCGTCTTCTCCGGCCTCGATTCGTCGGTGGCGGGTGAGATCGAGGGCGCGTTCGCCCGCGCCGGTCACGTCGTTGTCAGCAACGCGCGGAACTACCGGATGGAGCCGACCGTCCCGCTGTTGATCCCCGAGGTCAACGCGGAGCACCTCGCGCTGTTGCCGGCACAGCGGACGGCCTGCGGGTGGACCGGCGCGATCGTCACCAATCCCAACTGCGCGGTCGTGGTGCTCGCGATGGCGCTGGCGCCTCTCCGGCAGTTCGGCCTCGAGGCCGTTTCGATCACGACGATGCAGGCGATTTCGGGCGCGGGCTACCCGGGCGTCCCGTCGTGGGACATCCTTTCGAATGTGATTCCGTACATCGGCGGCGGTGAAGAGGACAAGGTCGAAGCCGAGACGCCGAAGATTCTGGGTGAGGTCGGAGCCGCGGCGATCGATCTGCACCCGATGGTCGTCAGCGCGACGACGACGCGCGTCCCCGTGCCGAACGGGCACACCGGGTCGATCGCCGTGCGGCTGTCGCAGCAGCCGCCGCTGGACGACATCATCGGCGCCTGGCGATCGTTTCGAGGCCGCCCCCAGGCGCTCGAGCTGCCATCGGCGCCGGTGCAGCCGCTGGTGTATCTCACGGAGCCCAATCGTCCGCAGCCGTCGCTGGACGCCGATCGCGACGGCGGGATGACGGTCTCGGTGGGCCGCCTGCGGCCGTGTCCCGTGATCGGCTACAAGTTCGTCGCCCTCGGCCACAACACGATTCGCGGCGCGGCCGGCGCGGCGATCCTGAACGCCGAGTTGATGCACCGCGAGGGGCTGTTGTGAGCGTCGTCATGAAATTCGGCGGCACGTCGGTCGCCGATGCCGACGCCATCGGCCGCGTGGTGTCGATCGTCCGCCGGCACATGCCGTCCGACGGTGAGGAGCCACCCGTTGTGGTGGTCTCGGCGCTCTCGGGGGTCACCGACCGTCTGATCGCCGCCGCGCGATCCGCAGAAGAAGGCGATGGCGCGACCGCGGTGGCCTCGCTCAACGACCTGCTGGATCGACACCTCACCGTGGCCATGCGGTTGACGAGCGGCGGCGCGCGGACCGAGCTGCTCACGCAGATTCGGCGCGAGTTCGAGGGGCTGGTCGGCCTCGTGCAGGCGCTCTCGGTGCTTCGCGAGGTGTCGCCCCGATCGCTCGATGCGCTGGTCGCGGTGGGCGAGCTGGCGAGCAGCCGGATCGTCGCGGCCGCGCTCGTCGAGCAGCGGATTCGCGGGGCGTGGGTCGATGCGCGCACCGTGATGCGCACCGACACGGAGCACACGGCGGCCGTCCCCGACATGATCGAGACGTGCGAGCGCGCCCGCGATCGGGTGAGCCCGCTGCTGGCGCAGGGCCAGGTGGTGGTGCTCGGCGGCTTCATCGGGGCCACGGCGAACAACATCACGACCACGCTCGGACGCGGCGGATCCGACTATTCGGCCGCGATCTTCGGCGCCTGCCTGGACGCCGACGAAATCCAGATCTGGACCGACGTGGACGGCATGCTCACCGCCGATCCGCGGATCGTCCCGCAGCCGCGCGTCGTGCCGCAATTGAGCTTCGCCGAGGCGTCCGAGCTCGCCTATTTCGGCGCCAAGGTGCTGCACCCGAGCACGATTCTGCCGGCGGTCTCGAAGAACATTCCGGTCCGCATCCTCAACTCCCACCGCCCCGACAATCCGGGGACGATGATCACCAGGGAAGCCGGTCCGGCGAACGGGCAGCTCTCGGCGATTGCGTGCAAGCGCGACGTCACGGTGATCGACATCACCTCCACGCGGATGCTGATGGCCCACGGCTTCCTGCGCCGGCTCTTCGAAGTGTTCGAGCGCTTCAAAACGGCGGTGGACGTCGTGACGACGTCGGAGGTCAGCGTGTCGGTGACGGTGGACGACACGCGCCGGCTCGAGGCGATTTCCGACAACCTGCGCAATTTCGCCGACGTGGCCTGCGAACGCGAGATGGCGATCATCTGTGCGGTGGGAGAGAATCTGAGGATGGATGCGACGCTGTTCGGCCGTGCGGTCACGGCGCTCGAGCGGGTTCCGCTCCGCCTCGTGTCACAGGCGGCGTCGCGCCGGAACATCACCTTCGTCCTCCGCGACGCGGACGTGCCGCACGCGATGACGCGGCTGCACGAGCAGTTCTTCGAACGCGTATGAACATCCATCAACGTTCTTCGTGTTCTCCGTATTCTCCGCGTCTTCGTGATACGAGGTCTGAGCATTAGTCGGATGAAGATTTTGTTGGTCGGCCACGGAAAAATGGGACGGCTCGTCGAGAGCCTCGCTGGCGAGTACGGCTGCGAGATCGCGGGCATCGTCGATCCGGCGGCGGGCACGGACGAAGTGACCGCGGATCGCTGGAGCGGCGCCGACGTCGCGGTCGATTTTTCGTCGCCCGACGCGGTGCTCGCCAACGTCCAGGCGCTCGCGCGCCGCCGAATGAACATCGTGCTCGGCACGACCGGCTGGAGTAGCCACGAATCCGCGCTTCGAGCCATCGTCGCCGACGCGGGGATCGGCATCGTCGCCGCCCCGAACTTCTCGACAGGCGTCGTGCTGTTCGAGTCGATCGTCGCGCACGCGGCCATGCTGTTCGCGCAGCAGCCGGAATTCGGCGCGTTCGTGCACGAAGCGCATCACAGTGCGAAGAAGGACGCGCCGTCGGGCACCGCGCTGAAGCTGGCGGGCGCGATGCGCAGCGCCGGGTTCGCGCGGCCGATCGACATGTCGTCCACGCGGGCGGGATCGATTCCCGGCACGCACACGGTGGGTTTCGACGGTCCGGCCGAGACGATCGTGCTCAGCCACACGGCGCGCGATCGCACTGCATTTGCCCGCGGGGCACTGGCCGCCGCACAGTGGGTGAACGGCAAGCGCGGCTGGTTTTCGATGCGCGACGTGCTGGGGCTGACGGAAGGGTAGGACGGTAGGCGCGAACGATCTGGAAAGGGAGAACGCATGAGAACGCCATGGACAGGAGTCGGTACGGCGCTGATTACGCCGTTCACACGCAGCGGCGAGCTGGACGAAGCCGCGGTTCGGCGGCTGGGACGCCGACAGATCGATGCCGGCATTCATTTTCTGGTGCCGTGCGGGACGACGGGCGAGAACCCGACGCTCTCGCTGGCAGAGCGCCTGCGGATCGTCGAGATCCTCGCTGACGAAGCCAACGGCAAGGTGCCGGTGCTGGCCGGTGCGGGCGGCTACAACACGAAGGACGTGATTCATCTCGCGCACGAGATGGCGAAGGCGGGCGCCAACGGGCTGTTGTCGGTCACTCCCTATTACAACAAGCCGACGCCCGACGGGCTGTTCGAGCACTATCGCGCGATCGCCGAGAGCACGCCGCTGCCCGTCATCGTCTACAACGTGCCGGGCCGCACCGGGGTGAATGTGGATGTGCCCACGCTCGTCCGCATGTCCGCGATCAAGAATATCGTCGGCGTGAAGGAGGCCTCCGGCAACGTGACGCAGATGTGCGAGATCTGCCGCGCCCTGCCGTCCGACTTCCTCGTGCTCTCCGGTGACGATGCGCTGACGCTGCCGCTGATGGCGGTGGGCGGTCGCGGCATCGTGTCGGTGGCGTCGAACGAGATTCCCGCCGAGATGGTGCAGATGGTGGAAGCCGCCGAGCGCAACGATTTTGCGGCGGCGCGCGCGGTTCACGCCCGCATCCTGCCGCTGCTGCTGATCAACTTCATCGAGGCCAATCCGGTGCCGGTGAAGGCCGCGATGGCGGCGATGGGGCTGGTGGAGGAGATCTACCGCCTGCCGATGGTGTCGCCGCGTACCGAATCGCGGGAGAAGATTCTGCGCGTGCTGCACGAGTTGAAGCTCGCCGGCAAGCCCGCGTTCGCATGAGCCTTCAGATTCTCATCCAGGGATTCGCCGCCGCCGACGCGACGGCCGATCGCGACGCCGTCCGCGCGGCGTTCGCGACGCTGCGTCAGGCGCTGTCTGCGGGCGAGGTTCGCGCGGCCGAGCCGGACCCGTCGAACGCGGTCGGATGGCGCGTCAACACATGGGTGAAGCAGGGCATCCTGCTCGGCTTCAGGTTCGGCGACATGGCGGACGTGTCGATGGACCACGGCAAGTGGCCGTTCTTCGACAAGGACACGTTGCCGCTGAAGCGGCCGGGAATCGGCGCCGGCGTCCGCATCGTGCCCGGCGGATCCGCGGTGCGCGACGGCGCGTATCTGGCGCCGGGCGTGATCTGCATGCCGCCGATGTACGTGAACATCGGCGCATGGGTGGGTGAGGGATCGCTCATCGATTCGCACGCGCTCGTCGGATCGTGCGCGCAGGTGGGCGCGCGTGTGCACATCAGCGCCGGCGCGCAGATCGGCGGCGTGATCGAGCCGGTCGGCGCGCTGCCGGTGATCATCGAGGACGAGGCGCTCATCGGCGGCAACACCGGCATCTACGAGGGCGCGATCGTCAAGGCGCGCGCCGTGATTGGCGCCGGCACGGTCCTGACCGGATCGACGCCGGTGTACGACCTGGTCAACGGCCGGATCATCAAGCCGACGGCCGACCAGCCGCTCGTCATCCCGGAAGGCGCCGTCGTCGTGCCGGGAGCGCGAAACGTGACCGGCGGCCGGGGCCCGGAGTGGGGCCTGTCGCTGGCCACGCCCGTGATCGTGAAATACCGCGATTCCCGAACCGACACGCGAACCGAGCTCGAGGCGTGGATCCGGTGATCGCCGGCGAGGCGGTCGACGTCGTGTCGCTGACGCGCGCCCTCGTCGACATCGACTCGACCACGGGGCGCGAAGGCGCCGCGGCGCGCTGGCTGGCCGACTACCTGCGCGGGCGCGGCTACACGGTCGTCGAGCAGCGCGTGGACGACACGCGGTTCAACGTCGTCGCGGCCCTGGGGCAGGACGCTGATTCTGCGGCCGTCGCGTTCTCCACGCACTTCGACTGCGTACCGCCTTTTTTTTCCAGCCGCATCGACGGCGATCGCCTCTACGGCCGCGGATCGTGCGACGCCAAGGGCATCCTCGCGGCGCAGGTGGCCGCCGCCGATCGCCTCCGCCGCGACGGCGAGCCGCGCGTCGCGCTCGTGTTCGTCGTGGGCGAGGAGCGCGGGAGCGACGGCGCCCGGGTCGCCAACACCATCGCGAACCAGTGCCGCTTCTTCGTGAACGGCGAGCCGACCGACAATCGTCTCGGCTCGGCCACGCGCGGCGTGCTGCGGCTCAAGCTGCGCGCGTCGGGCCGCGCGGCCCATTCCTCGTTTCCGGAGCTCGGCGAATCGGCCATCGACACGCTGATCGACACGCTGATCGAGCTCCGCGCCATCGAGCTGCCCTCGGATCCGACGCTCGGGCGCACGCATTACACCGTCGGCCTGATTGCGGGTGGTGTCGCGCCGAACGTCGTGTCGCCGTCGGCGGAGGCGGAGGTGATGTTCCGCACGGTGAGCGACGCGAGCGAGGTCCTGCGCGCCGTCGAGCCGATCAGGCGACGCGTCGCCATCGAGCAGGTGCTCGAGGTGCCGCCGGTGCGGTTGGCGACCGTGACGGGGTTCGCGTCAGCCGTGTTTCCGTACACCACTGACATCCCGTTTCTCTCCGCCTGGGGGCGGCCGCTGCTGTTCGGGCCCGGATCGATTCACGTCGCGCATACGGCCGACGAGTTCGTGTCGATCCGCGAGCTGCACGAGGCGGTGGATCACTACGTGACGATCGCCCGCGAGCTGCTGGCACAGTGATGCATTGACGCCTCAACGTAAACCACGAAGCTCACGAGGCTCACGAAGACATGAAGACCGTTGGTGCCACACTGCTTCGTGTCTTCGTGGCCTTCGTGGTTGGAAAGCGCTTCGAATGAGTGCTGCGCGGACTGGAAAACGACCGTAGCCGCACGTGCTGACACACGACATGGATCCGCGCGCAGAATATCGCCGCCGCATCGAGCGATGGGACGCGGCGATCGCGCGCACCGATCGCGTCCATCTGCGCCTCTCGAATCTGCGCCTGGCGACGTTCTTCGCCGGCGCAGTGGTCTTCTGGTTCGTGTTCGTCCGAAACGCCGTCTCGGCGTGGTGGATGGCGGCGCCGATTGTGGTGTTCGGCATCCTCGCGGTGCGCCATGCGCGCGTCCTGCAACTGGGCGAGCGGGCGCGGCGCGCGCGGCGCTTCTACGAACGCGGGCTCGAGCGCATCGGGGACACGTGGGCGCACACCGGGCGCGACGGCCTGCGGTTCGTGGACGGCCATCCCTTCGCGCGCGACCTCGATCTATTCGGACGGGGGTCGCTCTTCGAGCTGTTGAACACTGCCCGCACCGACGTCGGCGAAGAGACGCTCGCCGACTGGCTGAGGGTTCCCGCGGGTGCCGGACTCATCGTGGTGCGGCAGCGATCGGTGGACGAGCTGAGGCCGATGCTCGATTTCCGCGAGGACGTCGCCGTGCTCGCGGCGGAGAGCGACGTGGGGCGGACCGGACCGCTCGCCGCCTGGACGGCCGCGCCGCCCCATCGATTTCCCGCCGTGCTGGGGCCGATGCTGGCTGCTTGTGCCGCGATCACGATCGGATTGGCGTTGGCGGTGTACTTCACGTCGGTCGGCGCGGTCTGGCTCGCCGCGTGGGTGGGCGTCGAAGCGGGGCTGGCTGCGATCTGGCGACATCCGGTTCACGGGATTCTGTACGCGATCGAGGCGCCGGAACACGATCTGGCGCTGCTCGCCGGGCTGCTCGAGCGTGTCGAGCGCGAGCGTTTCACGTCGCCCGGGCTCGCCGCCCTGCACGAGACGCTCTTGACCGAGGGCGTGCCTCCCTCGCACCGGATCGCGCAGCTGCGCACGATCGTCTCGTGGCTCGACTCGACGCACAACTTGATTTTCGCGCCGATTGCCTTCGCCCTGCTCGTGCGGCCGCAGCTGGCCGTGTCGATCAACCGGTGGCACCGCGCCTATGGCCCCGCGGTCGCCGCGTGGCTGCGCGCCGTCGGCGAGGTCGAAGCGCTCGCCGCGATCGGCACCTACGCCTACGAGCACCCCGCCGATCCATTTCCGGAGCTCCTCGAGGCGCCGTGCTTCGATGCCGTGTCGCTGGGCCACCCGTTGATCGCCGGTGCGACCGCCGTCCGCAACGACGTCGCCCTGTCCGGGCCTGGCGGCCGCTCGCCTCAGGTGCTGGTGGTCAGCGGATCGAACATGTCCGGCAAGAGCACGCTGCTGCGCGCTGTCGGCATCAACGTCGTCCTCGCGCTGGCTGGCGCGCCGGTCCGCGCGACGCGGCTGCGCCTGTCGCCGCTGGCGATCGGCGCGACCCTCAAAATTGAGGACTCGCTGCAGGAAGGGCACTCGCGCTTCTACACGGAGATTCTGCGCATCCGATCGATCGTGGACCTCACTCGCGACTCGACGCCGGTGCTCTTCCTCCTCGATGAGATCCTCCACGGCACGAACTCCTACGATCGCCGCATCGGCGCCGAAGCGATCGTCAGCCTGCTCGTCGCGCGCGGCGCCATCGGCCTGGTGACGACGCACGATCTGGCGCTGACGGAGTTCACGGCCACCCTCGGCGCGGCCGGTGCGAACGTCCATTTCGAGGATCGCGTCGAGAATGGCGCCATGGTGTTCGACTACACGATGCGGCCTGGCGTCGTCGAGCGCAGCAACGCGCTGGCGCTCATGCGTGCGGTCGGGCTGGACGTGTAATCACGCGTGCGGACGGGGTGAAACCGCGGGTTCAGGCAGCGTTGTTGCAGCGTCCGGAGGCATGATCGAACAGCCCTCGCCGCCAGATTTTCCGCGGCCGGTGGATCCGATCGACACGCCACCGCCCGACATCAAGCCGGTGCCGCCGCCGGACATTCCTCCGCCGGAGGGTCCACCGGATGTTCATCCGCCGCCGCCGCGTCCAGACCGTGGGACGGCGGTGCCGGCGATTTGACATCGCTCGCGCTACATTCGGCTTTCGAAGGCGAGCGCGACGCGTACGAGGGCGTCGGCCTGTCCCCTCACGCCGACGAGTTGAGCGGAGCACGGCATCCCGGATGAGGTCGTGCCGTTCGGCAGCGCAATCGCCGGATGGCCGGTCATGTTGAACAGCGACGTGAGCCGGAGCATGAGGTTGCGCACGGGCTCCTCGATCGCGCCCACCTTCACCGTCGCCGCACCGATGAGCGGCGCCGGAATCGGCAGCGTCGGCAGCACGAGCGCGTCGTGGCCGGCGAGCGCGGCGTCCACTTCGCGGCGCAACACTTCCCGGCCCGCGAGCGCCCGCACGTAGTCTTCGCCTGTCATGTATCGCCCCATTTCCAGGCGCAGCCGAACGTTCGGTGTGTACTTCTCGGGCATCGTCTCCAGCGTGGCGGCGTGGTAGGCGGCCGCATCCGTGACGCTGATATGGAGATAGGCGGGTCCGATGTCGCGCGCGTGGCGAATCTCGACCTCGTCGATGCGCGCGCCCGCCCGCCGCAGCTTCTCGAGCCCCTCTTCGAACCGCGACCTCACCTCATCGTCGAGCACTTCACAGAAGTACCCGCGCAGCACGGCGAGCCGCAAGCCGCTGACAGGCGCCGGCGCCGGCGGTTTCGCGATCGCGCCGCCGAGCAGGCCGCCATAGACGAGCCATGCGTCGGTAACGGTGCGCGCCAGCGGCCCAATGTGATCGAACGTCCGCGACAGCGGGACGACGCCGTCGGTGGAGACGTCGCCGAACGACGGCTTGAACCCGACGATGCCGCAGGCGGCGGCTGGGATGCGGATCGATCCGCCCGTATCGGTGCCGATCGTGGCCAGCGCCATGCCGGCGGCGACGCTGGCGGCGGACCCGCCGCTCGAGCCGCCAGGTGAGCGTTGCGGATCGTGAGGATTGCGCGCCGGTCCGTACGCGGAGTCCTCGTTGGTCGTGCCGAAGGCGAACTCGTGCAGGTTGGTCTTGCCGACGAACACCGCCCCCGCCTGCCGCAGATGCGCGACGCTCGGCGCGTCGCGCTCCGCGATGTGCCCGTCGCGTACGTGCGACGCCGCCGTCGTGGGGGTGCCGCGTACGTCGAGGAGATCTTTCAGCGAGATCGGGACGCCGTGGAGCGGACCGTGGTCGCGGCCAGCCGCCAGCTCGCGGTCGGCGGCGCGCGCCTGGGCGCGCGCTTCGTCGCCCATCACGAGGATGAAGGCGTTCAACCGCGCATTGTCGGCCTCGATGCGGCGCAGGCAGTCCTCGGTAGCCTGTTCGGCGGTCAGCTCGTGCGCGCGGAGCTTGCGGCCGAATTCGGTGATCGTGAGTGTGTCGGTGGTGAGTGTGCTCATTTTGACGCGTTGTCGTTGAAGTCGGCGTTGCGGAGCGCCTGCGTCGATTTCGCCAGGGCTTCGAGCACCGGCTTCAGTGCGGGAAGGCCGCGCTTCTCCGCGTCAGCGACGGCCGTCTGCAGCCATGTTTCGATCGTCATCTCGTCTCCTGAACCCGGGACTCGGTCACCCGCGTTTCACGGCGATTGCGACGCCGTCGCGCAGAGGCACGGTGGCGGTGTGCAACCGCGGATGCGCGTTGAGGCGCTCATTGTAGTCGGCGATCGCGCGCGTGTCGTCGGCGCTGCGCGCGGGCGAGTGCACGAAGCCGGGAACGACCTCGCCGTCCCACAGCACGTTGTCGGTGACCAGCAGGCCACCGGGCCGCAGCAGATCGACGAGGCGCTCCAGCAGGGAACCGTAAAGCCGCTTGTCTCCGTCTTGGAAAATCAGATCGAACGGCCCTGCGACCTTGGCGACGAGCAGCTTGGCGTCGCCCACCAGCACCGTCACCCGGTCCGCGAATCCGGCGCGCGCGATGTTCTCCCGCGCGTCGCGTGCGCGCTCGGGATTCATCTCCATCGTGAACAAGGTGCCGCCCGGCGGCAGCGCGCCGGCCAGCCAGATGCTCGAGTAGCCGATGGCCGTGCCGATCTCCAGGATCCGCGTGGCGCCGGCGGCGGAGGCGAGCACCCGCAGCAGCGCGCCCACTTCCGCGTCGACGAGCGGCAGATTGCGTTCGACGCCGTTTCGGGCGATCGCATCGAGCACGGGATCGCGCTGGTGGTTGAGGTCTGCGAGGTAGTGTTCGACGAGATCCGGCACGATCCGGCCCATAGACGGTATTCTAGTCGGTAGTGCGCCACACAAAAATCATCGCCACCGTAGGGCCCGCCTGTGATTCCGATTCGCTGCTCGACGCGTTGATTGCCGCGGGCACCGATATCTTCCGCCTCAACTTCTCGCACGGCACGCATCAGTCGCAGGGGGCAGCCTACGCCCGCATTCGTCAGGCGGCCAAACGCGCGCGACGGGAAGTCGCTATTCTCCAGGATCTCGGCGGCCCGAAGATCCGCACGGGACGCCTCGAGGGCGGCCGGCCGATTTCACTCACTGTCGGCGCGCCGCTCCGCATTTCCACCGGCGACGACGTCGGCGGACCGGGACGTCTGTTCACCAGCTTCGAAGGGCTCGCGCGCAGCGTGCGGCCAGGCGATCGGCTGCTGCTCGGCGACGGACTCATCGAGTTGCGCGTGGACACCACCGACGGTTCGAACATTCAAACCACGGTCGTGGAAGGCGGGACGATCGGCGAGCACAAGGGCATCAACGCGCCGGGCGTTCCGCTGCCGGCGTCGGCGATCACCCCGAAGGACATCGACGACCTCGCCTTCGGACTCTCGCTCGGCGTGGACATGGTCGCGCTCAGTTTCGTCCAGCAGGCGTCCGATCTCCGTCAAGCCCGGCAACTGATGGCCGACGGCAACGCGCCGGGCGTGCCGCTCGTCGCCAAGCTCGAGCGTCCGCAGGCGCTGGAGCACCTCGACGACATCATCGAGGCCTGCGACGCGGTCATGGTGGCCCGGGGCGACCTCGGCCTCGAAATGCCGCTCGAGCGCGTGCCGCGCGCGCAGAAGGACATCACGCGCGCCGCCCGGCGCCACGGCATCCCGGTGATCGTCGCGACGCAGGTGCTCGAATCGATGACCACCGAGCCGCGCCCCACCCGGGCCGAAGTCAACGACGCCGCCAACGCGGTCGACGATGTGGTGGATGCGATCATGCTGACGGGCGAGACGGCGGTCGGCGCATTTCCGGCGCGCGCCGTGCAGACGCTCGATGCGATCATCCGCGACGCGGAGTCGATCCCGCCCGATGATCCCGCGTATCTCGTGCGGCGCACCGCCGACGAGGATCACGACCACGTCCATGCGCTCTGTGCGGCGGCCGTCACCCTCGCGGCCCGCGGCGACGCGCAGGCCATCGTCGCCGTGACGCGTGGCGGCAGCACGGCTCGGCGCCTGTCGATGCTCCGGCCGCGCGCGCCGATTCTGGCCGCGACCAGCCGGGTGGATACCGCCCGCCGGCTCGCGCTCCATTGGGGCGTCGTGCCAATCGTGCTCGGGGTCGGCGATCAGAGTCTGGGCAACTCGATGATTGGGCAGCAGCTCGTGCAACAGGGGCTCGTGGCAGCCGGCGCCGCGATCGTCCTGATCAACATCGATCCCGATCTCGCGAAGAACGACGCGAACTACCTGAAGATCCAGCGCCTCTGATATGCGGTCTCTCCTGGCTCTCGGGTACAAGACGCCGGCCGCGGTGGTCTTCGCGTTCCTCCTTGCCGCGGTCCTGGTGCGCGTCGCCCACGCGGTGATCCATCGCCTGCTCGATCGGCTGGACGTCGTCAGCGCCGAGAATCGCGCTGCGGTCCACGCGCGGGGCGAACAGCTGATCCACGCGCTGACGCTGCTGGCGTTCGGTCTGGCGGCGATCGTCAGCGTGTCACTCGCGCTGACGCAGTTGGGCGTCGGCGAGCCGCGCTGGGATCCGCGCACGGCGGCGCACTGGGTGCTCGTGCACGGTCTCAACTCGGTCGTCATCATCGCCGGTGCGTTCATCGTGGTGCGCGCCGCCCATCTGGCGATTGCGCATCTGCAGCACAAGCTCGGGCGCCGCCATGCGCAGGGCGATCTCGAGTGGCAGCGCCGCGCGGCGACGCTCGGCGGCATCCTGTCGAGCCTGGTGACGGTGACGGTGGGGTTCGTGGCGGCGCTGATGCTGCTGCGCGAGCTGGCGATCGACGTCGTGCCGATCCTCACCGGCGCCGGCATCGTCGGCCTCGCGATCGGCTTCGGCGCGCAGAATCTGGTGCGCGACGTCATCTCGGGATTCTTCCTGATCCTCGAGGATCAGGTGCGCGTTGGCGACATCGCGCGCGTCAACGGCGTCGGCGGCACGGTGGAGCAGGTCAACCTGCGCACCATCGTCGTGCGTGACGGCGAGGGTGCCGTGCAGGTGTTTCCCAACGGGACGATCACGGCGCTGGCGAATCTGAGCAAGCAGTATGCGTACGCGATCGTGGACGTTCGCGTGGCCTACGGCGAGAACCTCGATCGCGTCGCGGGCACGCTGCGGGAGGCGGGGGATTCGATGCAGCGCGACGCCGCGTGGGGCGCGCTGGTGCTGGCGCCGCTGGAGATCGCCGGCGTCGAATCGATCGACGGCGGCTCGATCACGATGCGCGTGAAGTTCAGAACGCAGCCGCTCAACCAGGGTAAGGTCGCCAACGAGCTGCGCCGTCGTCTGGTCGGGCTCTTCGTGGGGCGCGGCATCAAGCCGTACGCATCGTCGGTGTAGTGCGAAGGCTTCTCAGTGTAGCGCGAAGGCTTTAGCCGAGCGCCGCTCGCGCGCCGGCACGCTCGGCTCAAGCCTTCGCGCTACTTCGGACCTGGCCTGGTTACTTCGGAGGGGCCTAGTGGACCGTACTCACTGAAGTACTACCAATTCGATGGGCTGGATTTCGATAGCTCCAGCGGACCGGTTTTGCCGTTTTGTTGTAGTGCCGGATGTACCGACGAATCTTGCGGGCGAGGTCGGCGACGGACGTGAAGATCCCTCGAGCGAGGAGTTGGCGTTCGATCTTCGCAAACCAGAGCTCGACTTGATTCAGCCACGACGAATACGTCGGGGTGAAATGGAGATGGACGTTCGGATGATCCAGCAGAAACGTCCGCACGGCTTGGGTCTTGTGGGTCGACAGATTGTCAGCGATGACGTGAATCTCCCGCCGCTTCGGTTGCGTGGCGACGATGTCGCCGAGGAATTCGACAAATGCCGCGCTGGTATGTCGGGGCACGGTCTGACCGAGGACTTCGCCGGACTGCGTATCGAGCGCGGCCAGCAACGAGAGCGTGCCGTGGCGGTAGTACTCAAAGCCGTGCCGCTCGGCCCGACCGGGCGACAGCGGCAGCACGGGATCGAGGCGGTCGAGTGCTTGAATCGCCGTTTTCTCATCGACGGCGAACACCGCCGCGTGATCCGGAGGATGGACGTACAACCCGATCACGTCCGCGGCCTTCGTCTCGAAGTCCGGATCGTCCGATTGCATGTAGCGTTCGAAGCGGTGCGGCTGCAGTCCGGCGCGCCGCCAGGTTTTGCCGACGAGGTTGTGATGAATGTTCAGGAGCCGCCCGAGCTTCCGCGTACTCCAATGCGTGGTGCCGTCGGGGGGCGCTTGGCGCGTCTTTTCCAGCACGCGCGCTTCCATCGCCGGCGTCAGGACGGTGGGCGTCGACCCGCAATACCGCGGGCGGAGCCCCTCCAACCGGCTGGCGAGAAACCGGCGTCGCCACCGGTTGATGTAGTCGCGGTAACACGGGATCGCCGCTTCGATCGTCGAGTACGATTCGCCATCAGCCAACATCAGGATCACCCGCGCGCGTCGCGCATCCTCCGATCGGATTTTCAGGCTGCGCACACGTCGCTGAAGTTCCGTGCGTTCGTCGGTTGTCAATGTCAGCGCCATATGGCGCGACAGCGTACCAGTACTTCATCCGTGAGTACAGGCCACTAG
>DATATJ010000123.1:0-2983 GCA_036268855.1 Vicinamibacterales bacterium
GGTCGGCGACGGCAGCTACGAAGACTTCCTGCAGACCGACGCGCCGATCAACCACGGCAACTCGGGCGGCGCGCTGGTGAATACGAAAGGCGAGCTCGTGGGCGTCAACTCGCAGATCCTGTCGAACTCGGACGGCAACATCGGCATCGGCTTCGCGATTCCGTCCAACATGGCGCATCACGTGATGGATCAGCTGCGGACCAACGGCAAGGTCACGCGGTCGCAGCTTGGCGTCACGGTGCAGCAGGTGACGGACGACATGGCGCAGAGCCTCGGCCTGAAGCACGCCGGCGGCGCGATTGTCGCCTCCGTGACGCAGGGCAGCGCGGCTGATCATGCCGGCATCAAGCAGGGCGACGTGATCGAGACGTTCAACGGACAGCCGGTGCACGACTTCAACTCGCTCAGGAATCACGTCGCGGAAACGGCGCCAGGCACCGACGCGACGGTGACGATCATGCGCGACGGCGCAGAGAAGTCGCTGACCGTGAAGCTCGAGGAAGCCAACCCCGAAAAGGTCGCGCGCAACGACGACGGCAGCGGATCGAAGAACGATTCGTCCGCGCTCGGCATCGCCGTCGCGCCGCTCACGCCGCAGCTGGCGGATCGGCTCGGTGTGGACAAGGACGCCAAGGGCGTTGTTGTCGAGGACGTCAATCCCGACGGGCGCGCGGCTGACGCCGGGCTGCAGCCGGGCGACGTCATCGCGCAGGTGAACCGGCACGCGGTGCAGTCGGTCGACGATCTACGCTCGGCCGTGAAAAACGGCGGCGACAAGCCGGTGCTGCTGCTCGTCAATCGCAAGGGCACGCAGATTTTCGTGACCGTGAAAGCGGCGAACGGTTAGAGAACTTAACAAGGCAGAAGTTAGAAAGCAGAAGTTAGAAGGCCGAAAGTACGTTCCTTCTTCCTTCTGCCTTTCTGCCTTCAAGTATTCTCATCCACCCAACAACTCCCCAATCGCCTGCAGCGGCTCGATCCGGTCGGCGGCGGCCTTCACGGCCACCATGATCGGCACGGCCAGCAGCAGGCCCCAGATTCCCCACACCCATCCCCAGAACAACACCGACACGAACACCGCCACCGTGTTCAGTGCGCAGGCGCGGCCCGCGAGCCAGGGCGTGAGTATGTTGCCTTCCACGAACGCCACGACCGAGGCGGCGCCGCCAGCCGCGAGGGTCGGCCCAATCGTCTCGAATTGAAGAAATGCGGCGAGCGTGATCAGGGCGACGGCCAGGCAGGGACCGGCAAACGGCAACACGTTGAGCGCCCCGGCGATCAGTCCCCACACCGCCGGGTTAGTCACGCCGACGACCCACAGGCCGAGGCCCGTGCCGCCAGCCACGATCAGGCTGATGATCAGCCGGACGACCAGGTAGCGTTCAATCTGCTGGTCGATTGCATGCAGCACCTCGACCGTGATCTTGCGCGATTCCAGCCGCGGCCCGGCGAGCTTGACGATCCTCCTCTTGAAGAGATTACCGGTCGCCAGCAGCAGAAACGTCAGCAGCGCGACGACCAGGCTGCCGAGACCGGCGGTCAGCACGCCGCGCACACCGCGCACGAGGTAGCTCCGCACGTCGATTCCGGGCGGATCCACCGCGATGCGCTTGATGCCGCGCGCAGGCGCAGTACGCGCGGCGGCCAGCCGCTGCTCGCGGCTGGCGGAGCGGCGCAGGCCATCCAGGAGGCCCTGGTTCCCGCCATCGTGCCAGCCGCTCTCGAGATCCTGCCGAATCTCCACGATCGTGTCCGGCAGGTCGTCGAGAAAGCTGGCGACCTGCCCGCCGACGCTGCGTCCGACGACGACGAGGACGATGCCGAGCAGGGCGTAGACGCCGATCGCCGCGATCAGCCGTGGTATGTGCCAGCGTCCGAGGCCGGCGATCAGCGGCTCGAGCGCATAGGCGAGCAGGATGCTGACCAGCACTGGCACGCACACAGACGCCGCTTCGCGCAGCGCGAACAGCGCCGCCGCCGCCACGATGATCGCGATCGGAGCGGCGCGCACGTGGAGCGCCGGGATCTGGCGTTCGACCGGGGCCTCGGCGTCGCTCACAGCAGAACGTGTTCGTTCAATTCGTGTACCATATGCGGTCTATGCCCTTTGGTGGAGTGTTCTCCGTTCTGCCCACGCCATTTTCCGCGGGCGGCGACGTCGATCCCGACAGTCTTCGTCGCGTCGTCGACCTGTTCCTGGCCGGAGGCGTCAACGGCGTGACCGCCCTCGGCGTGACCGGCGAGGTCGCCCGTCTCACCGACGCCGAGCGCGACCACGTGCTCGACGTCGTCGTCTCGCACGTGGCGGGACGTGTGCCAGTGGTCGCCGGCACGACCGCCGACGGCCTGCGAACGTGCATCGAGCACAGCCGGCGGGCGAAGCAGGCGGGAGCCGCCGCCGTGATGATCAGTCCGCCGCGCATGGCCAAGATCAACTCCGATGCGGTGGCAAAGCACTACGCCGCCGTTGCCGATGCGGTCGACCTGCCGATCATCGTCCAGGACTATCCGCCGATTTCGGGTTACGCGATGGAGCCGGCGCTGCTGGCGCGTATCGCGCGCGACGTGCCGGCCGCGCGGACGATCAAGCTCGAGGACCCGCCGACGCCGTTCAAGACGAGCCGTATTCTCGAGCAGGCCGCGGGCCTGGACGTACGGATCTTCGGCGGGCTCGGCGGAGTCTTCCTGATCGAAGAGCTGCTCGCCGGCGCCGCCGGGGCGATGACCGGCTTCGCGTTCCCGGAAATTCTCGTGCGGATCGTCACGCTCTTCCGCGCGGGCCAGGTGGACGAGGCGGCCGACATGTTCTATCGCAGCGTGCCGCTGATGCGCTTCGAGTTCCAGGAGGGCATCGGCATGGCCATCCGCAAGGAAGTGCTGCGCCGCCGCGGCGCGATCGCGCACGCCGGCATTCGGCCGCCCGGCGGCACCCTCGATCAGACGACGAAGGATGCCCTGGATCGGGTGATGGCGTGGGTGGAGA
>DATATJ010000124.1:0-10427 GCA_036268855.1 Vicinamibacterales bacterium
GGCGCCGCTCCCGGTTCGTCGCCCACCGTGTGCTCGCAGTGCCGCGGTCAGGGTCAGGTCCGGTTCCAGCAGGGCTTCTTCACCGTCGCGCGCACGTGTCCGCAGTGCCGCGGCGCCGGCAAGACGATCGCCAAGCCGTGCCAGACGTGCCGCGGGGCAGGACGCGTCACCAGGGATCGCAAAATCGCCGTGAAGATTCCGGCAGGCATCGCCACCGGGCAGCAGCTGCGGCTGCAGAACGAAGGCGAAGGCGGCGCCGCTGGCGGTCCGGCCGGCCACCTGTATGTCGTCGTGCACGTGCAGGAGCACGAGTTCTTCCGGCGCGAGGGTCTCAACCTGTTCTGCGAGATCCCGGTCAACTTCACCACGCTCGCCCTCGGCGGCGAAATTCAGGTGCCGACGCTCGATGGTGCCGAGCAGGTGAAAGTGCCCGAAGGCACGCAGACCGGCACGACCCTTCGGTTGCGCGGCAAGGGGATGCCCGAGGTCGGCGGCCGCGGGAAAGGTGATCTGCTCGCTACGGTGCAGGTGCAGACGCCGAGGAAGCTCACCAAGGACCAGCGTCAGCTGATCGAACAGCTCGCCAAGGCGCTGCCGAAGGAGCGCTTCGAACCGCGCGCGCATGGCGCCGAGGAAGAGGATCGAAACCTCTTCGATCGCGTGAAGGACATGTTCGGCTAGCCGGCCGCCCCGAGCTGATCACGTGAAGCTCTATCCCGCCCTCGACGTCGACTCCGCGTCCGAGGTCGTGCTCGCCCTCGTGGACGATTTTTCGCCGACCGCCGTCGAGGAAGGCGCCGCAACGATGCGCCTGTTCTTCGCCGTGCCCGATGCCCGCGACGCCGCCTGTGCCGAACTGCGGGCCCGGGGTTACCGTACGGTCCCGCTCGACGTCTCGGACGAAGACTGGGCCCGCCGCTCGCAGGACGGCCTCGAGCCGATTACCATCGGCCGAATCACCGTCGTGCCTCGTCTCCCGACGTCTGATTCTCGCTCCTCCGGCGCCGATTCCGTCGCCCCGATCACCATTGTCATCGAGCCGTCGATGGGCTTCGGCACGGGCCACCACGCCACGACGCGGTTGTGCCTCGATGCGCTGCAGCGCGCCGACGTCGCCGGCAAGAGTGTGCTCGACGTCGGCACCGGCTCCGGTGTGCTGGCCATCGCGGCGGATCGCCTCGGTGCAGCGCGCGCGCTCGGCATCGATTACGATGCCGACGCTGTGCAATCCGCTCGCGGCAATGCGACGCTGAACCCCGAGGCGATGCATACAGCGTTCGCGCTCCTCGATTTGACCGCGTCACCGCTGCCCGATGCCGACATCGTCACGGCCAATCTGACGGGCGCGCTGCTCGTCACATCAGCGGCGGCGCTGCTCGCGGCGGTGCGCGCTGGCGGCACGCTTATTCTCAGCGGCATCCTGGCGGAAGAGCGCGACCTCGTCCGCCAGGCGTTCGCGGCCGCGGAGATCATCAAGGAACGGGACGAGGCCGAATGGTTGTGTTTTGTGCTGCGGAAGCGGTAAGGATCAACTCCGGCGCGGCGCGCCCGGTCTAACGGTCATGTTGGCTCTGAAACACCTGCGTCGAGCGAGTGTCGTGTTGATTGCGAGCCTCTGCGCCTGCGCCGCCGTGCTCGGCGCGCAGGCTCCATCGCCGGGTGCCCAGCAGCCGGCGCGCGACACGCCCGCCCAGCCGAAAGACGTCCCGCCGCCGCCCAAGGGGCGCCTGACCGGCCGCGTCGTCGCGTCCGACACCGCGCGGCCTCTCAAGCGCGCGCGTGTGTTCATCTCCGCCGTCGAGCTGCCCGAGGGGCGCGGCACGCTCACCGACGACAGCGGCATCTTCGACATCACAGAGCTGCCCGCCGGCCGGTACACGGTCAACGTCTCCAAGGCGGGCTACGTTTCCCTGTCGTACGGACAGCGGCGTCCCCTGCAGGCCGGCACGCCGCTGCAGCTCGCCGACGGTCAGCAGTTGAAGGGCGTGGACTTCAGCCTGCCGCGCGGCAGCGTCGTCGCCGGACGCGTGTTCGATGAGGACGGCGATGCGATGCCTGGCGCGAATGTCCGCGTGATGCGCTATCAGTATCTGCAGGGCGATCGTCGTTTGATGCCGGCCGGCAGCGCGCAGACCGACGACAAGGGTCAATACCGGGTCTGGGGCCTCATGCCGGGCGACTACTACGTCAGCGCGGTGGTCCGGAATCCGAACTTTGGTGGACGCGGCGGACCTCCCGGCGCCGCACAACCCGACGAGGAGGAGGCGCTGGCGTACGCGCCGACGTACTTCCCCGGCGCACCGTCGGTGGACGAGGCGAAGGCCGTCGTGCTCGGGCTCGGACAGGAAGTGGTCGACATCAACTTCAACCTGCAGCTCGTGCACACGTCTCGGATCAGCGGCCGCGTGACGAATCCCGACGGCACGGCGGCGACGAGCGGGAACATCAGCCTGCTCGCCGATGCCGCGTCGGCTCGCGGCGGCCAGCTCGGCACGCGTTATGGCGGACGCATCGACTGGGACGGCTCGTTCATGCTCGTCAACGTGCCGCCGGGCCGCTACGTCCTGCGCGCGAGCGCCGACGACACGGGCGTCATGCAGTTCGCGTCGCAGCCGTTGACCGTCACCTCCGGTGATCTTCCCGATGTGCTCGTGATGCTCGTGCCGGGCGGCAGCATCACGGGCACGATTGCCTTTCCGGCGACGAAGTTGCCGGTACCGGATCTCACCCAGGTGCGCATCGCGGCGCCGTCACTCGAAGCGGGTGTCCAGGGGCAGACGAACGCCCGCGTGGACAAGGATGGCCGCTTCATGCTCGAGAGCCTGGCGGCCGGTCCGCACGTACTCCGGCCGCAGGGCAACCTCCGCGGCTGGTCGCTGAAGGCGGTGACCATCGACGGCCGCGACGTGACCGACGTGCCGATCGATCTGCGGAGCGGCCAGCGGGTGGCGAACGTCGCGGTCACGTTCACCGACGCCCAGACCGAGGTGGACGGCACGATCGCCACCGAACAAGGCACGCCGGTCACGGACTACACCGTGCTGGCGTTTTCGACCGACACGGATTACTGGCGTCCCCTGTCGCGCCACATCATGACCGCGCGTCCGGACCAGACCGGCAAGTTCAGGATCCGCGGCTTGCCGTCCGGCGACTACTACGTCGTGCCGGTCGACCCTTCGGAGCAGGGCGAGTGGTTCGACGCCGCGTACCTGGACGCCCATCGAGCCGGCGCGTCGAAGATCACGCTCGGCGACGGCGAGACGAGGGTGCAGGACTTCAAAGTTAAAAGTTAGAAGGCAGAAGGTAGAAGGCAGAGGTGACAGCTAGAAGTCGCTCCATAGAAACTGCAGGACGCTGATGGCGGCGACTGGCACGGCGTCGGCTCGCAGCGTTCGCTGACCGAGCGTCATCAGGCGGAAGCCCTGCTCGCGGGCGGCCTTCCACTCGGCGTCGACCCAGCCGCCTTCGGGACCGATCGCCACCGATGCTTCGAGCGGCGTGGGCGCCGCGCGGAGTACCGATAGCGACTCGACCTCCGCGCCGGCCGCGGGCTCGACCAGCATGAGCGAGAGCGCCGGCCTCGGATCGCCGAGCAGCGTGTCGAGCGTGAGCGGCATCCGGATGTCCGGCATCACCGCGCGCCGCGACTGCTTGACCGAGGCGAGCGCCACGCGCCGCCAGCGCTCCACGCGGGCGCTCCGCATCAGCGCGGCGACCGTCACCTCGCTGCGCCTCGTGACGATCGGCTGAATCGCCGCCACGCCCAGCATCACGGCATCGCGCACGACGTCGTCCATCTTGTCGCCCTTGAGCACAGCCTGCACCAGCGTGAGCGCCACGGCCGGCTCGGCGGCCGGATCGATGCGCGAAAGCAGCTGCACGCGCACGCTCGACCGCGCGGCGCTGACGACGCGCGAGAGCCATTCCCGGCCGCGGCCGTCGAAGACGGCGACCATGTCGCCGGCGCCGAGGCGCAGCACGCGCGTGAGGTGCTCAGCCTCGTCGCGCGGCAGATCCACGGCCTCGTCCCCAGGGTCCATCGCGGGCGCAAAGAACCGGTGCACGCCGCGATTATACGAGGGCCCGCGGCGTCACGGCGCGTCCGTGCGCCTGCTGCTATACTCGCGCGCGATGTTCTTTCGCGGACAACTCATCGGAAAGTACAAGATCCATTCGACAATCGGCAGCGGCGGCTTCGGCACGGTCTACCTCGCGGAAGACACCTGGATCGACAAGAAAGTCGCCCTCAAAGTGCCGCACAAGCAGGGCGTGGACTTCGGCGAGCTGCTGCGCGAGCCGCGTCTGCTCGCCAGTCTCAATCATCCAAACATCGTCACGATCCTCACTGCGGAAAAGCAGGAGCAGGTCTTCTTCATCGTCATGGAGTACGTGCCCGGCGAGACGCTCGAGGCGATCATCGCCCGGGACGGTGCGCTCGACGTCGCGCTCGCGCTCGACTACACGTGTCAGATCTGCAACGCGGTCGATCACGCGCACGGCCAGGGCGTCCTCCATCGCGATCTGCGTCCGTCCAACGTGCTGGTCGCCGACAGCGGCATGCTGAAGGTGGCGGATTTCGGCACGTCGCGCTTCCTCGAGATCGCGGCGCACGGCACGACCGTCATCGGCAGCCCGCCGTACATGGCGCCGGAGCAGTTCAAGGGCAAGGCGGTCTTCGCCTCCGACATCTACTCGGTCGGCATCACGATGTATCAGATGCTGACCGGGCTGCTGCCGTACGACACGCCCTCCCCCGGTGATCTCGATCGCCTGATGCGCGGCGAGCTGCTCGCCGCGCCGCGCGCCAAGAATCCGAAAGTGCCCAAGTCGATCAACGACATCGTGCTGAAGGCGATGGCGCCGGCGATTCCCGCCCGCTACCAGCGCGCCAGCGAACTGCTCGACGACGTCCTGGCGGCGCGCAACGGCGCGACGGCGCGCCGCACGCCGCGTGCGACGCCGCCAGGCGGCCTCGTGCCCGACGACGTCCAGGAGATTCAGACGCGCCTGAAGGCGCGGGAGGCGCCGCAGCCGCGCTTCTGCTGGCAGTGCCGCAAGCCGCTGCACGCGCGGTCGGACCGCTGTCCGTTCTGCGGCGAGGCGCAGTAGCCGCGACAATCGATGACACCGCAGGTGCGATAAGATTCAGAGAGAGGAATCCGCCAATGTCTTTCCCTGGGACCGGCAAGATCTGGATGAACGGCACGCTCGTGGCGTGGAAGGACGCCACGATTCATGTGGCGACGCACGCCGTGCACTACGGTAGCGCGGTGTTCGAAGGCGCCCGCTGTTATGCGACGCCCAAAGGGTCCGCCTGCTTTCGCCTCGATGCGCACATGCGTCGGCTGCAGCAGTCGGCGAAGATTTATCGGATGGAATATCCGCTGGATCAGCGCGGTTGGGAGGGCGCGGTCCTCGACACGATTCGCGCGAACGAGATGAAGTCGTGCTACGTCCGGCCGATCGTCTACCGCGGCTACGAAGCGCTCGGCGTCAATCCGTTCCCCTGTCCCGTCGACGCGTCGATCATGGTGTGGGACTGGGGTACATACCTCGGCCAGGATGCGCTCGAGAATGGCGTGGACGTGAAGATCAGCACCTGGGCGCGCATGGCGCCGAACACGCTGCCGGCGATGGCGAAGAGCGCGGCCAATTACGCCAACTCGGCGCTGATCAAAATGGAAGCCGTGACCGAAGGCTACTCCGAGGGCATTGCGCTCGACGTCTTCGGCAACGTCAGCGAAGGCAGCGGCCAGAACATCTTCATCGTCCGCGACGGCGCGATTTACACGCCATCGCTCGGTTCGTCGATTCTGGGCGGCATCACCCGCGATTCGATCATGACGATCGCGCGCGACCTCGGCTTCGCGGTGTCGGAGACGACGCTGCCGCGTGAATCGCTCTATCTGGCGGACGAAGTCTTCGTCGTCGGCACCGCCGCAGAAGTGACGCCGATCCGGTCGGTGGACAAGATCCAGGTCGGGGCGGGACGCCGCGGGCCGGTCACCGAGGCCGTCCAGCGCGCGTTCTTCGATGTCATCAACGGCGAGACGCCCGACACGCACGGCTGGCTGACGTATGTGTATCCGGACGAGGCCGGGCTTCGCGCGCCGCTGAAGGAGATCGAGGCCAGAGGCTAGAGGGAAAGATCCTAGGCTCCAGCCTCCTTGTTTATATTTATTTATGCACGTCAACGACCTGCTCAAGATTGCCGTCGACGCCGGCGCCTCGGATCTGCACCTGAAGGTCGGCTGCTACCCGATGATGCGCCTGCGCGGCGCGCTGGTGCCGGCGGCCGAAGACAAGCGGCTGGATCACGAAGACGTCGTGGCCATGAGCACGGCCGTGATGTCCACGACGCAGCGGCAGAAGTACCAGGACGCCCAGGAGATCGACCTGGCGTACAGCGTGCCGGGGCTCGGGCGGTTCCGCTGCAACGTCTTCCAGCAGCGCGGCACCGTCGGTTTGGTGCTGCGCGTGATCCCGATGCGGATCCGCACGATCGACGAGCTCAGCCTGCCGCCCGTGCTGAAGACGATCGCCGAGGAGGAGCGCGGGCTCGTCCTCGTGACCGGCACGACCGGCAGCGGTAAGAGCACCTCGCTGGCGGCGATGATCGACCACATCAACCGCACGCGCTGCGCGCACGTCATGACCGTCGAGGATCCGATCGAGTTCCTCCATCGTGACGCCTCGTCGATCATCAACCAGCGCGAGGTCGCGGTGGACACGAAGTCGTTCGCGCATGCGCTCCGCAGCGCGCTTCGGCAGGATCCCGACGTGATTCTCGTCGGCGAGATGCGCGACTTCGAGACGATCGAGACGGGTCTGCTCGCTGCCGAGACAGGCCATCTGGTCTTCTCGACGCTGCATACGCTCGACGCGACCGAAACGATCAACCGGATCATCGCCGTGTTTCCGCCGCACCAGCAGAAGCAGGTGCGGCTGCAGCTGGCCAGCGTGCTGAAAGCCGTGATTTCGCAGCGGCTGGTGCCGCGCATCGACGGCAAGAGCCGCGCGCCAGCCGTCGAGGTGATGATCAGCACCGCCTTCATCCGCGACTGCATCGTGGACAAGGAAAAGACGCACCTCATCCACGGCGCGATCGTCGCGGGCACGTCGCAGTACGGCATGCAGAGCTTCGATCAGTCGATCTTCGGCTTGTATCAGCAGAAGATGGTGTCGTACGAAGAAGCGCTCCGCTGGGCCAGCAACGTGGACGAGTTCAAGCTGAGAGTCCAGGGCATCTCGACGACCGGCGACCTCAGCCGCGATCAGATGGCCAACACGGTCATCGGCGCTCCCGAGATCACGCGATTCGGCAAATAGCGCCGGCAGGGACCGCGTTCGAGGCCCGCTACATCAATCACGGCACGTCATGGTCAACCCCGCCTACCTCGACGGCCTCAAGATGCTGGCGCGGCGTGAGCTGTCGGAGGCGCAGATCCGCCAGCGCCTCGCCCGCAAACAGCACGACCCCGACCAGGTGGACGACGCCGTCGCGCGCCTGCGCACCGAGCGGGCGATCGACGATGTCCGCGTGGCGGAAGCCATCGCCCGCACGGAAACCTCAATCCGCCGCCGCGGCCGGCTGCGGGTACGAATGCAGATCGAGCGCGCCGGCATCTCGAAAGCGGTTGCGCGCCGGGCGATCGACGACGTCTTCAGCGCCATCGACGACGATGCGTTGATGGATGCTGCGCTCAACAAGCGGCTGCGCGGCCGACCGGAGATCGCCGACGATCGAGAGTTCCAGCGGCTGTACCGCTTTCTCATCGCACAGGGGTTCGAATCCGACCGCGTGCTGCGGCGGCTCAAGGGCCTGTCGCGCAAGTCATGATTCCCGGGGACCCGCTGACGCGCGATCTCGACGCGCGCGGCTTCGCCTTCGTACCGGCGGCGCCCATGCTCGCCCGCCTCGAACAGACTGGCCCCCTCGACGATCTTGCCGCGTTCCGCGCGAGCTGGGACGATCTCGCCCTCGATACGTACATGGCCGACGGCGGCCGGTATCGCCGGCGGCGCCACGCGGTCTTCACGGTGACCCCGGACGGCGCGATCGCACGGCAACCCGCACAACCGCACTATCAGACGCTCGAGTACAACCCGCTGCACGGCGGCATCGCACGCTGGTTCGAGCCCGTCGCGCCGGCGATCGGCCACGGCCCGACACTGCGGACGATCCTCACGTGCTGCGCGGAGCTGTTCGGCGGCCTCGAACACACGCGCACGCCTTGGTGGCACGTGGAGCTGCACCAGTTCCGCATCGAGGCGCGTCCGGAGGAACCAGGCCGGCCGACGCCGGAAGGGATGCATCGCGACGGCGTGGATCACGTCCTTGTCCTCCTCATCCATCGCGAGAACATTGTCAGCGGCACGACGACGATCCACGGCCTCGACCGGCAGCTGCTGGGCAGCTTCACGCTGGCCGAGCCATTCGACGCGGCGCTCGTCGAAGACGCACGCGTCTTTCATGGCGTGACGCCAGTGGCGCCGCTCGATCCGCGGGCGGCGGCCCATCGCGACGTCCTCGTCGTGACGTTCAAGCGCGCAGACGCGCAGCCCGGATCCTGATAAGAACGGCGGCTGACACGGCGCTCGTCGCATTTCGCGGCCGGCCTCCTCGCGCCCCCTGGGCCGCAGTGCGCACCGAGTTATACTCCGCACACATGCGAACTCCTGTCAGGCTCGCACTCCTCTTCTTCGTGTTCCTCACGCCGGCTGTCATGACGGGCCAGACGGGAGGCCTCCCCACCCCTGAATCGACGTTCGGCTTCGCACCCGGCGCCGACTACAAGCTCTTCACGTACGACGAGTCGATCGCGTACTTCAAGAAACTCGAGGCGGCCACAAAGTACATGAAGCTCGTCGAGGCCGGCAGGACAAGCGAAGGGCGCGTGATGTACTTCGCGCTCATCTCGACGCCGGAGAACCTGGCGAAGATCGCGCGCTACCGTGAGATCGCCCAGCGTCTCGCGCACCCCGAAGGACTGTCGGAGGCGGACGCCCATCAGCTCGCGCGCGACGGCAAGGCGATTGTCCATCTCGACGGAGGGCTGCATGCGACGGAAGTCGCCGGCCCCCAGCAGACGCCGCTGCTCGCGTACGACTTGATCAGCCGCGCTGGCGAGCCGCAGACAAAAGCCATCCTCGATAACGTCATCGTGATGCTCTGGCCGACGATTAATCCCGACGGCCAGCAGATCGTCGCCGAGTGGTACATGAAAAATGTCGGGACACCGTACGAGTTGTCCGCGGTGCCACGGCTATACCAGGATTACGTCGGCCACGACAACAACCGGGACGCGTACATGCTCAACATGATCGAATCGCGGGTCATCGAGCACACCTGGCGCCAATGGGAACCGAGCATCGTCTACACGCAGCACCAGTCGGGTCCCTTCCCAACGCGCATCTGGCTGCCGCCGTTTTCCGAGCCGGTCGGCACCGACGCGCCGTACCTGATGTCGCGGGAAGTCAACATGATCGGCATGGCGATCGCCAAGGGGCTGGAGGAGCACGGCCACGTCGGCGCCACGCACATGGGCACGGCGTTCGACGCGTGGTACCCCGGCTACGTGGACTACGCCCCGAACTTCAAGAACATTCCGGCGTTCTGGACCGAGACGGCGCTGTTTCAGTACGCCACGCCCCACACGTACACGATCGGCGAGTTTCCCGAGAACATGCGCGACCTGCGCCCACGCAGCTTGTACTCGAGCCCGTGGCCTCCCGGGCTGTGGCGGCTGCGCGATGCGGTGGATTACATGGAGACCGCATCGCTGTCGGTTCTCGAATACGCGTCGAAGTACAAGGAGTCGCTCCTCTTCGATCGCTACAAGGCAGGCGTCGATCAGATCGCGCGCGGCAAAACCGTGGCGCCGTACGCGTATTTCATTCCTCAGGCACAACGCGACCCGGTGGCGGCGGTCGAGCTCCTTCGGCGGCTCGCCTTCGGCGGCGTGCGTGTCGCGCAGCTCTCGGCCTCCGCGACGATCGAAGGTCATGAATATCCCGCCGGCACATGGGTTGTACCGACTGATCAGGAATTCGCCGCGATGGCGCGCGAAGTGCTCGACGTGCAGCATTATCCCGATCTGCGGCAGTATCCGGGCGGACCTCCCGAGCGGCCGTACGATGCCGCCGGCTGGTCGCTGCCGATTGCGATGGGCGTCACGATGACGATGGCATCAGCCGCTCCGCTGCCGGACAGCGTGCGCAAGAACCTCACGTGGCTCGGACCGGCGCCCGACGTGAAGGTGACGCCGACGCCCTACAACCTCACCGACGCGCCTGACGCTGCGCCGTTCGACAGCGTGCCAGGCATCGGCTTCAACGCCAGCGCCGCCGCGGCGGCGATTGTCCCGCCGCCTGGCGCGATCGCCGGCAGCGGGCCGCTGCTCGCGGTCGATCCCGCGCAGAACAAC
>DATATJ010000125.1:0-22037 GCA_036268855.1 Vicinamibacterales bacterium
GAATCACGACCACGAGGCCGGCGTACATCAAGACGACGAGCTTGCCGAGCGTGAAGAGAATGCCAAGCCCCTTGCCGCCGACGGTCGCGGCAATCGCGGCGAACACGCCAACCGGCGCGAATGCCATGACGTACGCGGTGAATTTGAACATCACCTGTGCCGTGCTTTCGAGCAGCTCCACCAGCGGCCGCCCCTTGGCGCCGACGGCTGCGAGGGCGATCCCGAAGAAGATCGAGAAGACGACCAACTGGAGAATGTCGCCGCGCGCCATCGCGTCGATCACGGAGGTCGGGAACAGGTGCAGGAAGATGTCCCAGGCGTGCTGCTGATTCTGGGCCATCGCAGCCACGGCCGACTCGTTGCCACCAATCGGCATCGTCAGGCCCGCGCCAGGCCGGAAGATGTTGACCAGACCGAGGCCGACGAAAAGCGCGACCGTCGTGGCCACCTCGAAGTACACGATCGCCTTCAGACCGATGCGCCCCATGGTCTTCAGGTCGCCAGTGCCGGCGATGCCGACGACGAGCGTCGCGAAGATCAAGGGCGCGATAATCATCTTGATCATGCGCAGGAAGGCGTCCGCCAGCGGCTTTACGGCGACGCCGAACGCCGGCCACAGATAGCCGACCACGATGCCCAGCAGCAGACCGAGAAAAATCTGCGTCGTCAGGCCGGGCATCCGGCTGGGTCGCGCGGTGCCCTGTGGAGCGCCGGGCGACGCCTGAATCATCGGGCGGCTCCGGCGTGCTGGTGGACGAATTCGGCGACGACGCCGACGACCGCCTCTTGTTGAGGCGCGGTCAACTCGCTGTAGATCGGGATGGCGAGGCACTCGTCCGCCGCGCGCTCGGCATGCGGAAAATCCCCCCGGCGATGGCCGAGATCCGAGAAGCAGGGCTGCAGGTGGAACGGCACGGGGTAATAAATTTCGTTGCCGATGCCCCGGGCGTCGAGATGGGCTTTGAGCGCGTCGCGGCCGGACGTGCGGACGACGAACTGGTTGAAAATGTGCTCGCGATCCGCCGGCTCTTTCGGCAGCAGGACGGCGTCGCCGAGACCGGCGCCGGCAAACAGCGTGCGATAGTGCGCGGCGTTGGCACGACGGCCGCGCGTCCAACCTTCGAGGTGCGGCGCTTTGATGCGCAGCACGGCGGCCTGCAGCGCGTCCATCCGGAAGTTCCCGCCGACGAGATGGTGGTAATACTTCGGTTGCATGCCGTGCATGCGCAGCAGCTTCGCGCGCGCCGCGAGCCCCGCGTCGTTCGTCGTCACGAGGCCGGCGTCGCCGAAGGCGCCAAGATTCTTGCTCGGAAAGAACGAGAAGCAGCCGAGCGCGCCCATGCCGCCGGCCGGACGCGACTTGTACGTGGCGCCGATCGCCTGCGCGGCATCTTCGATGACCGGCACGCCCGCCCGTGCCGCCACCTCCATGATCGGATCCAGGTCCGCGGTCAGGCCGAACAGGTGGACCGGCATGATCGCCCGGGTGCGCGGAGTGATCGCCGCGGCGATCTTCGCGGGATCGATGTTGAACGTCACCGGGTCGATGTCCACCAGCACGGGGCGCGCGCCGACGCGGACGATCGCGCCGGCCGTGGCGAAGAACGAAAACGTCGTCGTCACCACTTCGTCGCCGGCGTGGATGCCGAGGGCCATGAGCGCCAGCAGCAGCGCGTCGGTGCCCGAGGACACGGCGACCGCGTGCGTCACGCCGAGCTGGCGGCTCAGCTCGGTTTCCAGGGCCTCGATTTCGGGGCCCATGATGAAGCGCTGGCTGTCGCAGACGCGCGTGATGGCTTCGAGAATCTCGCTCCGCAGCGGCGCATACTGCGCCTGAAGATCGAGCAACGGCACCTTCGGCATGGGGCTTATTCTACTCGCACGTCCCGCTCTATCGTCCGCGCGACTTGACCGCGGCGCGGGTTTCACGGTCGGTGTCGCGGCGCTTGATGGTCTCGCGCTTGTCGTAGTCCTTCTTGCCTTTGGCGATGCTGACGGCGATCTTCACCCGGCCGTCCTTGAAGTACATGCGCACCGGGACGAGCGTCAGCCCCTTTTCCACGGTCCGCCCGATCAGCTTGCGGATCTCGCTGCGGTGCAGGAGGAGTTTGCGTCGCCGCAGCGGCTCGTGATCGGCGTATCCGCGGTGGCTGTACGAGCTGATGTTCACGTTGTAGAGAAAAATCTCGCCATCCTCGACGCGCGCGAAGCTGTCGCGGAGGTTGATACGCCCTTCCCGGATCGCTTTCACCTCGGTACCGAGCAGCACCACGCCGGCCTCGAACGTCTCGAGCAGGTGATAGTCGTGAAACGCCTTGCGGTTCTCCGCGATGTTGGCCTGCGCCAGCTCGCGTTCGGTTTTTTCAGCCATTCTATGCAGCGCCTGTTGGATTCGCCGCTCGCGAGCCGCCTCCCCGCGCCGCCCCCAGCCGGGCTGCCAGCAGCACAGCGGCGATCATGCTCTCGGGATCGGCGATTCCCCGCCCCGCGATATCGAAGGCTGTGCCGTGATCGACCGACGTACGCACGATCGGCAGACCGAGCGTGACGTTGACCGCCTGACCGAAGGCGACCAGCTTCACCGGAATCAACCCTTGATCGTGATAGCACGCGATGACGACATCGAATTCGCCGCGACGCGCGCGCACGAAGATCGTATCGCCAGGATACGGACCGGCGACGTCGAGACCGCGTGTGCGGCACGCCTCGATGGCCGGGCCGATCGTCGTCTGCTCCTCGCGGCCGAACAACCCATGTTCCCCTGCGTGGGGATTCAAGCCCGCCACGCCTATTCGCGGCGCGCGCACACCGAAGCGCGGCAGCTCGCGCGCCACCAGCGCAATCGTCTCCTCGAGAGAGTCGCGCGTCAGCACGCGAGGCACGTCTGCGAGCGCCACGTGCACCGTCGCCAGCACCACGCGCAGTGCTTCCGAGTAGAACATCATCGCGACGTGCGGCGCGCCGGTGAGGTGCGCGAGCAGATCGGTATGCCCCGCCCACGGCAGGCCGGCCAACCGGAACGCCTCCTTGTTCACCGGTGCCGTCGCGATCGCGTCCACCGCGCCCCGCTGGGCATCGGCCACCGCGCGCACGACGACGTCGTACGCGGCTCGGCCGGCAGCCGCGCTCAGGATACCGGGCGGAAAGACCTCCGCGGCCTCGGGCGGAGCGTAGACGATCGGCTCGCACACCGCGCGCACGCGTGGATCCGTCGCCGCGCGCTCCGCCACCTCGGGTCCGATGCCCGCGGGATCGCCAACCGTGATCGCCACACGCGGCAGGCTCATTTTGCACCGCACGATCCGCAGCCGCCGCTGCCGCAGTTTCCACAGCCGCCAGCGCCGCAGCCGCTGGGGTTGTCGCAGCCGCCCTCGTCGCCGCAGCCGCCGTGAACGACGCCCTTCGCGTTCGGCAGCTCGTAGCGCAGGCAGCATTTCAGCCGTCCGCACAGCCCCGAAAGTTTGGACGGGTTCAGACTGAGATCCTGCTGCTTGGCCATCTTGATCGACACCGGCTCGAACGACGTCAGGAACGTCGTGCAGCACAACGGCCGGCCGCAGCTGCCATACCCGCCGAGCATCTTCGCCTCGTCGCGCACGCCGATCTGACGCATCTCGATCCGCGTGCGGAACTCCGCAGCCAGCTCCCGAACGAGCTCGCGGAAGTCCACGCGTGCGTCGGCTGTGAAATAGAAGATGAGGCGCGATCCGTCGAAGACCTGCTCGACCTTCGTCAGCTTCATGCCGAGGCCGTGCTCTTGGATCTTCAGGCCCGCCACGCGCATGGCCTCTCGCTCGCGGTGCTCGTGCTGCAGCCGCGACACGATGTCCTCGCGGGTCGCAAGCCGCACGGCGCGCTGCGGCGAGTCGGCGGGCGGACGCTTCCGCTCGTCGAGTTGCGGAACCGATCGGACGACGGTGCCGAGCGCGGGGCCGTTCTCCGCCAGCACGACCACGCGGTCGCCGGCGCGGGGATGGACATCGGCTGGGAGATCGGCGAGGAAGGCCTGTGCGCGACCGACCGGCGTCAACTTCACCGACACCAGCCGCACGGGAACAGGATCGCTCACGATGCACCTTCTTTTATAAGCGGGGCGTGGGCAGAGCGGCCCGTCCAGCCGGCGTTACAGCTGGAGAACGAGCCAGTCCGCCACGATCTTGACGCCGGCGTTCCGCTCCAGCGCCGCCAGGGCCCGATCCACCGCCGTAAACGCGCGCACGCCGCGATCGCCGCGATACGCGTCGGTCAGCCGCTCGAGCGCGGGCTGCACGTCCGGGTTCGCCAGCGCGCGGGCGTCCGCGCGGGTTGAAAGGAGAGCGATATCGCGCAGCAGCGACGCCATCGCCCGCAGGTTGGCGGCGAGATCGTCGCGGTCGCCGCCGCCGGACTTCGTGAGCAGATCCTTCGCGCGTTCGATCCGCTGGGTCGCGACACCGCCCGGAGCGACGTGCGCCAGCAGTGCCTGCGCGACACCGCGCGCCGCGACGAGATCGTCGGCGCTGGCCTCGAGCGCCCGTCCCAGGCTGCCGTCCGCCGTCGCGGCGACCGCGCGTGCTTCCGCCTCGGACTGTCCCCGCGCCACGAGCGCTGCGGCGATCTCCTGCGCGGACAACGGCCGGAACGGCAGGCGCGGACACCGCGAGCGCACCGTCGCCAGCAGCACGTCGGGACGCGAGGTCACCAGGATGAACACCGACCGCGACGGCGGTTCCTCGAGCGTCTTCAGCAGCGCATTCTGCGCGGAGGCGACGAGCGCGTCGGCGTCGTCGATGATCACCACGCGCCGCTGTCCCTCGAAAGGGCGATACGCCGCGCGATCGATCACGTCGCGCACCTGGTCGATCTTGATCGACCCGCTGTCGCCCGGCTCGATGACGAGCACGTCGGGGTGCACGCCGCGCTCGATGCGCGCGCACGCCGCGCAGGTGCCGCACGCGTCCATCTCCAGATCCGAAGCCGATGGCGGAGTGAGGCAGTTGAGAGCTTCGGAGACGGCGCGCGCGGTCAGGCGCTTGCCGATGCCGGGAGGGCCGGCAAAAATCAGGCTCGGCGGCAGCGACTCGCGCGCGATCGATCGCGCGAGCAGTGTGATGATGCGCCGATGACCGATGACGTCTCGAAACGGCATGATGGCGGGTTCGAGACGGATCGTATCACGCTACTCTCCGCCCTTTTTCTTCGGCGGCTTGTCCCGTCCGCGATCGGGATCGGGCTGATCGTCCTTGCCGATGCCGAGGAGCCTCGACCAGAATCCGCGCTTTTTCTTCGGCGGCGGCGGTGCGGCTTCGGCCTGGCCGGCCGAACCGACGGCAGACGCCGGGGCGGCAGCGGACGAAGGCGGCAGTCCCATGTCCGCCACGCGCGGCGGCGGCGGGCCGTCGGCGCTGCCGCCAAGCAGGCCGGCGATCTTGGCGAAAATGCCGCGCGTCGGGTGCAGGTCGCAAAAGGCCGTCGGCGCGGTGCCCGGCGCGAAGTACTCGGTGTAGACCATCGAGCGGCGCTCGACCTGCCCGTGATCGTCGACCACTTCCGCCTGCTCGCAGCCGTCGGTCGCCAGCTTGCCCGACAACCGGCACACGTTCGCGGTGGTCACCCCGGCGGGCGGCAGAAACCATGCCGGCTTGTCGCCGCGCGTGGCGACCTTCATGAACTTCGCCCAGACGGGAACGGCCACGTCGGCGGCGAAGCCGTTGGGCAGAATCGTGCGCGGCTGATCGAAGCCGACCCAGACGCCGGCGACGAGCTTCGGCGTGTAGCCGACGAACCACGCGTCGTTGAAGTTGTTGGTCGTGCCCGTCTTGCCGGCCGCCGGCAGCGTGAAACCGAGCTGACGCGCGCGCGTCGCCGTGCCCGCGTTCACCACGTCGGCGGGCATCGTCGACATCAGGAAGGCCGTCGTGTCGCTGATCGCACGGGTTGACGCCTCGTGCGCCTGGTACAGGATCTTGCCTTCCACGTCCTCGACGCGGCGGATGTAAATCGGCTGCGGCACGAGGCCGTGATTCGCGAACGCGGCGTACGCCGCCGTCATCGACGCGAGCGTGACCTCGCCCGAGCCGAGCGCGAGCGACGGCACGCTCGGCACCTCGCCGACGCCCATGGTCTTCGCGTACTCCACGGTCGTCGGGATGCCGACGTCCTGCAGCAGCCGCACTGCGGCACGGTTGCTCGACATCCGCAGGCCGGCGCGCAGGCTCATGGAGCCGGCGGCCGAGTGCTCGTCTTCCGGCGTCCAGGCACCCTGCAGCGTGTCGATCGGATCGTTCAAGTGGTCGATGATGGTCGCCGGTGTGAACCCCGACTCGAGCGCCGCGGCATAGACGAACGGCTTGAAGGCGGACCCGGGCTGCCGGTGCGCCTGCACGGCCCGATTGAAGCTGCTGTCGTTGAAGTCGCGGCCGCCGACCATCGCCCGAACGTGACCCGTGTCGGGATCGAGCGCAATCAGCGCGGCCTGCAGCGGCTCCGCATCGGCGACCGCAGCGGTCTTCTGCTGCGCAGCCCGGCGCGCCGCGAGGGCGGTACGGCGGGCGTCGAGCGCCTTCAGCGATTCGGCCACGACCGATTCGGCCGCAATCTGCATCGGCATGTCGATCGTCGTGAACACGCGCAAGCCGCCCTGGTACACGCGCTGCCAGCCGAATCGCTCGACGACTTCCCGCCGCACCTGCTCCTTGAAATATTCCCCGTGCGGCTCGACCGCGCGCAGGCCGTCGTGGAGCGCCACCTTCGTCGCGCGCGCCGCCTGCCACGTGGTGAGATCGATGGCGTGGCTGTCCAGCATCGCCTGCAGCACGACGTTCCGCCGCGCCACCGCACGCTCCATGCTCACCGTCGGCGCGTACGACGACGGCGACTTGACGAGCCCCGCGAGCAGGGCCGCCTCCGGCACGCTGAGCTCCGATGCGTGCTTGCCGAAATAGCCGCGCGCCGCCGCCTCGACACCGTGCAGACCATCACCGAAGTACACCTTGTTCAAGTACAGCTCGAGAATCTGCTGCTTGGTGAATTCGTGCTCGATCCGGCGCGCCAGGATCAGCTCCTGCAGCTTCCGACGGATCGTCTTGTCGGGGGTCAGAAAGCTCTGGCGCGCGAGCTGCTGCGTGATCGTGCTGCCGCCCTGCGCGGCGCGGCGATGCCGGATGTTGGCCAGCGCCGCCGAAAAAATGCGGATCGCGTCGAAGCCGTGGTGCTCGTAGAAGCGCTGATCCTCGATCGCGATCAACGCGTGCACCAGATTGGGCGAAACGCGGCCGATCGGAATCTCAATCCGTTGTTCTTTGAAAATCGTGAAGACCAGTGCGTCCGAGCCGTCGTAAACCGCCGTCGCCTGGTCCATCTCGCCGATCCGGCGGATGGCGGCCTGGTCGGGAAGGCCCTGGCGAAGCGACGAGGCGAACCAGGCCCCCGCAAGAAGCGGCACAACCGCGACAAGGACGGCACCGACGACGACCCCGGCGACCAGACGCGGCTGCTTCTGGTGCGCCACGTGCACCTGCGCCTTCAACTCGAGCAGACGCTCCCAAAGAGACGTCAACATCCGAAACCTAGCCCTGCAACACGGAGGCCACGCGGCAGACCTTGGGCCGTCAGGAATCGGCCTGTGGCACCTCGGTTGCACCGTTGGGCCTGCGGAGAGGTGATGGGGATCGCGACACGGCTCAGTTTCCTGGTGATGATTCCTCTGTTCATCGTGGCCGATCGCGCCGCTACACGCTTCCAGCACCGCGAATGGGCATCAGCCGCCATGGCCGCGACCGCCCATGCGCCTTTTACCGCACCGATGCCTCCGATTACGACACAGCAGGACGATGCGAACGATCAAGGCGCGGTAGATCTCTACGGCAACCAAATCACCGACGCGGTCGCCCGATACAAACTGGATGCTGAGGGCAGCTTATACGAACTGCACTCCCCCCGCACCGAGCTTCCACGGCTGCGGCCGCCCAAAAGCTAGCCCAAAAGCTAGGACGTCAGCCGTCCCCCGCCCGACATTGCCCATCCCCCGTTCCCCGACGGAGCCATAATGAGCCCGTCAGCAATCGCGAGAAGGAGGCGGGTTGGATCGCTACGCAATGATCGCACTGGGCGGTGCGCTGGGCGCCCTTGCCCGCTACGAGCTGGCCGCGCTGATTCAAGCGCGCATCCCCGCCGGCTTTCCATGGGGCACGTTCGTCGTCAACATCAGCGGCTGCCTTGTCATGGGTGTGGTGACAACGCTGTTGGCGGAGCGCCTGCTCACACATCCGAACTGGCGATTCCTGATCCCGATTGGCTTCATCGGCGCGTATACCACCTTCTCGACGTTCGAGCTGGAGACGTTTCGCGCGGTGACCGACGGCGACTGGCTCATCGGCGGCCTCAACGTGGTTGCGAGCGTCGTCGCCGGGTACGTCGCGCTCTGGCTGGGCGTCGTGCTGACGCGCGCGATGTAGAACGCGAGGACGTATGTTGACAGCCGGACCCGCAAAAAAAGTCATCGTGCACGTTGGCGAAGACATCCGCCATGGCAGCGAGCCGCTGTATCTCGCGGTGCTGAACTACCTTTTTTACCACGGCGTCTCCGGTGCGACCGTGACCAAGGGCGTGGCCGGCTTTGGCGCCGACCATCGGCTGCACACGACGCGCATTCTCGAGCTCAGCGACAACCTGCCGGTGAAGATCGAGTTCATCGAGACCCCGGTCGCGCTCGACACGCTGCTGCCGAAGCTCCAGCAGATCGTCGGCGACGGCCTCATCGAAATTCAGGAGACGACGGTCCTCGGCGCGCCGCCGATTGCCGCATCGAAATCGCCTGGCGCCCGCGCGACGCTGGAGGGCCGCGCCAAGCTGATGCGCATTTACGTCGGCGAAGACGACAAGTGGCACGGCAAGAATCTCTACGACGCCATCGTCGAAAGCCTGCGCGCCAACGACATCGCCGGCGCGACCGTATATCGCGGCATTTGCGGGTACGGCGCGCACCGGCGCTTTCACCGGGAGAAGCGGCTGAGCCTTTCCAGCGACCTGCCGATCATGCTGTCGGTCGTGGATGAAGAGTCGAAAATCCGCGCGTACCTTCCGCTCCTCGAGCAGATGATGCATGAAGGGCTCGTGGTGCTCTCCGATGTGGACGTGATCAAATACACGCATCGAGAAGCGCAGGAAATACAGGAAATGCAGGAAGCGCCTTTCGACCGGTCGCCCAAGGGGGGCGTGTGACGCTGAGCGGATCGGCCAGGATGATTCGCGTGCACGTCGGAGAAGACGATCGCTGGCAGGGCCGCCCATTGCACGAGGCGATTATCGACGCCGCCAGACGCGACGACCTCGCGGGCGCTACAGCGTACCGCGGCATCGAGGGATACGGCGCGAGCAGCCGCATTCATCGGCCCCGCCTTCTCACCTCGTCGGACCTGCCCATCGTCGTGTGCATTGTGGACGAAGCCGGGAAGATTCAGCGCTTCCTGCCCACGCTGGAGCGCATGGTCGGTGACGGACTGATCGCGATTTCGGATGTCGAGGTGATCCGCTACACGCATCGCGAGGCATCGGCCCCCAACGCCGCGCCGTGAGACGCGGCGCATGGGCCGGCCATCCGCGGCTACATCGGACGTTCGGCGGGCCGGAGCGTGAGGAACAGGCTGAAGCCGTAGTTCACGCGGCCGCCGTACACCGATTTGAGCGAATCCGGCACGATGCCCGCCGAGATGCCCGCGCCGGCGCCTGGGATCAGGCCGCTCCACGGCGCGAGGTATCGTGTGTAACCGGCCTGCAGCTTTGCAACCGTGAAGATCTCGCCGGTCGCGACGGCGAGCTCGCTGCCAGACTTTCCCACGATCTCGAAGCGGCCGAACCAGTTGTCGCGATCGTCGAGCGTCAGGCTCGTTTCCGTCAGCAGCGCATTCGTCGCATCGGATGCGGCTTCGTGATTGCGGCCCCAGCCGACCGTGCTGGCCCAGATGCTGCCGGGCCGAAGCATGCGATGGTAGGTCGCCGACGCGGTGGCGCGATTCACGTCCACGCGCGGGCCGCCGTCGTCGCCTGCTTCCGCCTCGAGCAGCCGCCCCGCGGAGACCTGGAGCGCCCAGCGCGGGTTCGGCAGGAACCACGCGCGGCCTGACCACGAGTCCATCTTGCCGAAGTCGAAATCGGTGCGCGTCTCGTCGGGCTCGCGTCCGTTGAAGACGGAGGTTTCTGCCTTCCACCGTGCGCCGTACAACCCGCCCGTCACGACGCCGTAGGTGATATGCGTGGCGTCGAACCAGTGATGCGTCATCGGCGCCAGCGGGTTGGCCATCGCCGACAACCGATGCGGGAACGCGACCGGTCCGAGCGCCGGCTCCCCGACCGGCCCGCCGTACACCTGCAGCCGGATGCCGCCGGTCAGCGGCCGGTCGTACGTCGCGGCCAGTTCCATGAACAGATCGTGCGGATGCTGACGATCGTGGATCGCTTCGCCGTGACACGTTTCGCCGCTGGCGAGCAGATCCGGATAGCCGCACCCGGCGATCGTCCACGGCTCGAGGCTCATCATCCCGCGCAAGCCGAGATGGCCGGCTCCGACCGCGCGATCGGCCATCCCCATGAACCAGTTGATGCTTCCGGCCTGGTCGGCTCCGCGCGCGCCGTTTTCGTGCAGGTACTGCAGGAACACGTTGCCGTGCGCCATCAGCATCCAGCCCGCGGCTTGACCGTGAATCGCGGACATCGGCGTTTCGTCCGGCAGCCACGATGTGCCCGACCCTTCACGACTCGGCGTCATCGCCATGTCGTCGTGCTGCATGCCGGGCATGTCCGACATGTCATCGCGTGGTACGGATTGAGCTGAAGTCTGTGCCGCGACGGAGCGTGGAGCAGCCGTCAGCGCTCCAGCCATCACGACGGCGGCGACGAGGCACCGCATCAAACGCGAGTACACCAACCTGTGCTTCTCCAGACAGCGACGCGGCAATGTGATGATGAAATCGGAGAGGTAAACCCACCGCAGACGCCGCTCTACCTTTTCGGCAGTATAGCGCTCATCCTGACAATCACCATCTTCATCTGGTCGAGGTCTGCGGCATGGGACTGCGGGAACGAATCGTGCAGCTGGAGGATGGCACGCGACGACATCCAGAAACGAAGAGATCAATCGGGAACGATCGCGAGCAGGAGATATCTCATGAACCTCGTCCTCACCCCACCGCTGTTCGGATTCGTCGTCGGCACACGCGCTGCTCTTGCCTTCGGCATGGGGCTGCTCGTCGCGGATCGAATTCCAGAGTCGCGCCGCCGCAGGCTTGCCCTCACGCTCATCAGCATCGGCGTGGCGACGACGGTTCCGGCGGCAAAGGCGATTCTGGCGAGGCGCGTCGGGCGGCGCATAGAAACGGGCGCGTAGACGGACTGTGCTATCCGTGCTCCGTTTCCTTCGGTCGCGTTGATCCGACAAACAGGAAGGCGCTCCCGGCGCCAGCCAGCGCGAGCGCCGCGCACGCGAGCATCGCCACGCGGAACGCCGCCACGAACGCCTCGTCGATGTCGTGCCGAAGCGCTTCGCGCATCTCGCGCGTCACTCCTTCCGGCACTTCCGCGCCTGCCCATCTCCCCCGTTGTTCGAACAGCGCTGTGCGGACCGCATCGGGAATCGGCCGCGCGGCGAGCCTCGACTGCAGGCTCCCGCTGAACACTGCGCCGACGACGATCCCGAGGACCGCCACGGCAACTAGGCCCGCGGTGCGCGCCACGGCGTTGTTGATGCCCGAGGCAACGCCGGACTGATCCGTAGCCACCGACGACATCACCGTCGTCGTCAGCGGCGCGACCGTAATCACCATGCCGAACCCGAGGACGACGATCGCCGGAAAGAACATGGTCCAGTACGCGCCGCCGACAGTCGGCCGTCCGAGCAGCGCGAATCCGGCTGCCGCGATGATCGGGCCGAGCACCAGCGGTCCCTTCGATCCGTAGCGGGCGACGAGGCCGCCCGCCCACCGGGACAGCGCGAACATGATCGCAATCAGCGGCACGAGAGCCGCGCCCGCATCCGTGGCCGAATAGCCTTGCACCTGAATGAGATTGAGCGGCAGGAAGAACAGCGCCGCGCCAAGCGCGGCGTACAGCAGGAACGTCAGCAGGTTCGCGCCGCTGAAGGTGCGCGATCGGAAGACGCCCAGCGGCAGCATCGGAGCGGAGATTCCCTCCTCGAGCCGGACGAATGCCGCAAGCGAGCACAGACCGGCGACGAAGGCCGAGAGGATCCGTGGATTGCGCCAGCCTTGCGAGGGGATTTCGATGAGGGCGTAGACTACGCCGCCGAGCCCGACGCTCGCGAGGATCGCGCCAGGCCAATCGACCTGCTGCCCCTCGGCTGCGCCTCGACTTTCGGGAACCCGACGCCACAGTATGGCGAGGACCGCCGCGGCGATCGGAAGATTGATGGAGAACGCCCACCGCCACGACTGATTCTCGATGAGCCATCCGCCAATGACAGGGCCGAGCGCGGCTGTGATCCCGCTGAACCCCGACCAGGTGCCGATCGCGCGGCCGCGCGTTTCCTCGGGATAGGCCGCGCTGATCAATGCCAGGCTGCCTGGGACGAGCAACGCGGCACCGATGCCTTGGAGGACTCTCAAGGCGATGAGCTGCCCAATCGTCTGAGAGATCGCGCAGCCTCCCGAAGCCGCGGCGAACACGCACACGCCGGTGCCGAAAATCCGCCGCCGCCCGAACTGGTCGCCGAGCGATCCGCCGACCAGGACGAGCGACGACAGCATCAGCGAGTACGACTCCACGACCCACTGCATCTGAGCGACCGTCGCCGACAGGTCGTGCGCAATCGCCGGCAGCGCGACGGTGGCCACGGTGCCGTCGATGAACGCCATGCCGGAACCGAGGATCGCGGCAATCAGGGTCCACCGGCCCGCGGCAACCGGCGCGGACGCACCAGCGGCGCGGATGACTCCCTCGTCGCACGGCGTGCGGACAATCGACGTCATAGCCGAACGCCTGGTTCTACGTGGCCGCCTCGAGGCGGAGCTCGACTTCGTCGCGAAAGCCTCGATCGCCCCACTGAATCAGTTTCGGCGCGTCCTCCGACCACCACACCAGCACGCGCCCGTTGAGCGTATCGTCGGTGGCGAGACGCTCCACCGCGGTGGCAACCTGATCGGGCGTCAGCAGGGTGGACGGCACGCCGCGCGCAATCCGCTCTGCCGGCGACAGCGATTCCCAATACTGCCGTGGTCCGTCGGTCGCGATCCACCCCGGCGCCAGGCAATTCACGCGAATCCCGTCGCTCTCGACCCGCGATGCCAGCCGGGTCGTCAGGCGAATCAAGCCGGCCTTGGCGACATCGTATCCAGGGATGCCTCCAGGCGTCGTTCGGCCGTGCCACAGCGCCGAGATGGACGCGATGTTGACGATGGCGCCGCCGCCCGAGCGGCGCATCGGTTCGAGCGCCGACCGCGTAGTGTAAATCGCGCCGAGGAGATCAGTCTGGACGTAGTCTTCCCAACCATCCAGCCCAGCGCCTGACGGGTGGGTCGCCGACGCGTTGTTGACGAGCACCGAAATGCCCCCGAACGTCCGCTCGGCGAACGCCATCAACTCGCGGACCTCGGGCTCCTGACGCACGTCGGCTCGACAGAATGCGGCCGTGTCGCCGTCGCATTCGATGAGGCGGACGGTGTCGGCGCCGCCGGACTCGTCGACATCAGAAACGACGACCGCCGCACCGCGCCGCGCGAATCGGCGCGCGATGGCGCGCCCGCATCCGGTGCCGCCCGCTCCCGTAATCACGGCTACGCGCCGGCGCGTGTCAATCATCAGCGGCACGGTACTGCATTCGACGCGGTCTGTCTTCAGGAAACGCCGGACGAGCCGGTCAGTGGAGCACTCAGTTCAGAAAATCATGAGTGCGCTCGTGCTCACCAACACGACGCTCAACCACTTGCGCATCGGTGGCCGAGAAGCCGGCGATGCCCGTGCTCACGCCGCACTGCACGAATCCGTTGCGGCGCATGCCCTCGAGCGTCGGCGTCGTGCTGGCGTGCGCGCCCGAGTCAGACGAAGCACGCGCCGGTGCAACCCGGGGCAAGTGCTGACGCCTGGCGCCGCTCGGCGCCGGAGCACGCCGACAAGGCGATCGCCAGACAGCACGACACGTGATGAGTGAGACGCGATCGTACGGGCACACTCGGATAGGCCGCGGGTGTCCAAGGCTTTCTGGCCGCTCAGCGGCGGCCGCCCAGGCTGGCCCACTCGCCAGACTGAATGAAGCTCGCCCAATAGAACGGATGCTGTCGTGTTTTACGCCTCAGCAGCGCAAGCTTTGCCTGCCGAAGCGCGTCGCCGCGACCCAGGCCCGCACGCAGACCCGTGTAATAGACCACCATCGTCTCGCGCGCCACGTAGTCGCTCACGGACCAGAGGCTCATCACCAGCGTCTCGGTGCCGGCGAGGACGAACGCGCGCCTGAGCCCGTACACGCCCTCGCCATTTCGGACTTCGCCGACTCCGGTGTCGCACGCCGAGAGCGTCACGAGCTTCGTGCCCCAGAGGTTCAAGCTCGAGGCCTCGAGCGCGGTGAGAATGCCGTCGTCGCGGGCGTTCTGGGCCACGTTGGCGCCAGCCAGCGCGATCCCCGATCGAAGGAGCGGATTATCGACGCCGACGTTCGAGGCGGCCGGTCGGGCGCCGTCGGCGGGAGACGATGGCTGCGCTCGTTCGGACGCCGCATTCCCCAGGAAGAATCCGTGTGACGCGATGTGCAGCATGCGCGGCGCCTCCACGCGCTGGAGCGTCGCCTTCGTCGCGAGCCGGCCAGTGAGCAGGGTCGCGTCGGGGAAGAGTGCCTTGATCGCCCGCGCCTCCGCCGCCGAGGCCGCCAGCGGCGCGAAGTACACGGTAGACAGGTCCGAGCCCCTCGTCCCGCCGAGCGGCGCGTTGGCCGGTGCCGCTCGAATGGACCTCACCGGGCTCACCGGAGGCTCTCCGAAGAGCGGGTCGGCGAGAATGACCGGCGCGCTGCCGCTCCTGCGCGGCACCTGCATTCGGAGGAGGTCGCGGCCGCTGCTGAGATAACTCGTCGCGTAGCGCTCGATCAGGTAGCCGCCGCGGTCGTCCACCAGCGCGTCGAAAGGAACGAGATTCAGCTCGCCGTCTGGAGAGACGAGCAGGCGCGTGGCGTTGCCGATCCAGGGGCGCAGCGGCTGCATCACCAGCACGGCCAGCGCGCGCGCATGCTCCTTCACGTCCGTGCGGCTCGGATCGCGCAGCGACTCGCGCAGCGACTCGATGGCCTCGTCAATCGCGGCGGCCGGTCCGAGATCGAGACCGTGCGGTGCGGCGTGACGGCGCAGGATGTACGCGGCGTAGTGCGCAGGCCCGTACGCTTCGCCGTTGCGCTCCGCCTTCGGATAAAACGGACGGAAGATCGCGAACTCCAGCAGCGCCGCATCCTCAGGCACCGCGGCCTGAACCGCCGCGAGCGTCACCGGCTGTGCCGCCGCGCGAAACTCCACGCTGTGCTCGCTGAGCTCGCTCTCCAGCCGTTCTTTCCTCGTTTCCAGATCCTTGATCGCGACCTGCCGCTCTTCCTGCCGCGTCAACTCGGGAGGATTCAGCGCGAGCCGTGCAAGCCGCGCCGTCGTCGCCTTGAGACGATCGAGCAGCTCGCGATCTTTCGGATCCGGGACACGCTCGCGCACGACCGCGAACGTGTCGGTCATCGCGTCCAGCACACGGCCCTTGCGCTGCAGCAGCACCTGGGCGGCCAAAATGCAGGCCTCCGGATCGTCCGGCGCGAGGTTGAGATGCAGCGAGAGGGTACGGTCGGTGCGCTCGGACGTGGCGCGGACGAACGCCAGTTTCTGGCGCTCCGAGCCGACCGCCAGATTGAGGGCGAGGTCCTTCTCGATGATGTCATCGGATCGGCGCTGGTACGCGACGGCGTTCGCGAGGTCGCCGGCCGCGGCATACGTCCTGGCGATGTTCCCCACCGAAAGAATCGTGGCCTGCTGATAGGGGCCATTCGCCTTCTCCCAGATGCGCAGCGCCGCGAGGTGATTCTCGAGCGACTTGGGGAAGTCGCCGGTGGCCCGGTAGATGTTGGCGATGTTGTTCAGGACCTGCGCCACATCGGGATGATCGGGGCCGACGGACCGCTCCCTGATCGAGAGGGCGCGCGCATAGTACGCCTGCGCCGCTGCGTAGTCCTTGTGTTCGCGCGCGACGATGCCGAGATTCTGGAGCGTGATCGCGAGAGCGTAGCTGTCCTCGCCAAGGGCCTTCCCGGCGATTGTCAGCGAGCGCTGGAAAAGATCCTCCGCGCGCGCGTAGTCTTCCTTCTGACGATAAATTTGACCGAGATTGTTCAGCAGGCCCGCGTACGGCCCGCTCTGCGTATCGTCGATCTGTTCGAGGATCGACATCGCGCGGCGCATGGTCTCGCTCGCCTGCTCGAAGTCGCCCGCATCGTCTCGCAGACTGCCCACCGTCGTCAGCGCGGCCACGAACCACCGGTTCTGCGTTCCGATCGTCTTCTCGATGGTGTCGAGTGCCTGGCGCAGGGTGATCTCGGCCTTCGGACGCTGCCCTGTCTTCTGATACAACAGGCCCAGGCGCGAACGGACGACCGCGGTCGATGGGTGATCGGGCCCGAGCGTGCGGTCCATGATCGACAGCGCACGCGCGAAAAGGGCTTCGGCTTTTGCATCGTCCGGCACGTGCAGCAATTCGGCGGCTAGTTGTACCGCGACCGCAGCCGTCTGCAGATCGTCGGGTCCTCGTGCTGCTTCGGTCAGGTGCAGCGCGCGTTCGAGGGCCGCACTGGCGCTGCTGAACTGGCCTAAGCGATCCATCTCGGCGGCAGCCGTGCGGAGCGTCCGCGACTCCTGCTCCGAGCGGTCGGCCTCTGTCGCGCGCCCACGGCTGTCTGTGCGAATCGCGTAGCCTCCCGGGCCACGCATCCCCCGCGCGGCCTTGATAGCGATCGTGTACGTACCGGTTGTGTCGGCCACCACATCGATCTGCTCCCGGCCGCGGCTTCTGATGTCGTCGTCGAAAGTCGCGATCACCGTGCCGTCCGCGCGGTGGACATCCACGATCACATCGACGCCCTGCTGTTCGACGATCACGTGCGCCGCTTCGCCTGCAGTCATCGCCAGCGCGTAGCAGTGCTCCTCCGCACGGGCCAGCGGACGCTCGATGACCGTGTCCGCCTCGAGCGCCGTCGTGGGCGGCGCCTGGGCCGAGAGCGTTTGGTTGGGATGTAACGGGCCGGCGAGACCGAACGCTGCGAGCGCAGCGCAGGCGTACACAAACCTTCGCGTCATGCCATTTATTTCAGCGGGCGAACCGTCTGAACTCCTCTCAGGGCACGATCTGGAACGCGTAGCCTCCGACGATTTCCGCACGTCCGTTGGCGCCGCGCCCGCTCACGTCGAGCGAGTAGTGCTGCGGCCGCAGCTGTGCCGCCGGAACGGCCACGGAAATGGACGGCTGAGCGCCAGACGTTCTGGCCGCGACCCAGGCGCTGCGCCAGACCACCCGATTGGTGACGGGATCCTTCAAGCCGACCTGGTATCGGGAAAAGTCACTCGATTCGAGGCGCAGCTCGAACGCGACGCGGACTGCACCCGCCGGTACGGCGAGCGTCGGCACCGGCCCAATCGCTCGCGTGGGCGGCAGCAGGACCAGCGCGATGGCGGGCGCGTGCAGCGCCGCGCTGTTGTGGGCATCGGGCCTCGGAGCCTGAGGCTCAGAGGTGCGCGCCTCCGACTGACGGGCGCGCTCCAGTTCCTTCGTGATCGCGCCGTTCGCCGCTCGTTGATCGTCGAGCTGCTGCTCGAGCTCGTGCGTGCGGCGATCCAGCGCCATGCGCTCGCTCCGCGCGTCGTTCAGCCCGGTTCGGAGCTTCATTGCCTGGAACAGCAGCGCCCCGCACGCAACGAGCAGCACGGCGGCCAGCGACGTCAGCTTCGAGCTGGATGGCATCCAGGCGAATCGCGATCGGGCTGGCGCAGGGCCGGCGCCGTCTTCCGGCGTGGAGCCCTCGGCCGCCACGCCGCCGTCGGCTGCGTCGGCGCGCGCTGCCGCGCGATCGACGGCTCCGACAAAGCGCGTGGCAAACCTGACGTGCTCCCGGCGCCTCGGCGACGAGAGATAGTACGACTCGAATCGCTCCAGCACCTCACCCGTGAGCGTGCCGCGCACGTACGAATCGATCAGGTCGTTTTCGACGATGCGCAGCCGCGACGCGACTTCGGTGTCGACAATGCTCGCCTCGTCGAGGCGTTCGATTTCCGCGTCCGGCAGCAGCGCCAGCACATAGCGCGTGAGCTGCTCGTCGTCGGGTCCTGTCTCAAATGGCAGGGACATGTCTCATCCTAATAGTCGGCCCATCTTGATAGGACACAGCTCGTTCAAACCTGTCGCTGCTGCGAGCGCCGGGCCTCCACGCACCTCATGAGCGTGTCCCGAATCCGGCACACGCGAATGCCCAGCGCGTTCATCGTGATGCCCAATCGGCTCGCGAGCGTTCGGCGCCGGTCGATCTTCTCGCGCCGGGCATCGCGGTAGTACTCGACGACAAGCTCGCGCTGCTCGGGCTTCAACTCCTCCAGGCATCGGTCGAGACAGTCCAGACGCTGCCCATGAATCCGCTGCGTCTCGTCCGGCTCGACCAGGCTGAGGCTCCGCACGCGGGACGCTTCGACGGTTCGCGGCTCGTCGAGGCGGACGTGCCGGTGCTCTCGCCGGAAGTCCTCCAGCAGGACGAACCGCGCGACGACGTAGCAGTAGCGCGCCGGCGGCCTGGTGGCGATGACGCCGCTCTGTTCGAGCGTCCGACCGACGCGATTGAGCGTCTCGTCCGCCAGTTCGTCGGCCGCGGGACGATTACGCCGATCGAAATACGAGACCAGCCGCCGCCGCATCTCGAGGTACGCCTCGCCGTGCGAGTCCGCACCATCGTCCAGCCATTCGAGCAGGCGGGCAAATGCGAGTTGCGTAAGTTTCGGTTCTTCTCGAAAGACTTCTTGTGTCAGCACGTACACGCTACTCTCTGTAAGTGGGCCGTGCCCCGCATGAAAACGAGGCCCGACGCGAAGAGGCTGCGCATGGGATATCGAACGTGTGCGCCTGAGATGCAATATCAAGACCGCGGGTGGCCATCCAGCGAGCGGCCACATCGCGACGCGGCGCGGCGGATTCGTCCTTCGCCTTAGACGCCATCCGCGCGATTCGGGTCCCGCCTTCGAATCCGATCGATGGGGACGGGTGTTCGCACCTGAAGGCTTTTCCCGTCGGCGTCCTATCACTATGGCAAGGAGGCTTCATTGAAATTCGCAAAAGTCGTGTTCACGCTCGGTGGCATCTGGGGACTGGCGGTCGTCACGCCGCTCTACTTCATGTTCGACTACGTGGGCCGGCAGTATCCGCCGGCGATCACACACGCTGACATGTACTACGGGTTCGTCTGCGTCACGCTGGTCTGGCAGATCGCATTCCTGATCATTGCGACCGATCCGATCCGCTACCGTCCGATGATCATGGTGGCGATTCTCGAGAAGTTCTCCTACGTCGCCACGATGGTCACGCTCTACGCGAAGGGCGATCTGCTGCTGGGCCAGGCCGCGGTCGCCGCGCCCGATTCCATCGTCGGCGTGCTGTTCGTCCTCGCCTTCATGGCGACGGCCTCAGGTGCGAGCCACGTCGCGCGGCGCTGAACCGCGCCGCGAGCGCCTTTCATCGCACGCCGGTCTTTCCGCTGCGAATCGACGCGCCGCGCGCTTCATCCGACAACGGCGGGCGCGCGGTGTCCTCCGACGATGCCAGCAGTCGATCGAGCTGCTGCGCCTGAGAGGCCGACAGCAGGAAATGATTGATCGGTCCACCAGTCAGATCCGGGACGAGCTGCACCGAGCGCATCAAACCCTCGCTGGCGTGCGCGCGCGAGCGCAGGAGGAAGTGCCCGAGCTCGTGAGCGAGCACGCGCCCGAGCACGCGACCGGTCACTTGATCCCGTCGCGCCAGCGGCAGCTGCGGCTCCGGCGAGAACGCGAACCCCTTTGTCGAGAACTGGACGATATCGTCGTAGAACACCGTGATGACGTTGCCGGGCACACCGTCCGGCGAAAACTCGATCGCACCAAGCGGCGTCGCGTACGGGTTCGCGCGCTGCGACGACGTGATGACGCGAAGGGCAATGACGTTGCCGGCTGGCGGCGCGCAGGGCGACGACACGCCGCGGAACACGTCGACGCCGTAGTGCGCCCAGATGGACGACGCTTCCGCAATCGCGTCCGACGTGATGCCAGCCGAAATCGACGGCGGGAATTCCACCTGCAGCGCCACGTGCAGGCGCGGTGGCGGCAGCGCCGAATGGGCCCTGGAGGCGCACTGCGTTTCCGGGTTTGGTGCGTTGACGCTTGCCGCCACCGGCGCGGTGATGATGGCCGTGGCCGCAAAGACCAGCGCAAACACGGTGCACTGAGCGGCCCGGCGGACGTTGCCGGGATCGATCGTTCTCTTCATGGACCTGACCTGACTGGAACCGCTGCGCCAGTGCTCCCCCGATGTCACGGGAGTCGCGCCGGCTTCAATCTCACCAGCGCGCGGCCTCCCCGAGGACGCCGAGCGCTGTCTTCCCGACGATTTCGTGCGCGATCGCGCTGTTGGCTGGGTGGAAGCCACCGCACCGCACATCGCGATACAACCGCTCGAGCTCGTTCTTCTTGAACATTCCCGTACCGCCGGAGACGTCCATCGCCAGATCGACGACGCGCTTCGCCCCTTCGACCGCCCGATACTTCGCGCCGACGAGCTTCGCCGGCCAGTTGCCGCGATGGTCCGCGCCGGCCGACCATTCTTCGGCGACACGAACCACGTGCGCGCCGATCGCGTCGAGCTCCATGTCCATCTCGGCGACGGCGTGCTGAATCATCGGGTTGTAAGCCATCGAACGGCCGCCGAGCGATACCGATGTCCGCTGGCGCGCCGAGGCCACCGCGAGATCGCGCGCACGCTGCGCGATCGCCGCGTAGATGTGGCCGAAGGTCGGCTCGGCCCACGCGAAGATGCCGAGGACGAACGCGTCCGCACCGGCGAATCCAGCAGGCACCACGCGGCTGATGTACCGATCGGGGACGACGGCGCCGTGCAGCACGGTGTCGTCGCTGCGGGTTGCGCGCATGCCCAGCGTGTCCCACGTCTGAACGATCTCGTAGTCGGCCGTGTCGCGCGGCATGAAGGCGTGAACGACCTTCGGCTGCGCCGGGTCGCTCATGTCCATGCCATGAAGACCCAACCGCGTCCACACCGGCGTGAGCGATCCGAAGATCTTGTGACCGGTGAACCGGTATCCGCCGTTCACCTTTTCCGCGCTGGTCGACGATGCGAGGACCGGCACGTCGTTGCCGCGCTCGCCGTGACCGGCGGCAAACACTTCGCCGGCCGCGGCTTCCTTCAAGAGCCAGTCGAGCGAGCGATCGCCCGCACGGTTCAAGTCGGCGGCCAGACCCGTCCAGTACAAGTGCATGTTGATGGCGATGGCGGTGGCGGGCGCCCAGTAGGCGAGCCGCGCCTGCGCGCGGCAAACCTCGGCCAGATTGAGGCCGGCGCCGCCGAACGCCGCCGGCACCGCCAGCAGCAGATAGCCGGCAGCCTTCAGCTCGTCGAAGTCTTCCTGAAAGAACCGGTTGTCGCGGTCGTACCCGGCGGCGCGTGTCGCGCAGCGCTCGAGGAGGTCGGCCGTCAGGATGGATGCGGTCGGATCGATCACAAGCATGCGGATCTCCGGCTGAACGATGTCCCTTTGCGCCACACGGCACGTGCGGGTTCCAATCCGCAAACGCGCCGTTCGCCAATGAGCTTCACGACGAACTCCGATTGTTAAGGACACACAGGGGGAAAAGCTTTCAACCGCCGGCCGCACATGCAGTCTAGGCAGCCGGCCGCCGCGCGCGCATCGGGGACGATCCCCGATTTTGGGGACAGGTCTCCCCCAAATCGCGATCGGGGGGCTCAAACTGGCGGGAAAAAGGACGGAACTAGCGGAAAGCGGCGGCCGGTTT
>DATATJ010000126.1:0-11163 GCA_036268855.1 Vicinamibacterales bacterium
TGTTCGTCGGCCTGAAGCAAATCGGGGTTGGCGACAGCGTGCAGGAGTTTCTCGAGTTGCGCTACGCCGGAGAAGACAAGCTCTTCGTCCCGGTCGAGCGGCTCGATCTCGTGCAGAAGTACACGGGCGCGTCGAAGCCGCCGATCGATCGGCTGGGCGGCGCGTCGTGGGAGCGTGCGAAGTCGCGGGTCAAGAAGGCGATGCGCGACATGGCCGAAGAGCTGCTCAAGCTCTACGCCGCGCGCAAAGCCGTGCCGGGCCACGCGTTCGCGGCCGACTCCCACTGGCAGCAGGAATTCGAGGACGCCTTCGCGTACGAGCTCACGGTGGACCAGAAGACGGCGATCGCCGACATCAAGCGCGACATGGAGTCGCCGACGCCGATGGATCGCCTGCTCTGCGGCGACGTCGGCTACGGCAAGACGGAGGTGGCCATGCGCGCCGCCTTCAAAGCGGTGATGGAGGGCAAGCAGGTCGCGTTTCTGGCGCCGACCACTGTGCTCGCGTTTCAGCACGAGAAAACGCTGAACGAACGCTTCGCGGGCTTCCCCGTCCGCATCGCGATGGTGAGCCGCTTCCGCAGCAAGAGCGAGCAGAAAGAGGCGCTGGCCGATCTCGCCGCCGGCAAAGTGGACATCATCGTCGGCACGCACCGGCTGCTGTCGAAGGATGTCGAGTTCCGCGACCTCGGACTGCTGGTGGTGGACGAGGAGCAGCGCTTCGGCGTCTCGCACAAGGAGAAGATCAAGCAGATGCGCAAGAAGGTGGACGTGCTCACGATGAGCGCGACGCCGATCCCGCGCACGCTGAACATGTCGCTCGTCGGCATTCGCGACATGTCGATCATCGAAACGCCGCCGAAGGACCGCCTGTCGATCCAGACCAACGTCGTGAAGTTCGATCAGGAAGTGATCCGCCGATCGATCCGCCACGAGGTCGAGCGCGGCGGCCAGGTCTACTTCGTGCACAACCGCGTCGAGTCGATCTTCTCCATCGGCGATCTCATTCAGCGCCTGGTGCCCGAGGCGCGCGTGGTCGTCGGCCACGGCCAGATGGGCGAGGATACGCTGGAGCGCGCGATGCTCGACTTCGTCGCGAAGAAATTCGACGTGCTCCTCGCCACGACGATCGTCGAGAACGGGCTCGACATTCCGAACGCCAACACGATCATCATCAACCGCGCCGATCGGTACGGTCTTTCGCAGCTCTACCAGCTGCGCGGCCGCGTGGGGCGGTCCGATCGGCCGGCCTACGCATACCTGCTGATTCCGCCCGAAGACAACCTGTCGCCGATCGCGAAGAAGCGCCTGGCCGCCATCAAGGAGTTCAGCGATCTCGGCAGCGGATTCCGTGTGGCGGCGCTCGATCTCGAGATCCGCGGCGCCGGCAACCTCCTCGGCGGCGAACAGAGCGGACAGATCGAGACGGTGGGCTTCGAGATGTATATGAAGCTCCTCGAGCAGACCGTCCGCGAGCTCAAGGGCGAGGAGCTCGAAGACGATGTGCGCGCCACCGTGAATCTGCGGGTAGACCTCCGGATCGACGCCTCCTACGTGCCCGACATGAACCAGCGGCTGATGCTCTACCGCAAGGTGGCGGCGGCGCGGCGCGACGCCGAGATCGACCAGGTGCTCGAAGAGTCGATCGACCGCTATGGGCCCCTGCCCGACTCCGTGCTGAACCTGGCCGACTACGGGCGCATCCGCGTGATGGCCGATCGCCTGGGCATCGACACCATCGACCGCGAAGGCCGGATCGTCGTCTTAAAGTTCGGACCGCAGGCGAAGGTCGACCCCGTCCGTCTCGTCGCGCTGGTGCGGCAGCGCCGCGAGCTGACGCTCGTCCCGCCTGCGGCTCTGCGTCTGGCTCTCGATGGGACCGGAGGCTCGGGGCTAGAGGCTGGAAAGAGACTGGCTAGCCTCCAGCCTCCAGCCGCCAGTCCCAAGAAGACGGGCAAGTACGCCGGGGTCGCGCCCAGCTGGTGGACGGCCCGCGCCCGCGAGGGCGAGGTGAAGGCCGGTTTCACCAAGGCCGAGATTTTGAAGCCGGCGAAAGACGATCCTCGCGCGCCAGGCGGGGTGTTCGAGCGGGTCGGAGCTTTGTTGAGCGAGCTGCTCGATCAAGGGTAAAATGTTGGACATCAAAGATTTAGCTATGCACTACAACACCCGCTCACGCGCACTGCTCATCGTCGCGCTCGCTCTCCTGGTTGCCGTGGTATCGGCGCGCGCCGAAATCATCGAGCAGGTCCTGGTGAAGGTGAACGGCGAGATCTTCACCAAAACCGAGCTCGAAGCGCGGCAGGTCGCCATCCTGAGGCAGAAGGGTCAGCAGGTCGATCTCAAGAGCGATCCCGACAACGCGCAGCTGCGCAAGGCGCTCAACGACATCACGCCGCAGCTCATGGTCGACGCGGTGGACGAAATGCTGATCGTCCAGCGCGGCAAGGAGCTCGGCTACAAGCTGAGCGACGAGCAGTTCAAGACCGCCGTCGACAGCATCAAGAAAGAGAACAAGATCGAGAACGACGATCAGTTCAACGCCGCGCTGAAGCAGGAAAACATGACGCTCGCCGATCTGCGCCGGAACTTCGAGCGGCAGATGATCATGTCGCGCGTCGAGCAGAACGAAGTGTTCAGCAAGGTGGGATTGACCGAAGAGGAAGCGCGGGCGTACTACGACGCGCACCTCACGGCATTCACGACGCCGCCGTCGGTCACGCTCCGCGAGATTCTCGTCGCCGTGGGCGGCGGCTCGAAGGGGCTCAATGTCGCGGAGGACGACGCCGCGAAAGATCGCGCCGCGCAGCTTCGCGAACGAGTGCTCGCGGGGGAGGCGTTCGACAAAATTGCCTCCTCGGTCTCGGAAGCGCCGTCCAAGCCCAATGGCGGCCTGATCGGCCCCATCAGCATGAACGACCTCTCGCCGGACCTGCGCAAGGTGGTCGAGGCGCTGAAGGTCGGCGGCGTCAGCGACGTGGTTCGGACGGGGCGCGGCTATCAGCTGTTCAAGCTGGAGTCGTCCACGCCTGCGCAGACCATGCCGTTCGAGCAGGCGCGCGATCAAATCGGCGATCGGGTGATGACCGGCAAGCGCCAGGAAGAGTTCGACAAGTTCAAGCAGCGGTTGCGTCAGCAGGCCATCATCGAGTGGAAGAACGAGGACGTGAAGCGCGCGTACGAAGCCGGGGTGAAGGCGCAAGGCACGGCCGCCGTGGGGCAGGACTAGCGACTGGATCGTGGACGCAGGGCCCGGAAGTCAGTGGTACGCCATCTGGACGCGCTCGCGCCACGAGCAGCTTGTGCGCGAACAGCTCGAGCGAAAGAACGTCGAGACGTTCCTGCCGACCATCGCGCGCTGGAGCCGCTGGAAGGACCGCAAGAAGAAGATCGCCTGGCCGCTCTTTCCCGGGTACTGCTTCGCGCGATTCGCGCCGGACGACACGCTCCCGATCCTGAAATGCTCGGGCGTCGTCAGCATCGTCTCCTTCGACGGCAAGCCCGCCGGCATTCCCGCGTACGAGCTCGAGAGCATCCGTTTGCTGGTTGGGAGCGAGCTGCAGTACGACGCGTGCCCGATGATTCACGAGGGCATGCTCGTCGAAGTCGTTCACGGCCCGCTGAAGGGCGTCATGGGACGCCTCGTCCGGAAGGATTCGCCGAAGGCGCGGCTGGTCCTGTCGGTGGATCTGATCGGACAGGCGGTCAGCGTCGAGGTGGACGCCGCAGACGTGAAGGCGTACTGACCAGCAGGTATCCAGCCAAACCCACGCAGCCGCCGATCGTGTCAGCGAACCAGTCGTGGATGTCAGAGCTCCGCCCGGGCGTGAAGAGCTGATGCCACTCGTCGCTGCCGCCATAGAGGCTGGTCGCGATCAGCGCGCAGACGGCGGCGAGCACCAGCGACAGGCCTTCGCCGGCGAACGCGCGGCAGAACAGAAAGCCGAGGGCGCCGTATTCGATCGTGTGGAGCGCCTTGTCCCACACGTTCTCGGTGAGCGCCGGCAGCGGGTCGGATTCGGACGACAGGTGGAAAATCAGGAGCATGTAGAGCAGCGGCGGCCCCCAGAACCAGAGCCGGCGCCACAAGGACGTGTATCGAGGCAATAGCGCTACGATAGCAGAGCGCTGGCTGTTTTCCACTCCATGAAAATCGGATCCATCGACCTCGCGTCGCCCTTCGCCGTCGCGCCCATGGCCGGCATGACCGACACGGCGTTTCGCCGTCTCGTGAAGCGCCACGGCGGCTGCGGGCTCGTCGTCACCGAGATGGTGAGCGCCGAAGGTCTGGTGCGCGGCATCGATCGAACCCTCGAGTACGCGGAATACACCGAAGAGGAACGGCCCGTTTCCATTCAGATCTTCGGCGGCGATCCCGACACGATGGCCGCGGCGGCGCAGATCGTCGAAGGCATGGGCGCCGATATCGTCGACGTCAACATGGGATGCCCCGTTCCGAAGATTGCCAAGCACCATGCCGGCTGCAGTCTCATGCGCGAGCCCGCGCACGCCGCGAGCGTGATCGCGGCGATGGCGAGGGCCGTCAAGATTCCGGTCACCGTGAAGATGCGCGCCGGCTGGAACGACGAAGAGAAAAACGCGCCCACGCTCGCGCGGATGGTCGAGGACGCCGGGGCGTCCGCCGTGGCGGTGCACGGCCGGACCGCCGCCCAGAGCTATACGGGATCGGCCGACTGGGAGATCGTCGCTCGAATCGCCGACGCGCTGAGCATTCCGGTGTTTGGCAGCGGCGATTGCGTCGAGCCGGAGCAGGTGATCGCGCGCATGCGCGCGGGCGTCGAAGGCGTGCTCGTCGGCCGCGGCGTGCTCAGGAACCCGTGGATTCTCGCGCAGGCGGGCGACATCGCGACCGGCCGCCTCCCGCGCGCGATCACGCCGGCCGATCGCGGCCGGTTTCTCCTCGACTACATCGAGCTGCTCAAGAACGAGCGCGTCCACGAAGACCGCGGCTTCCGCCACTCCGCCGAACGGCCCGACGCACAGGCGGCTGACGGACGAGCCGCCCAGCGGTCCCACGATCGCTGGATCGTCAACAAGCTCCGCGCGCTCGGGTCCTGGTACACGAAGGGGCTCGACAACGGATCCCACCTTCGCACCGCCATCAACACCGCCGCATCCCTCCCGGCGCTCTGCGAAATCGTCGAGCGGTTCTTCATATCCGAGCCGGCCGCGCCCACGTCCACCGGAAGTATCGCTTCGGTGTAAAACGTATTCTTCTTGACACAATTCTGCCTGGGAGTAGAATCCTCGCGGGCTACCTGAACTGTAAGTTGCGGGGCGAAGCTCCATCCAGCGTGTCCAATCTCAGCCGAATGCGATCCCGCCTGCGGGCGCTGCCCTGTATGGCCGTCTTCGTCGCCGCGGCCGGCGTGGGCGCCTGCTCGATCGAGGGCGGCACGGGTCAGAAGCGGATCGCGCCGGAATACGACTCGACAGGCAAGCTCCGCCTCCTCAAGTACGACGCGGACGGCGACGGGACCGTCGACACCTGGAGCTACATGGACGGCGCCCGCATCGTCCGCATCGAGATCGACAAAGACGAGGATGGGAAGATCGATCGATGGGAGTACTACGGGCCCGATCAGAAGCTGACGAAGGTCGGCTTCTCACGTCAAAACGACGGCAAGGAGGACGCGTGGTCATATGCCGGCGCGGACGGCAGCGCCCGGATCGAGGTGTCCAGCCATCGTGACGGGAAGATCGACCGCGTCGAATATTACGAGCACGACGTGATGGTGCGCGCGGAGGAAGACACAAACGGCGACGGCAAGGTGGACAAGTGGGAGACCTATGACGGCCCGCGGCTCGCGTCCGTCGCCTTTGATACGACGCATCGCGGGACGCCAGATCGCCGCCTCACCTACAGACCCGACGGGTCGGCTGTGATGGAAGTGGATCCGAACGGCGACGGACACTACGTGCCGTCGAGGAACTAGGCGTTTGAAGTCGGTCCTCTACCTCGGGTGCCCCGTCGCGGAGCGCGCAGAAGCGGAAAAGCTGCTCGCGGCGGCGCGCGTGTCGATCGTTTGGGCGGACAGTGTCGCGTATGCGCTCAGCGAGCTGAACCGCCGCGACATGCCCGTGCTGCTCGATCTCTCGCGCGGCGCGTCGGCGCTGCAGGTCGCGCGCGATTTGCGCGCACAGCGGGCCGCGACGCTGATGTTCGCGGTCGTGGACGAACGGCGCCCGGACCTGACCACCGAAGCCGTGCTCGAAGGGATGGCGGACGTGTTCGCGCGTCCGCTCGGTGGACGCCGCGTGGCCAACGCCATCGCCCGCGAGATGGGGTACGAGTCGCGGCACGACGGGCGCGCCGCGGATGCGGGGCGCGGCGACCTGTACGCCCAGTCGCCGTCGATGCGCGAGGTCTCCGCGCTCATCGCGCGCGCCGCGACGATGCGCGCCGGCGTGCTGGTGCGCGGCGAGGAAGGGACGGGCCGCGAGATCGTCGGGCGCGCGATCCATGCCGCGCGGCCATCGCCCGCCGGCGCCTTCGTGAAGATCGACTGCGCCGCCTTCGACACCGAGCAGCTCGACGCCGCGCTGTTCGGCTCCGCGCAGCGCTCGCCGAACGGCGATGCGTCGCGCGGCCTGCAGCGCGTGAGCCGCAACAGCCGCCTCTTCGCCGCGCACGGCGGCACGCTCTACCTGCAGAACGTCGCGGAGGCGCCGGCGCGTGCGCAGGCGCGCCTGGCCCGCGTTCTTCGCGATCGCGAGGCGATTCTCTCCGACACCGGCGAGGCGGTCGATCTCGACGTGCGACCGATGGCCGGCGTCAATACACGCTTCGACCACGCCGTCGAAGAGGGCCGCGTGCGCGAGGATCTGTTCCGGCGCCTGTCCGTCGTGCGCATCGACATGCCGCCGCTGCGCAGCCGGCGCGAAGACATTCCGGCGCTCGCCAACTACTTCCTGCGTGAAATCTGCGCGAAGCAGCGCGTGCCGCCGAAGACGCTCTCGCGCGCGGCGCTGTCGCTGATCGCGGCGCTGCCGTGGCGGGGCAATGCCGCCGAGCTCCGCGCCCTGATCGACGGCATCGTCACTGGCCTGGCCGGCAATCGCGCCATCGGCCTCGACGACGTGCTGGCGCATGTGCGGCTCGATGGCGGCTCGGCGGTCGTGGCCAGCGGCGGCACGCTCCGACAGGCGCGATCGCGGTTCGAGCGCGAATACATCTCGTCGGTGCTGGAGCAGCACCACGGCCGCGTGAGCGAGGCCGCGAAGGCGCTCGGGATTCAGCGCACCAACCTCTATCGCAAGATGCGATCGCTGCGCGTCGCGCACGATCGCGACCGGTCGTAGCACCGCGTCAGGACTAACGCCTCCAGACCCATCTCATGCTCAGCGTGAAAGCACTTCTGTTGATCGGCGGCCTCAGCCTGCTCACCGCCCTGCCGGCCTTCGCGCAGGGCGATTTCGTCGCGCCGGACCCGGCGACGGCTCGCGTGCGCATCGGTCCGCTCTGGGTGAACCCCGGGATTGCGCTGACGAACCTGGGCGTCGACACCAACGTGTTCGACGAGCCGGCCGAGAAGTCGCCCAAGCGCGATTTCACCGCGACCATCACGCCAAAGACCGACGTCTGGCTGCAGCTGGGCTCCACCTGGCTCGTCGGTCACGTCGACGAAGGCATCGTCTGGTATCAGAAGTATCCGAGTGAGCGATCGCTCAACGACCGGTACCGTTTGGGGTGGCACGTCCCGCTCAATCGGGTGACATTCGATTTCGGCGGCAGCTACGTGAACACGCACGATCGGCCAGGATTCGAAATCGACGCCCGCGCGCAGCACACCGAGGTCGGCGGCACGGGCAGCGTCGAAGTGCGGTGGCTCTCGAAGACGTTCTTCGGCGCGAAGGCCTCGCTGCTGCGAACGAACTTCGACGGCCTCGCGGAGTTCGACGGCGTGAACCTGCACGATCAGCTGAATCGCACCGACACGACCGCCGCGGTCACCGTCCGCCACGAGCTGACGCCGCTCACCAGCATCGGCGTGGACGTCGCCCGCGAGCAGCAGCACTTCGAGTTTTCGCCGTTCCGCGACGCCAATTCGACACAGGTCGTCGGGCGGATCTCGTTCGATCCCGCCGCGCTCATCAAGGGCAGCGCGAGCATCGGCTTCCGCGATTTCGCTCCGGTCGATCGCAGCCTTCCCGCCTACCAGGGGTCGACTGCCTCCGCAGACCTCTCGTACACCCTGCTGGGCATGACGCAGTTCGGCGTGCAGGCCACGCGCGACGTGCAGTACTCGTACGAGATCGATCAGCCGTATTACGTGCTCTCCGGCATCAACGGATCGGTCGCGCAGCAGATTTTCGGACCGTTCGATCTGATCGCGCGAGCCGGCGTGCAGAAGCTCGATTACCGCGATCGCGCCGGCGCCGTCGTCCCGCTAGCGGGACGGGTCGATCACGTCCACACATACGGAGGCGGTATCGGTGTGCATCTGGGCCCGGACGTCAGGCTCGGGTTCAATCTCGATCACAGCGAGCGCACGTCGGGCATCGCGGACCGGCGGTACAAAGGGTTGAGGTACGGAACCTCGGTGACCTACGGATTCTAGGAAGCGCGCGCGGCCCCCGGGCGAGCAGACTTCGCGGGACGGTGCGGCGTCGAATGGTAAGATCGCCATCTGGACGCCATAGCGCCATAGAGTCAGACATGCCGCTCCGCATCGCGTTCGATCTCGACGGCGTCCTCGCGGACATGGAGGGCGAGCTGGTTCGCCGGGCCGAAGCGATCTTTGGCCAGGCGACGACGCGGCGACTGCAGGGCCGCGGCGCGATCGCAGATCCGCCTCCGACGGCTTCGGATGCTCCCGACAGCGGCGACACCGCCGGTGCGCCCGCCGATCGCGCAGCCGATGGCGCTCCTCCGCTGCTGAAGCTCCAGATGACGTCGCGCCAGCAGCGCCGACTCTGGCATCACGTCGAAACCATCGACAACTTCTGGGAAACGCTCGAAGAGTTGGAGCCCGGGGTGATTCAGCAGCTCGCGGCGGTCGCGGCCGATCGACGCTGGGAAATCATCTTCCTCACCAAGCGGCCCCAGAGCGCCGGCGCCACCGCGCAGGTGCAGACGCAGCGCTGGCTCGAATCGAAGGGCTTCCGGCTTCCCAGCGTGTTTGTCGTGCAGGGATCGCGCGGACGGATCGCCGCCGCGCTCGGCCTCGACGTGGTCGTGGACGACCGCCCGGAAAACTGTCTCGATGTCGTCGTCGATTCGAAGGCTCGCGCGATCCTCGTCTGGCGCGACGACGAGAAGCTGCTTCCAGTCGCCGCCAACCGGCTCGGCATAGAGGTCGTCAAGACCGTCGCCGAGTGCCTCGAGGTGCTCACGCAGCTCGACACCGCCCCACATGATCAGCCCGGCGTCGTCAACCGCGTGATGCGGCTGCTCGGCCTCAAAGAGACCGCGAGCGTCTAGCTCACCGCGGCGATTCCGCCCACCTCGAAGTCGTACACCAGCGCCGAACTGAGCGACCGGGTGAACCGCGCGGCGAGCTGCTCGTGCGCCGGATGCCGGAGGTACGCCTGCAGGCCGGCGAGATCCTCGAACGCGAGCACGACCACGTACTCAGCGGTGTCGGGCGCGCCCGCTTCGTAGCCGGCGCCGTGCGTGACGCGGCGTCCGACGTGCACGTCGCGCACAGTGGGAATCTCGCGGCACGCGCGATCGAAGGCGTCCAGCAAACCGCGCCGTTCGTCAGCCGGGAGATCCGGCCGGGGCTTCATGAGCACCAGGTGCCACACCATCACCACTTCTCCCATCCGCGGACCCAGTAGTACGGCAGCCCCAGGATCTCGTGCATCACCTGGTGGCTGAGATCCAGGCCGTTGACCGACGGCAGCAGCCACGCGCCCCATGTGCCGTCGAACCCCGGATCGAGCGCGATCGCCGGTAGTGCGTCCCACCCCTGCGCTCGAAAAACCGCGAGCGATCGCCGCATATGCGTCGCGGACGTGACGAGCACGAGGTGTTCGATGCCGTGCGCGCGAAGCATCGGCGCGACGATCACTGCCTCGTCGTGCGTATCGTGCGACGTCGTTTCGACGAGGATGCGCGCGTCCGGCACGCCGAGCCGCACGAGCTCCTCGCGAATGTTCTCCCCGCTCGGCACGGAGGCATCATCGTCGTTCGGCAGGCCGCCGGACGTCACCACGACGGCGGGCGCGATCAGACGGAAGACCCGCCAGGCCTCGAGCACGCGCGCCCCCTCCACCCGGGTCATCAGCGAAAGACTCAGGTCGTCGTCCCAGCCGCGAACGCGCACCGCGTCCGCTCCGAGCACGACGACGGCTGTGCGACCTCGCGGTGCGTCCGCGGCCGTGAAGCGTCGATACCCCGCGCTCAGCACGCGGCCGATCGCGTCGGGCACGGCATAGATGCTCGCGAGCGCATAGGCGATCGAGATCGCGAGGAGCGCGCGGCGCGCGGCAGTCGACCGCGGCCGCAGCCAGGTCCAGGCGACCGCGGCCAGCATGCAGACGAGCGCACCCGTGGTGGAAAAGAAGAAGCGGACGACGTGGGCCATCGCGCGCGAGGAATCCTATCAGCCGCGCTCCGGCGGCTTCGGCTTCGTGCGGATCCGCTCGGGTGCCGGCGGCACCGGCTCGTTCGGACGCTTCGGTGGGTTGTCGGCGTCGCGCCGATCCGTTCGACGCGTGTCGGGCCGCGGCCGGTCCCGCCACGGTTGACCGGTCGCTTGCGGCTTGCCGCTCCAGGGGCGATCGTCGCGCGGGGGCCCACCAGGCTTGCTGGTCCACGGGCGATCACCACGCGGCGGCCCACCCGGCTTGCCACTCCCTGGACGATCACCACGCGGCGGCCCACCAGCAGGCTTGCCGCTCCACGGACGATCACCGCGTGGCGGGCCACCCGCAGGTTTCGTCCACGGCTTCCGCTCGTCGCCGCGATCGGATCGAAACGAACCCTCGGCAGCCGGCTTGTCGCGCCAGGGCTTTCGGTCACCTCCGGCAGGCTTGCCGCTCCACGGGCGATCACCACGCGGCGGGCCACCCGCAGGTTTGCCACTCCACGGGCGATCACCACGCGGCGGACCACCCGCGGGTTTGCCGCTCCATGGACGAGTACCGCGCGGCGGCCCACCCGCAGGCTTGCCGCTCCACGGACGATCACCGCGTG
>DATATJ010000127.1:0-4681 GCA_036268855.1 Vicinamibacterales bacterium
TCTGGTCGCGAAGCTCTTTGACCAGCCCCACGAGCGGAATCATGATCTCGGGCACCACCTTCACGCCTTCCTTGCTCAGGCGGCATGCCGCCTCGATGATGGCGCGCGTCTGCATCTCGGTGATCTCCGGATACGTGATGCCCAGCCGGACGCCGCGATGGCCGAGCATCGGGTTGAACTCGTGGAGCTGCTCGACGCGTTGCAGCACCGTCTTCTTCTCCGCCAGCTCGCGGCCGCCCTTCCCGCCCGCCTCGAGACGCGCGACCTCGACCATCAGGTCCTCGCGCTTCGGGAGGAACTCGTGCAGCGGCGGGTCGATCGTCCGGATCGTCACCGGGCAGCCGTGCATCGCCTTGAAGACCCCGTAGAAGTCCTCGCGCTGCAGCGGCAGCAGCTGATCGAGCGCCTTGCGGCGATCGGCTTCGTTGTCGGCGAGGATCATCTTCTGGACGATCGGAATCCGTCCCTCGCCGAAGAACATGTGCTCGGTCCGGCAGAGGCCGATGCCGCGCGCCCCGAACTTGTAGGCCAGCTCCGCCTGGTCCGGCAGGTCGGCGTTCGCGCGAATGCCCATCCGCCGGAACTTGTCCGACCACGTCAGCAGCTTCTCGAAGCGCTGATAGATGTCGGATTTGTCGGGCTTCAGCGTGCCGTCGAGCACCTGCAGAATTTCGCTCGGCTTCGACGCGACCTGCGCGATCTTCACCTCGCCCGTCAGCCCGTTGAACGAAATGTAGTCGCCCTCCTTCACCGTCTTGCCGTTGACGCGGAACTGCTTGCCCTTCTCGTCGATCTGCAGCTCGCCCGCGCCGACCACCGACGGCTTCCCCATCTGGCGGCCGACCACGGCGGCATGCGACGTCATCCCGCCCGTCGCGGTGAGGATGCCCTGCGCGACGAACATGCCGTGGATGTCGTCCGGCACCGTCTCGCGACGGACCAGGATCACCTGCTTGCCCTGGTTGACCCACTCGACCGCGTGGTCCGCCGAGAACACCACCTGGCCGCTCGCCGCGCCAGGCGACGCCGGCAGTCCCTTTGTCGCCGTCGGGATCTTGCTCCACTCGGCCGGATCGAACCCTGGCGCGAGGAGCTGGTTCAGCGCTTCCGGATCCACGAGGAGCACCGCCTCTTTCGGCGTCACGAGCTTCTCGGCGACCAGGTCCGTGGCGATCACGACGGCGGCATAGCCGGTGCGCTTGCCGTTGCGCGTCTGCAGCATGAACAACCGCTCTTCCTGGATCGTGAACTCGAAGTCCTGCACGTCCTTGTAGTTCTTCTCGAGGCGCGTCGTGATGTCGCGCAGCTGCTTGTACGCCTTCGGCATCACCTGCTCGAGCTCGCGGATCGGCTGCGGCGTGCGAATGCCGGCGACGACGTCCTCGCCCTGCGCGTTGATGAGGAACTCGCCGTAGAACTCTTTCGCTCCGGTGGCCGGGCTGCGCGTGAAGCCGACGCCGGTCGCCGAACGGTCGCCGGTATTGCCGAACACCATCATCTGCACGTTGACCGCCGTGCCGATGTGATCGGGGATGTCGTAGATGCGGCGGTACTCGATCGCGCGGGTGTTCATCCACGAGCGAAACACCGCGTTACGCGCCATCTTCAGCTGCTCGCGCGGATCCTGTGGAAACGCCTTGCCGCTCTTCTTCTTCACGACGTCCTGGTAGCGCTGCACGACCTCGCGCAACGCGCTCTCGTCGAGATCGGTGTCGATCTTTGCGCCGCGCGCTTTCTTGACCGCCTCGAACTCGTGCTCGAACACTTCCTTCGGAATCTCGAGCACGACGTTGCCGAACATCTGGATGAAGCGGCGATAGCTGTCGAACGCGAATCGCCCGTTGCCGGTCTTGCGCTTCAGTCCCTCCACCGCGTCGTCGTTGAGGCCCAGATTGAGAATCGTGTCCATCATGCCCGGCATCGAGAACTTCGCGCCCGATCGGACTGACACGAGCAGCGGGTTGTCGGTCGACCCCAGCGTGGCCCCCGACGTCTTCTCGAGCCTCTTCACGTGCTCGGTGATCTCGCGCTCGATCGCCTCCGGCACCTTGGCCTTTTCCTTGTAGTAGATCGTGCAGACCTCGGTCGAGATCGTGAACCCGGGCGGCACAGGCAGGCCGGCATTGGTCATCTCGGCGAGGCCCGCGCCTTTGCCTCCGAGCAGATCCTTCATGCCGCGGTTGCCATCGGCCTTCCCGCTGCCGAAGAAATACACGTGCTTCCGCGATTGGCCGGTCGCCGTCTTCGCTTTCGTCTTCGTTGCTTTCTTTGCCATCGGTATATGACTCCGTTCGTCGAGCTCGTGAAAAAAGAAGTGCGTCGCCTGCGCGAAGAATGTCGAAGATGGCGACCGTTCAGCCGGACGCCTCGGGGGCGATCTCCGAAATGTCGCCGAAGTGCGTCAGGACCGCCGTGCGGAGACGGGTCAGCAGCGCCAGTCGCGCCCGCTTCAACTCCTCGTCGTCGGCCATCACGAGGACGTCGGCGAAGAACCGATCGACCGGCTCCTTCAGCTGCGCGAGCCCGACGACATTCGACCCGAGGTCGGCGCCGCGCTCGATCAGTTTGTCCACGAGCGCGAATTCGGCGGGTTCCCGAAGCCGGGTCTTGATCTCTCCGAGGTCGCGCCCATCGTCGGTCAGCCCCTTCGTGATGTTCTTGACCCGCTTGAAGAGGACCGCCAGCGCCAGGAAGTCGGCGGACGATCGCGCCTGCGCGAGCGCCTCGACCCGGCGCAGCGCCTCGGCCGGTTGCAGCCGGCCGTCCGCCCAGCCGCCGACCACGCGCACTTCATCGGCGCGAAAGCCGCGAACGTCCATCAGGTGCGCGATGCGCTCCCAGAAAAACGCGTCGAGACCAAGCGTGCGCCAGCCGTCGCGCGGCCCCGCCGCGGGCCTCGCGTGCGGCGCGTAGGCCTCGTCAATCAGCGTGAAAAGATCCACGTCGCCGGGGATGCCGAGCTTGCGGAGATCGACGAGCAGCTTCACGACACCCTGTGCCGCTCGACGCAGCCCGTACGGATCGCGCGACCCGGTGGGCCGCTCACCCGCGGCAAACAGGCCGACGATGGTGTCCAGCTTGTCGGCCAGTGACACCGCCGCCCATGTCACGGTCGCCGTGCCCAGGTCCGCTTTCGTCGGGGGAGCGTCGGCCTCGACGCCGACTGGCAAATACTGAAAGTAGATCGCCTTCCAGACCGGTTCGGGCAGGCCTTCCTCGCGCGCGTAGATGCCACCCATGACGCCCTGCAGCTCGGTGAGCTCGCGGACCATGTCGGTCGTGAGGTCCGCCTTGGCCAGCCGCGCCGCCGTGGCCGCGTGCGCTGCAATGGCGTCGGGCGCGCCCAGCGCGTTGCGCGCGATCCATTCCGCGAGACGGGCGATCCGCTCGCTCTTCTGTTGGTACGAGCCGAGCTTCTTGTGAAACAGCAGCGTGGACAGCCGTTCGATCCGCGCCTCGAGGCGGACCGTGCGATCGGCCTCCCAGAAGAACCGCGCGTCGCGCAGCCGCGCCGTCACGACGCGCTCGGCGTTGCGGGCGATCGTCCGCTCGTTGTCGGGCTCCGTGTTGATCACGGCGAGGAACGCGTTTTTCAGCTTCCCGTCCTCGGCCTCGACCGGAAAGTAATGCTGATGATGAATCAGCGTCGTCGTCAGCACCTCGTGCGGCAGATCGAGAAACTCGATCCCGAAGGTGCCGCCGACGACTGAAGGGTACTCGACGAGATCTGGCACCTCCTGCAGGAGATCCGATTCACGGCGTACGGCGTGGCTGACGCGGCCTTGCAGCCGCTGGGCCTTCGCGTCGAGCTCGCGCGCAATCTTGTCGTGCCGCTCGCCCCGTTCGAGGACGACGAAGTTCTCGAGCAGGCGCGCGCGATACTCGTCGAAGGAGCGCACTTTGATCGCCCGTCCAGCCCGCCCGCTCGTCGTGAGAAAACGATGACCGTAGGTGACCGCCCCCGCCACGACGTCCTGGACCTGGCTGGTTTGCGCGGCGGCGCTGCGCGTGATCGTGAACGGCACGACGCGGCCGCCGAACAGGTACAGAATCCAGCGGATCGGCCGTCCGAACAGGAGCTCGCCCCGGCCATCTTCGAGCGTCGCGTCCCACCGCATCACCTTCGGGAACGAGAGGGCACGCAGCGCCGCGCCGAGCACGCCAGGCAGCACGTCGACGGCGGTCTTGCCGCGCTGACGATTGCGAAAGGCGAGATACTCGCCTTTCGGCGTCTTCACCCGCTCGAGCGCCGACACCTCCACGCCCTGCTTGGAGGCGAAGCCGCTCGCCGCTGGCGTCGGCGTGCCGTCCGGCTTGACGCCGGCCGACACGGGAGGGCCCGTCACCAGCTCCTCGAGATCGGTCTGCCGCTCCGGCACGCGCGCGATGCGCACAGTCAGCCGGCGCGGCGTGCTGAACGTCTCCGCTGGGCTCTCCGGCGCCAGGCGATGCGCGCGCAGTTGCGCGGCGAGGACATCGCCCACCTGGTTCGTCAGTGCCGGCAGCCAGCCGGCCGGCAGCTCCTCGCACCCGATCTCCAGCAGCAGCTCGCGATCCATCAGGCGTTCGCGCCTTCCGAGACAGCTGGCGCCGCCGGCGCCTCATCGACATACGCTTTCGCGATGCCGACGGCCAGCTGGCGCACCCGAAGGATGTACGCGGTGCGTTCGGTGACCCCGAT
>DATATJ010000128.1:0-15555 GCA_036268855.1 Vicinamibacterales bacterium
CCTGGTTCGTTCCAACCCGCTTCGCGACGACCAGGGACAACTCGTGCGGTGGTACATCGCATATACCGACATCGAGGATCGCAAGACGGCCGAAGAGAGACTGCAGCGGGAGAACGTCGCGCTTCGAGAGGAGATCGACAAGGCGTCGATGTTCGAAGAGATTGTCGGCGCCGCGCCGCCGTTGACAGCCCTGCTGTCGCGAGTATCCAAAGTCGCGAGCAGCGATTCGACGGTTCTCATCACCGGTGAGACGGGCACGGGGAAGGAGCTCGTTGCGCGAGCGATCCACCGGCGATCTCGACGGGCTTCGAGAGCGTTCGTGGCCGTGAACTGCGCCGGCATTCCGCGCGACTTGATTGCCTCGGAGCTGTTCGGTCACGAGAAGGGCGCGTTCACCGGCGCGCTGCAGCGACGCCTCGGACGGTTCGAGTTGGCGGACGGCGGCACGATCTTCCTGGACGAGGTCGGAGAACTCGCTGCCGACACCCAGGCGGCCTTGCTGCGGGTCCTTCAGGAACGTGAATTCGAGCGGGTCGGGGGACAGCATCGAATCCGCGTCGACGTGCGAGTCATTGCCGCGACGAATCGTGACTTGACCGAGGCGGTGGCCGAGGGCACGTTCCGCCAGGACCTCTTTTATCGGCTCAACGTCTTTCCGCTGGAGATGCCCCCGTTGCGGGCACGCCAGGAAGACATCGCGGTGCTCGTCGAGTACTTCATCGATCGCTACGCGCGGAAGGCCGGCAAGACCATCCGGCGGGTCAGCAAGCGAACACTCGATCGCCTGAAGGCGTATCCGTGGCCTGGGAACGTCCGCGAATTGCAAAACGTGATCGAGCGGTCGGTCATCGTGTCCGACACCGACGAATTCACCGTCGACGAGAGCTGGCTGCCCACACAACCCGTCGTCGAGAACCGGCTCGGAATGTCCGGCACGCTGGCGTCACACGAGAAGATGCTCGTGGAAGGCGCGCTGCGGGCCACCGGCGGGCGAGTGTTTGGGCCCTCAGGCGCGGCGGCACGACTCGGCATTCCGCGTTCAACGCTTGAGTCGAAGATTCGGGCGCTAAGAATCAATAAAAGCCGCTTTCGCACGCGAGCGCCCAACCGTTCGTGACGTTCGTGTTGTCCCGCATTTCGCCATTGCCGAAATCTCGCCGGACCATGTTGCCAGATGGCCGCGCGTTCAGGAACTCTCCAGTTGGCTTGGCAATTGCGTTCGGAGCGACGGTGGCGGTGCTGAAAATCCATCGCACGTGCGGCCGACCGGTGGTGTTCACGATCAGCGGTCAACTTGACGCGGACAATGTGACCGAGTTAGGCCAGCTGGTCGACGTCGAGCCGGCTGGTGGCGTCCCCGTGTTGGACCTGACGGATTTGGTCCTCGCCGATCGCGAGGCTGTCCGTTTCTTGAGAGGGTGCGAAGCCCGCGGCCGTGTTGTCCTTCGCCATTGTCCGGCGTACATACGGACCTGGATGGTGGGTGAACATGATCAACCCTGAAGCCGTCATGCCGGCAGCCTCAGCGAACCAGACATGTCTGATTCTTCAGCCACGGCCTAAGTTCCTTGCGGGGACGTCGAGCCGTCCGCGAGGCGCGGAAAGAGCTTCAGCGCGTTCGCACCCAGAACCGCCTCCCGTTCGGAAGCGGCCAACTCCTCGGTGCGCTTCAGGGCGGCGATGCAACCAACAGCCAGATCACGTCGAAAGTACGGATAGTCTGAGCCGCACGTGACTTGCCGCAGGCCGACGATCGAGCGCAGCATCCTCAGCACGGGATCACCGAACGCGAGCGCGGTGTCCCAGTAGAGTCCGCGGAACGTCTCGGCGGCAGTGCGTCGCGCGTCTGCTCCCGGGATGACGTGCATTTCGTCGACGATGCCAAATCGTCCCGCCAGGTACGGGATGGTGCCGCCGGCGTGCGAGACGATGTACTTGACGTTCGACGTGCGAGCGAAACGATTGCTGTACAGCATCTCCGCGACCGCGCGCGTCGTATCGGCAGTGAAATCGATCAGCGAGTCCGGCAGGCCGAGCCGGTGCGCCACCGGATCGGGCGACGGATTGGGGTGCACGAACACGGTCGCGGCGCGTCGATCGAGCTCCGTGAATAGCGGCTCGAGGCGTGGATCTCCCAGGTAAATCCCCTGAACGTTCGAGAAGAGCAGCACGCCATCGAGTCTGAGGACATCGAGAGCGTAGCGCAACTCCTCGAGAGCGCCATCGACGTCGGGAAGTGGAAGGGCGGCGAAGCTGCCAAACCGATCCGGCCGGGACTGGACGAGCCGTGCGGCAAATTCATTGCAGCGGCGCGCCAACACACGAGCGCGCGCATCGTCTCCGACGTGCACTCCAGGCGTGGATATCGACAGGATCGCGACGTCGATGCCAGCGTCGTCCATGAACGCGAGGGCCGTCGACTCCGTCCAGGGCGGGGGCGCGATCCCGCCGACAGGATTTGCGCCCTCATTCGTTTCGCGCCAGAAAAAGTCCGGCAGGAAGTGCTGATGAACGTCGATGATGCGTGCCATGGCGACGTGCCGCTCAGCGCGCCGCCAGCATCAGCTGCGCCGCCTTGCCGGCGATCATCTGCGTCGGGGCATTGGTCGGTCCGGTGATGACGCGGGGCATGATCGATGCGTCGGCGACCCGGAGGTGCTCCAAGCCGTGCACGCGCAATTCCGGGTCGACGACGGCGAGGTTGTCGATTCCCATCTTGCATGTGCCGGCGGCGTGCCCGAAGCTGGCGGACCCCGTTCGCGCCAGGTCTTCGACGTCCTGCGCCGTGGCGCGCGGTCCGGGTATCAGCTCGATGTCCCGCACTCCGTTGAACGCTTGCTGATGACCCAGCTCGCGCGCCGCGTTGATCGCGCCGATGACCGCGCGCAGGTCCTGATCGGTCCCCAGATAGTTCGCGTCGATAATGGCCGGATCCTGCCAATTGGCGCTGGCGATCCTGACCTGCCCGCGGCTCGACGGCTGCACCAATGCGGGGGCGATCGTGAACGCATCCGCCGGCGGCGTCCCGAAACGCGCGCCGGCTTCCGGCGTGACGACGCCAAGCTGCTCGAGGACCAGGCTGATGTCGCTTGCGTCTTGTGACGCTCCAGACGATAGGTACGCTTTGGCCTCGACCGCGTTGCCGTCCAGCCGCCGGTCCGGCATCCTTCCCTTGTATGTGAAGATGACGCCCGACACGAGGATGTGGTCCTGGAGATTCCGGCCGACTCCCGGCAGGTCTTCGACGACAGTGATCCCCAGCGGACGCAATGCTGAGGAGTCGCCGACCCCTGAAAGCATCAGCAGTTTCGGGCTGCCAATTGCGCCAGCCGCCACGACGACTTCCTTCTCCGCGCCGATGTCCTGCACCTCGCCCCGCGTGATCACGCTCACGCCGGTGCAGCGCGTTCCGGCGAAGTTCAACTTCATGACGTCGGTGTTCAACAGAACCGTCAGGTTCGGACGGGACAGCGCAGGTTGTAGAAACGCGCGAGCGGCGCTGACGCGTGTACCGTCCGCGCCGATGTTCATGTTGATCAAGCCCGCGCCAGGCCGGCAGGGGCCATTCATGTCCTCCAGGATTGGCATCCCCATTTCGCGCGCCGCATCGACAAAACGTGCGGCGGTCGGATGAGGATCGTGGGGGCGACGCACGTGCACAGGTCCGCCAGCGCCGCGCCACGTATCGGCGCCGCCCTCCCAATCTTCCTGGGCTTTGTAGATCGGCAGGACATCCTTGAAGGCCCAGCCTTTCGCGCCGGCCTCGACCCATCCCTCGAAGTCGCGCTCCTGGCCGCGCGTCCAGACCATCGCGTTGATGCTGGAGCCCCCGCCGAGGACGTGACCAAGCGTCATCTTGAACTCGCGTTTGTTCAGGCCGGCTGTCGGTACGATCGGCAGACTGTAGTCGAGCGGCCCGCCGACGTTGTAGAACCACACGCTGGGGTTCAGGACGGTTGGCGCGTCGTCTGTCCCACCCGACTCGATCAGGAGGACCTGCGCCCCAGAGGCCGAGAGCTCGCTCGCCAGGACACATCCGGCGGCGCCAGCGCCGACGATGACGTAGTCGTACGATGGCCGAAGCGACGGTTGATTGGCTCGTTGGGCGATGGGCATTGACCTTGGATCTCAGAATGGATACTGACGCTGGTCGCTATGGGCGTTGATCCAGATGACATCTGTGAAGTCGTTGAGGCTCTCGGGGCCCGTTCGGCCCCAGCCGCTGTCCCGCACGCCACCCATGGGCGCGTGGATCTCGTCGTTGACCGTTGGAGAATTCACGTTGACAATCCCCGCGAGAATCCTCGGCGCCATTTCAAATGCCTTGTAGGGGTTCCCGGCCAGGATCGAAGACGTCAGTCCATACATCGTCCTGTTGGCCGCCTTGATCGCGTCTTCGGGCGTATCGACGACCTCGACGACGACGACGGGTCCGAACGTCTCTTCGTTGGCGACAGCCGTATCGAGCGGAACGTCGGTGAGGATCGTCGGCTGATAAATCTGCCCCTCGAACGTTCCGCCGGTTTGCAGTGTGGCGCCCTTGGCGACTGCGTCCTTCACGCGACGGTCGACCAGCTCCACTGCGGCGCGCGTGATGAGCGGTCCGATGAGGGTCTTCGGGTTCAACGGGTCGCCTGATGGCAGGGTCTTCGTGCGGGCAACGAACTTCTCGAGAAACTCGGCGTAGATCGTCCGCTGGATGATGATTCGCCGCGTGTTCAGGCAGATTTGTCCCTGATGGAAGAACGAGCCGAACGTCGCCGTGCGCACGGCATAATCGACGTCGACGTCGTCCAGGATGATCATCGGGTTGTAGCCGCCGAGCTCGAGCACGGTGCGCTTCAGCGTCCGGCCCGCACGCTCCGCCAGCATGCGAGCGGTCTTTACACCGCCGATCAGGTTGATGACGCGCACGTCCTGGCTCTCGAAGAAGACGTCGGCGATCTCCGCTGCCGCACCTGGGGCGTGACTCACGACGTTGATCACACCTTTCGGGAAGCCGGCTTCCTCGGCGATTTCGGCCAACATCAAGCCGGCGGAAATCGGCGAAAACTCGGACGGCTTCACGACCACGGTATTGCCGGCGGCGACCGGCGAGATGACCGCGCGCCACGAGAGCACGTTCGCGCCGTTCCACGGCGTGAAGCTCGCGACGACACCTAGGGGCCGACGGACCCCGATCGAGTGCAGGCCGGGTTGATTCGTCTGGAGGACTTCGCCTCTGGGAAGAAAGACCCAGCCGGCTGCCTGCTGAAGGGTCGCCGCAACCAGGTCCTGCTGAAACGTCGCAAAGGAGATCGTGCTCCCGGTTTCCCGAGCGAGCACCTCGGCGATTTCCGCCCGCCGCCGCTTCACGATCTCGCAGGCCTTCAGGAACAGGCTGGCACGTTCGCTAGGGGTCGTCCGGGACCAGGAAGGAAACGCGTCCGCAGCGGCTTGCACCGCGATCCGGGCTTCATCCGGTCCGCCGGCCGCGACTTTCGCGTACAGCTGGCCGCCGAACGGCTGGTGAACGTCGAACGTTTGCCCGCTCGTGGCAGGGCGCCACTCGCCGCCGGCGTAGTATTTGTACGTTCGCACTTCATTTGTCGCCATGAATTGATTCCTTCGGATAAGGCTCGACGAACTCAAACACCGGCACGCTCGTGCTGAGCACCTTCACAGGACAGCTCTAAGTTTCTCCAAGATTCCCAGCTGCGTCAGGACCACTGTGCCGGAGGGATAGCAGTTGAAGGATTTGATCTTGCCGTTGGTCAGCTGAAACACGTCGCAACACGGGGCGTTCATGCGCTTTCCTGTCGGCTGAATGGTTCCGATGGGCAACTCAAGCGGCCCCTTGTGCGTTCCCTGCAGCGCGAGCTCGACGACGACCGTGTCTCCAACGCTGTAGAAGGCATACAGTTCCCGATGCATGTCGGGAAACGCCGCCGCGTAAATCTCGACGGTGCGACCGAGTTCCTTCGGGCCCCGATAGGTGTGACCGATGGATTCATCGGTGAAGGTGCCATCCTCAGTGAAACAGTTCACGAACCCGGTGACGTCTTTGTTCTCAGCCACCTGGTAGGCCTTCCGAATCGCTGCCTCATTGGCGCTCATATGACAGTCCTCAAAAGATTCGAATCTGATCGCGACGGGCCCATGCGACAGCCGCCGCCAGGAGCAACAGCACGAGTGGAGGCACCGGAGAGGCGGGAACAATGAACACGTTCACGATGACCGCGCCGATCATCGTCGGAATGAGCAGCATCGCTCCGAAAATGGCGGCGGAAGGTACCAGCAGCGCGATTGCCGCGGTGAGCTCAATGGTGCCCGTCATGTAGCGGAACCACTGTCCCGCGCCGAGCTGGCCGAACAGACTGACCATTGCCGGCGCTCCGGCCAACTTGGAGCCACCGGCCATCAGGAACATGGCGGCAAGAGCCACTTGCGTCAGCCACAGCGCGACAAGAGACGCACGACTGCGCGGCAGGTCAGTTCGATTCGGCGTCGCGGCACGTGTTGCTGCGTCATTTGGAATCATGCGTCGCTCCTTGTGTGGCCTCGAATGGATCTGTGCCTCCCTCTTGCATCGGCCTCGCCAATATCGCGAGCGATTTCGTGGCGGGCGAGCCGCCGTTCTTCGAGAGAACCGCCGAATGCGGGCAAAGCCTTTGTGGCGTGCCTTCTGGCGGTGCGTCTTCAACGAAGCCGCAGGCGATAGCGAGCAGGCGGCTCCAGCTGCCGCGACCGGTCTTTGTTGTCCAGCATTTCGCCATTGGCGAGATCGCGCCACTAGACCGATCGGCAACAGTCTGTAGATTCATGGCTTTGCCGCTGGACCGGCAATTGCGGTTCGTGCGCCGCAACAGCGGAAGACGTGATCCCGAAGAAACGAATGGCACCAGGGCGAGATCGTTTGGCTTCGTTCGTTTCGCGGGTACGCGCTCGGGCCGCGTCGCGTGGGTTTGCGGCGGTCGGAACCCTGAGCGTGGTGGGTGCGCTCACGGCGGGCGCAGCGTGCAATCGCGAGAACGCACACGCGGCGGCGCCGCCGCCGATGGCCCCGCTGGTGACGGCGGTGCCCGCGGTCTCCCGCGAGGTACCGACATATCTCGATGAGATTGGGCGCAACGGCGCGTTCGAGTCGGTCACCGTCACGCCGCAAGTGGCGGGACGCATCGTGGAGCGACACTTCCGGAGAACACGGTGCGGCTGATGGAAGAGGGAGAGAGCGCCCTGGACGCGACGCTGAAGTCGGCGGCCGAGATCAGCTTCACGATTCTGGCGATGTCGAGCTTCATGGCGGCCCGCGCGCTCACCAGGCAGGCGCGAGCGCAGCTGTTCCCGACCGTCACGACCAATCCGAACATCGTCGCGACACACCAGCCGTTCTCCGGGGGAACCAGTCCATCCTCGTCATCGACGCCGGCATCCAGCGGCTCCCAAAGTTCCGCGACATCGTCTTCGACGAGCGTCACCGAGAGCGGAACCATCGGCGAGTACGTGCTGCCGTTCGATGCGTCGTGGGCTCCCGATCTCTGGGGACGGCTCAATAACACGGTGCGCGCGAATGCATATGCCGCGCAGGCGAGCGCGGCCGATCTCGCGAACGTGCGCTTGACGCTGCAGGCGCAGCTTGCAGTCGATTACTACGAATTGCGCTCGCAGGATGCCCTGAAGCGACTCTTCGACAAAACGGTCGCCGCCTATCGAGATTCGCTCGACATCACTCGCGTGCAGCTCCAAGCCGGCATAGAGTCGGACGAGGCGGTGGCGCAAGCGGAGACGCAGCTCGAAGCCACGGAAGCGCAGGACACGAATCTCGAGGTTGCACGGGCGCAGTTCGAGCACGCGATTGCCGTGCTCCTGGGCCAGCCCGCATCCACGTTCTCGCTGCCGGCGGAGACGACGGGCGTCACACCGCCGGCGATTCCGTCGGGCTGCCCGCGCAGCTCCTCGAGCGGCGCCCGGACTGCCAGCTATCGCGGAACGGTGCTCACGGCGTTTCAGATAGAGAACCGCATGCGGTCGACGTCGTTTGATTCGCTTGTGGCTCGTGTGCGAGGTGAATACTGCGAGATGCCTGGTCTGCGGCTGACCGTGTTGCCTTGGCTCAGTCGTCGGTGTCGTGGTGGCCATCGAGTGAGAGCAGATGCCCGCCACCCTCGATTCGATCCTCGAGATCCGCGAGCAGCCCCTCGTCGGATAGATCGAGGGGCCGTGAGCGCCGCCAATCGTGCTTGAGCGTCTTGTGTAGGCGATCGATGAGGCCCTCGTCGCGCACCTCGATGGCGAGTTCGCGACGGCCGTCGAGGCTGCCCGTTGCCAGGTTGATCGAGCCGACGATGGCCGCGGTCCCGTCGCGAAGCAGCGCCTTGCCGTGCAGCTTCAGGTGCTTCAGCTTGTGGACCTTGATGCCGACGTCGTCCAGGATGCGCAGGCCGCCCACGCCCTCAACGACCTTGTCCCGTTTGAGCGTGTGCGGAGCACGGGCCATCACGTCGACTTTGACGCCTCGGCCCGCGGCGCGCACCAATCGCTCGATCACGACCGCATCCTGAATCCGCTCGTTCTGGACGACGAGTCGGTGCCTGGCGCCGTCGATGAACTGGCAGATGCGATCTCGGCCGGGTCCAGGGCACCACACGAGATGCGTCTCCTGACGCGGCGAGAACGCCTGACGATGCCAGTCGGCGTCGAACCCGTCGATGACGTCGCCGACGTCGTGCGGGTTCGTCGTGACGACCGCATAGTCACGCGTCCCGGTCAGATTCTTCGTGGCCCAGTTGAACGACTTGACGAACGCCGCCGCATCGTCGACGACCATCGACTTCTCGTGCGTGAGATCGAACGCAGGATTTGCGTCGCGAACCCGGACGCGCGCCCGCTCCAGCAGCTTGCGCGTATGTTCGTTGTCGCGCTCGCCGCTGCGGCGCGCGGGGTTCAGCATCACCTGCACCTTGACGCCTCGTCGTCCCGCAGCGACGACCGCATTCAGCAGCGTCCGAGCCGAGAAGACGAACATCTTGATGCGCAGGCTCCGCCTCGCCGCGCCGATCGCGTCGATGATCGGCGCGGCGGAGTCGTTCGGAAGAACAATCAGTGAGCGCGCCATGATGGTGCGAGCGCGGCTCCGTCGGGCGCCGCCCAATACAAGCCGGCGTAGATGCCGTTGCGGGCGAGAAGGGCATCGTGGGTGCCCTCCTCTGCGATGATGCCGTCATGGAGAACCACGATCGTCTGCGCGTCTCGGAGCGTGAGGAGCCGGTGCGTGATCATGATCACGGTCCGATCCTTCATCAGTCGCTGCAGTCCCTCTATGACGAGCGATTCGGATTCCGCATCGAGCGACGCCGTCGGCTCGTCGAGGATCAGGACCGGCGCACCGCGAATGAAGGCGCGCGCGATGCCGATGCGTTGGCGTTGTCCTCCAGAGAGCGTCGCTCCGCGCTCGCCGACGATCGTATGGTAACGCTCGGGCAGCCTGGCGATGAATTCGTCGGCGTTCGCGAGCCGGGCGGCATTCACGATGTCGACATCGGTCGCGTCGTGGCGTCCGTACGCGATGTTGTCGCGAATCGTGCCGTGAAACAGGACCGTCTCCTGCAGCACGAAGCCGATCTGGCGGCGCAATCCGCGTAGCCTGTAATCACGCGCGTCGACCTCGTCGACCAGAATCCGGCCGGCCACCGGGTCGTAGAATCGCGGAATGAGGCTGGCGATCGTGGATTTGCCGCTGCCCGTCGGCCCGACGACGCCGACGAACGTGCCGGGCGGGATCGACAGCGTGACGTCGCGCAGCACTGGCGCGCCGGCGTTGTATGCGAATGCGACCCGTTCGAACACGATCGCGCCTTTCAGGGGTCCCGGCTCGCGCGCGTCAGGCCGCTCCTGAACGGTCATGTCGACGTCGAGGATGTCCGCGATGCGCTCGAGCGCGACGTGAGTCTGAGCGACCGCATTCGTCATCTTCGCCAGATCCTGCACCGGTTTGAAGAACCGCGCGAGATATGCGAGAAACACCGTCAGTGATCCCACCGTCATCGCGCCGGAGAGCACGCTGTCGGTGCCCTGCCAGAGGACGACCGCCGTGCACGCCGCGACGACGACGCCGACCGACGGCGACAGGAACGATTTGATCCGGCGGGCGTGCATCGCGGCATCAACGGTCGCTCGGCTCGCGGCGGCGAGCCGGGCTTGTTCGACGTCCTGGGCGCCGAGCGCCTGCACAGTGCGCACCGACTCCAGACCGGTCTGGACGATCGTCATGACCTCGCTCTCGCGGCGCCGTACTTCGCGCGTCGCGCTCTTCACCGTCCGCCGGAACCTCGCGATGGCCAGCAGCAGTAACGGCGTGATGCCCACGACCAGCAGCGTGAAATGCCAGTTGAGCCAGAACATCAGCCCGAGCATGCCGACGATCGTCGTGAAATCGACCAGAATCCCGAGCGCGAATGACGACACGAAATCCTGTACCGTCGACACGTCGTCGGTCATCGTGCTGAGGAGCGCGCCAGTCTCGTGTGTGTCGTAGTACCCGAACGAGAGGCTTTCGAGGTGTTCGTAGATGCGCAGCCGCAGATCATTGCCGACCCACTGCGCGACGCTTTCGGTGTAGTAGTTGTCAACGTACGATGCGATGCCGCCGAGAACCGCGAGGATCACCATTCCGGCGGCGGCGACGACCGCGAGCGTCGTCGGGTATGAAGTCGTCGCTGAACCGAGTAGGCTCACCGCCCACGTTGGCATGGGTCGATGACCGACCGCGTAGTCGATGACGATTTTCAGCGGCCACGGCCCTGCCAGGGCTGCGAGCGTCTCGGCAAGCATCGCAGCCAGGATCACGAGCAGCCAGCCCCGATACGGACGTGCGAGATCCGTGACGAGCGCCGACGTGCCGAAGCCGCGCCGCACGATCGGGCAACGCTGCTTCACGCGCGTACACGAAGTACGATCTTGCCGTGTGACGTGCGTCTTGCCGCTCCCGACCCGCTGGGCGACATTCCATGAACGCCCGGCAGCTTCGCGGCGACGTCCTTCCAGGCCTGGGTCGCCTCCTGGAGCGGGTACACGGTCGCGACGTCTGGCCGTATCGTCCGCTCTTGCAGCAGTCGCGCGATGGTGCCGAGCATGTCCGCTGACGGTTCGAGCCTCATCATCGCGCCCGACACGTGGTACCGCGCGGTCTCTTCCGGCGATACGGGCTGGGTGGCAGCGACGAGATGGCCGCCTTCCTTCAAGACGAGAAACGAATGCTTCTGTGTATCGCCACCGATCACGTCGAAGACCATATCGACCTTCTCGTTCAGAACGTTCTCGAACTGCGCCTTATGATAATCGATCACCCGGCTGGCTCCGATGGCGTTGAGGTACGCTTCATCGTCGCTGCTTGCCGTGGCAATGACCTTAGCGCCGGCGTGCGATGCCAATTGCACCGCATAGGCGCCGACCGCCCCGGCGCCCCCATGGATCAGGATCGTTTGTCCTTTTTCCAGGTGACCGTGGGTGAAGAGTCCCTGCCACGCCGTTTGGGCGGCGACCGGCACTGAGGCCGCCTCCTCAAAGGAGAGGTTGGATGGTTTCCTGACGATGGCCACCGGCTTGATGGCCAGATACTCCGCGTACGCGCTCCCGCTGGTACCAAACACGGCGTCACCGGGCGCATATGCCGCAACGTCACCACCAATCTGTTCGACGACCCCCGAAAATTCATGACCAGGTATCCACGGCAGGTCGATCGGGAAGATCTGTCGAATCGTTCCCGAAGCCTTCACAAGATCCACATGATTGACGGTGGTGCTCTTGACCTTCACCAGGATCTCGTCGCGTGCGATCGTCGGCGTCGGTACATCGTCGAACACCAAGGGCCCGCCGTAGCTCAATACTCTGAGCGCTTTCATGCAGTCTCCTGTTCAGCGCCCATCGGGGCGGACGTGCTGGCGTGCCCAGGCGGGGAGTTTCGTGAGCGCGCGCCCGAACTCGCGTTCCAGGCCGGCGATGTCGGCGCTGTAGCCAACACGCTCGAACCATTCGAGCATCAACGCCGTCTCCTTGCTGTACTGCCGGACCTGTTCGATTGGCATCTGCGCGAACGCAATCGGCCGACCCAGCGCCTCCGTCAGGATCTCCGCCGTCTCCGGCATCGTTCGTACGTCGCCGGCGATATCGATCTCGCGGCCATTCAGGGCGGCGGCGTCGGTGAACGCGCGCGCGCCGAACCAGCCGATGTCGTCCACCGCAATCATCTGTAGCTTCGTGCCTGGCCCGAGCGCCCAGGCCAGCGTGGAGTCGTGGAGGCTGTAGGGGGCGAGCAGGTTTTCCATGAAGAACACCGGACGCAGGATCACATGTGAAGGGAAGCGGAGGCCGCGCACGGTTTCCTCGATGCGCCACTTGCTGTCGAAGTGAGGAATGCCCGTTCGCGTCTGTGCCGATCCCACCGATGTGTAGACGTAGTGCTCGACGCCGGCCTCGCGCGCCAGCGTCGCAAGACGCTTACCCCGCGCCTCTTCCCGCTCGACACCCGACTCCAACGGGTTCTGCACGCCGAAGACGCCCCACGCGCCCGCCAGCGCACGGCGCAGCGTCGCCTCGTCATCGAGATCGCCCTTGACGACCTCGACGCCGTTGCGCGCCAGCGCCATCGCCGGCTGGCTGTCCGGCGTGCGCGTCAGGCCGCGCAAAGAAAACCCGCTGTCCTGCAGCGCCTGCGCGACCGCGCCGCCCTGATTGCCTGTCACTCCGGTGATGAGAATCGTTCGATCGCTCGTCATGGCTGAACCCTATCGATCGTCTGGGTCGAAACAAGTTGATCTGTGCATCCCTATTGCTATTGCATCGGGCTCGCCAACATCGCGTTCGACGCGTCATTGGCAGCCGCCGTTCTTTGTGAGAACCGGCGAATGCGGACAAAGCCTTTGTGGTGTGCCCTCTGGCGCGATGCCTTCGCTGACACCTGACACCGTGGCGCGCCGGCGGCCACACTCCGCGCCCGGCCTTTGTTGTCCAGCATTTCGCCATTGGCGAGATCGCGCCACTAAACCGGTCGAGAACGATCTTTAGATTCAGGACTTTGCCGCCGGACCGGCAATTGCGTTGTTGGCGTGTCGCAACCGCGGAGGAGGTCGAGGTGAGTGCGTACCCCGTCGTGAAAGACCCGCGCACACCGTCACGAATCGGTGCGCTTCTCTTCCGCTCCCTTCCTGTGCTCGCGATGCTTGTGCTCGCGGTGTGTCCGGGATTTGCTCAGGAGGCGATATCTCCCAGCCTTCCACCGGGTTGGATCACGCCGACGCCGCAGGGGCTCGTCGCCGAACCCGCGCTTCTCCGGAAACTCGTCAGCACCTCAGAGAGCACTGTCGCCGACGAGAAGGAACCCGCCGATGGTCTCTACGTCGAGACCGGCAACATGATCACCGGCGAGGGCTGGATATCCGCCGGCCCCGGCTATCGCCGGCGGCTGCTGGACGACCGGCTGCGCATCGATGCCTCCGCCGCGGTGTCGTGGAATCTCTACAACACCGTGCAGGCGAGCGTCGAGGTGCCGCACCTCGCGCACGATCGCCTCACGCTCGGCGCGCAGGCGATGCATCAGGACGACCGACAGATCGAGTACTTCGGCCTCGGCAACTCGTCCCTTGCCTCCGACAAGAGCGGCTACCGGTTTCAGAGCACTGATGTCCTTGGGTTTGCGACCGCACGGGCGGCGTCATGGCTCTCCCTCAGCGGCCGCTTCGGCGCGATCCCGCGCCCGCGTCTCTCAGCGCCGTCCGGCGCGCGCGTGGCGGTACCGAGCACGATCGATCGCTTTTCCGATGCGTCCGCGCCAGGCATCCGGGCGCAGCCGTCGTTTCTCCACGGCGATGTGCTGGTGGCGGTCGATCGGCGCGATCACAAAGGCCATCCCACGGGCGGCGGATTGTATCAGGTGTCTGCGGCGGCCTATTCGGATCGTGACGGCGGGACGTACAGCTTCCGGCGCTATGAGGCAGATGCCGCGCAGTTTGTACCGCTCGGCACGAAGCGATGGATTCTGGCGCTGCACGCGCGAGCGGCATTTTCGGACGCGTCGAGCGGCCACGTCGTGCCCTTCTATCTGATGCCGAGCCTGGGCGGGAAGAACACGCTGCGCGGATATTTCGACTACCGGTTTCACGACAACGACATGGAGGCGTTCAATGCGGAATCACGGTGGGCCTTGATGACCCACGTCGACGCCGCGGCGTTTGCCGATGCCGGCGAGGTGACGCATCGTGTGGCTGACTTCGATCTCCGACGTGCGAAAACATCCTTCGGCGCGGGACTTCGCGTCCACAATGCGACCGCGACGCTCATCCGCCTCGACGTCGGCCACAGCGTCGAGGGCTGGCGGATCTTCATCAAGGTCAGCGATCCGTTCAAGCGATCGCTCCCGATCTCGGGCCGCTCCGCCGTCGTTCCATTCGTACCCTGAAAGGACAGAGATGTGACGCGCGCGCCAGCATACGGGTTTTCACTCTTGCTCGCACTGTATTACCCGTTCTGCACCGCGAAGGTTGGGCCGACGATGCCCGCGTCGGAGGCGCCGCTGGCAGAGCTCTGGGAGCACCCTGACGACCTTGCCAATCGCGATCTGATGTACGGTCCCTGGGGGAGCGAGCGCGCGCCGGATGCGCATGCGATTTACACCTTCGTTGAGCGCAAGCAGCAGGGGACGAATCCCGGTATCACGATCGAGGACCCCGGCGGTCGCGAATGGCACGTGAAGCAGCCGCCCCATAACGACCAGGGCGCCGAGGGGCCGATCGAAGTCACGCTCTCCCGCGTCTTGTCAGCCATCGGCTACCACCAGCCTCCCGTGTACTTTCTGCCAGCGTTCTCGATGAAGGACGCCAAAGGCGTTCACACGGAGCCCGGCGGCCGCTTTCGGCTGACCGACAAATCCATCAAGCATGTCGGCGAGTGGTCGTGGCAACAGAACCCGTTCGTCGGCATGCGGCCGTATCAGGGGCTGCTCGTCATCCTGACGATGTTCAACAGCTCCGACATCAAGAACGAGAACAACGCGCTGTACGAAGTCAAGACACGCGAAGGCGTTGGCGAGTGGTATGTCGTGCGCGACCTCGGCACGGCGCTCGGCGAGACCGGGCGCTTGGCACCCCAGCGCGGCGATCCCGAGATCTTCCAGCGCGAGCCGTTCATCAAGAATGTCACCGCCGGCTTCGTCCAGTTCAACTACCACGGCTGGCATCAGGAGTTGCTCAGGCAGATTACGCCGGAGGATGTGGAGTGGGCGAGCGAATGGCTCGGCCGCCTCAGCGAGCGCCAGTGGTGCGACGCGTTTCACGCGGGCGGCTACGAACCGGCGATCGCCGATCGGTTCATCACGCGGTTGCGCCAGAAGATTACCGAGGGCGAGCGCTTCGGTGAAACGACCGCAGCCTTGATGCCTCCCGCTCGCTGTCAGCCGTACTACGCGGTCGCGACCCGCCGATGATGGAAGGATTGCCGCTTCAGCTCACCTCGTTCAAGCACGCCGTGCTGATGTTGCTCCAAATCCTGCTGGCGTCGTCGGTCATGATCATATCGTCGCCGACA
>DATATJ010000129.1:0-9835 GCA_036268855.1 Vicinamibacterales bacterium
GATCCATCCGCCTACGCCTCCCTTTCAGGTGCGGAGGCTTCGGCGTGACGAGCACCGCCTGCGCCTTCGACGTAGGACTTCGCGACGCCGATGGCCAGCTGCCGGATGCGGAGAATGAAAGCGGTCCGCTCGGTCACACCGATGCTGTTGCTCGAATCGAGGAGGTTGAACAGGTGCGAGCACTTCAGACAGTGCTCGAGCGCGGGCCAGATGAGGCCGGAGCGCAGCAGTACCCCGGAAAAGGCATAGTACTTCTCGAACATCTCGCGGTGGAACGCGCCGAACTCGCCGGCCGGCAGATCCACCTGACCGAACGCGTACTTTGATTCCTCGATCTCCTCGCGCAGGCGGATCTCGCTGTATTTCACGCCGGCGCCCCACTCGAGATCGTAGAAGCTGTCCACACGCTGCAGCACCTGGGCGATGCGCTCGAGGCCGTACGTCAGCTCCGCCGAAATCGGCGACAGCTCGATGCCGCCGGCCTGCTGGAAGTACGTGAACTGCGAAATCTCCTGACCGTCGAACATCACCTGCCACCCGATGCCCCACGCGCCGAGCGTGGGCGACTCCCAGTTATCCTCCTCGAAGCGGATGTCGTGCTGCCTTGGATTGATGCCGCACGCTTCCAGGCTGTCCAGATACAGGCGCTGCACTTCGTCTGGCGCGGGCTTCAGGATCACCTGAAACTGGTGGTGTTTGAAGAGGCGGTTGGGGTTCTCGCCGAAGCGGCCGTCGGCGGGGCGGCGCGACGGCTGCACGTACGCGACGTTCCAGTGCGCGGGGCCGAGCACGCGCAGAAACGTTTCCGGGTGCATCGTGCCAGCGCCGACTTCGATGTCGAGCGGCTGCTGCAGCACGCAGCCGCGCGATGCCCAGAACTCCGACAGCTTCAGAATCAGGCCTTGAAATGTCATCGTCCGAATAGCTGAACGGTCAACGCCGCATCTCTCTGAGTACTCGCGCGGACTTCAAGTCCTTCTCCAGGTGCATCGCGATCAACGCGCGATGCGCCGACTCGAGCTCGCGCAGCGCCCGCGCCGATACGCGCACGTCCCCGATTCGGAACGGACTGCACGTCCGCGCGGCGGACAGAAACGCCTGCGCTTCGTCCGAGAGCCGATCGTCCGGCTCGTAGACGCCCTGCAGCCGCAGCAGCCAGTGCTCGAAGTACCGCGCCAGCGGCTCGATCGGCGCGCCCGCCACCAGGGCGTCCACCATCGACGTGCCCAGGCGGTACAGCGTTTCGCTCGGGTCCGCCTCCTGCGCCCACTCGTCGATCAGCTCGGCGAAATAGCTCACGTAGCCAAGCGCCGCGCCGTCCGTCACCGACAGCGGCGATCGCTTCACCTCGACGTACTGGAGCAGGACGAGATCGCGCCGCTCCCGCTCCACGTACCCGACCGCCCCGCACGTCAGCGGTTCGAGACCGGCGCCGAATCGCCGCCGGCTCTGCCGCGCATTCTTGGCAACACCGCGTTTCTTGCCGCGATCGCGCGTCAGGAACACGACGATGCGATCCGACTCACCGAGCTTGTAGGTCCGGAGAATCAACGCGTCGGTGGTGTACAACGGCATTCAAGGCGGGTCACAACTGTACTATAGGTCACCGGCCTCGTCTAAGACCCGCGCGGCCGCCGGCCGGCGTGCGCCGCTACTCGTTTCTCGGACCAAGCCCCATATCGCTCAGCGCGCGATCGTCCTCGCGCCACTCGGTCTTCACCCGCACGTGGAGATCCAGGAAGACGCGGGTCCCGAAGAACTGCTCCAGTTCGAGCCGCGCCGCGGTGCCGATCTTCTTGATCATCTCACCGCCCTTGCCGACGACGATCGGCTTATGCGACTCACGATCGACGACGATCGTGCAGTACAGCCGCATCAGATTCTTGGTCTCCGGACCGGGCTCCTCGAACTTGTCGATCACGACGCCGCTCGAAAACGGCAGCTCGGCGTGCGTGAACTGCAGCAGCTTCTCGCGCACCATCTCCGACGCGAGGAAACGCTCCGGCTGATCGGTGAGGTAGTCCTCGGGGTACAACCGTTCGCCTTCCGGCAGGCGGTCGATGATCAGCCGCTCGAGACGTTCGACGTTGTCGCCCGTTTCCGCAGAGACCGGGATAATCTCCGCGAACGTCCCGCTCTGATGGTAGGCGTCCATGATCGGCAGAAGGCGCGTCTTCTTGATCAGATCGATCTTGTTCAGGATCAGGAAGACAGGCGCCTTCGCCGTCTTGATCAGGTCGAAGACGTACTGATCGCCTTTGCCCGGCCGCTCGGCCACGTCCACCACCAGGCCGAGGACGTCCACGTCGCGGATCGTATCCTTAGCGGCGTCCACCATGCGCACGTTCATCCGGTGCAGCGGCCGGTGGATCCCCGGCGTGTCCAGGAACACCACTTGCGCCTCCGGGTAGTTCTTCACGCCCAGAATCCGCGTCCGCGTCGTCTGCGGCTTGTCGGAGACGATCGCGAGCTTGGTGCCGACCAGCCGGTTCAGCAGCGTCGACTTTCCGGCGTTGGGCCGCCCGATGAGCGAGACGAATCCAGATTTCATGGCGCTTTCAACTCAGACCGACCGCGATCTGACTTCCGTGTCTTCCGTGTCCTCGGCCGTGGAAACTTTCGACGTTCTGAACATCCTCACTTTGTTGATCCGCCGCCGCTCCGCGTCCAGAATCTCGACGCTGAGGCCGTCGATGTCGAACCGCTCGCCGACCGTAGGCACCCGGCCGAGATGCGACAGCAAGTACCCGCCGACCGTCTCGAAACCCTCGCGCGCGATCTGGACGTTCAGGCGCTGGGCGACTTCGTCGATGTTCACCTTGCCACTGAACACGAAGCGCCCACTGCCTTCGTCGACGATCGGCTCGGACTCGACGTCGTATTCGTCGCGAATCTCGCCGACGATCTCTTCCAGCAGGTCCTCGATCGTCACGAGGCCGGCGGTGCCGCCGTACTCGTCCACGACGATGGCCGACTGAATCTGCTGACGCTGGAACTGCTTCAGGAGCTCCGGTACACGCTTGGTCTCCGGCACGAAAGCCGCCTGCCGCAGCAGCGGTGTCACCGGCCCGGCATCGCCCACGTCGAGCGCGACCAGATCCTTCACGAACACGAAGCCGACGATGTGATCCAGGCTCTCCTTGTAGACCGGAAAGCGCGAGTACTCCTGTTCGCGGAAGAGCGCACGCACGTCGGCCACCGTCGCATCGTCGCGGACGGCCACGATGTCGGGACGCGGCGTCATCACTTCGCGCACCAGCGTGTCACCGAAATCGACGATGCTCTGCAGCAGGCGGCGCTCTTCGCCTTCGATGATGCCCTCCTGCTCCGCGGTGTCGATATACGCCTTCGCGACTTCGTTGGCGTCTTCGGCCGCTTCGTCGGGCGTCGCCGCCTCGCTCGGCCGGCGCGCGGTCGCGACCGCGGCGACCAGCGGGCGCGTCAGGGGGCTCAGCAGCCGCGCCACCGGCCTGAATGGCGGCAGCAGCATTTCCAGCAGACGCTCCGGATCGCGGCCCACAATGACAAGCGGAATCAAAATCTCGCACACGACCACGAAGGCGACGACGCAGACGATCACGAGCGTCAGGGTGTTGGCGGCGTCGACGCCGATCGCTCGCGCCAACAGCGCCGCGGCGGCCGCGGTGACGATGCCGAGCAGCAGGCGGAGCGGGACGAACAGCAGCAGCGGATCGTCCAGGTAGGCGCTGAGCGCGTCCGGCCGGCCGGTCCGCTCGGCCACCAGGCGCAGCGAGAGCCTCATCAGCGCGCTGAACGCGACATCGATCGCGCCCAGATAGACGCCGATGCAGGCGAGCAGAAAGATCAGCAGCGGCGTCATCGGCGCCGAGCTCCTCTGGCGCGCCTGCGTAGGGCGAGAGCCGGTGAGGCCGGCGTGCGGCCCCCGGCATCCGCACGCTCGATGAGCCCTTCGCGCAAGCCGCCCTTGCGCCGCAGCCGCTGCTCGACTCGCCGCATGCGCCCACCGTCAGCGTGGTGGTCGTAACCGAGCAAGTGCAAGAGGCCGTGGAGCGCGAGCACGCGCAGTTCGGTGAGCTCGGAGTGGTGCGCGCCGAGCGCCTGGCGGCGAGCCACGCCGCGCGCGATCACGATCTCTCCTAAAAAGCCGTTCACCACAAAGGACACGGAGGACACATCTCGTTTGCTGTCGCGTCCAGCCCTTTGTGTCCTTGGCGTCCTGCGTGGTGAAAAGGCTCCGTCCGTAGGAAAGCTGAGCACGTCTGTGGCGTAATCTTTCCCGCGGTAGCAACGGTTCAGCGTGCGGACGCGGGCGTCGCTCACGAGCGCGATGCTCACCGTGCCGCGGGCGCGTGCGGGCGCCACGCGTGCCAGCCATCGCGTCAGTGACGGGGCGCGCAGCGAGCGGCCCTGGGCATCCACGGCGACCGCGCGAAGACGGCCTCGTTGATCACCGTCAGACATGACGCTCACGCACGCGGCTCGACCGCCTCGCGCCCGGCATCGACCGGCGCCGGCGTCGTGGACGGCCGGCCGGATGCGCTCGGCGCGCCGTTGGAGAAGGCCTCGTACGCTTTCACGATCTGCTGCACCAGCTTATGGCGCACGACGTCGCGGTCGTCGAAGTACACGAACGAGATCCCCTCGATGCCTCCGACGACCTTCATGGCTTCCACCAGCCCGGACGCCCGCCCCAGCGGCAGGTCGATCTGCGTGACGTCGCCGGTGATCACCGCCTTGGCGCCGAAGCCGAGCCGCGTCAGGAACATCTTCATCTGCTCGGAAGTCGTGTTCTGCGCTTCGTCGAGAATCACGAACGAATCGTTGAGCGTCCGGCCGCGCATGAACGCGATCGGCGCGATCTCGATGACGCCGCGCTCGATGTAGCGCGCGACGCGCTCGGCATCGAGCATGTCGTACAGCGCGTCGTAGAGCGGCCGCAAATACGGGTTCACCTTCTCCTGCAGATCGCCCGGGAGGAACCCGAGCTTTTCGCCCGCCTCGACCGCCGGCCGCGCCAGGATGATGCGGCTCACCTTCTTGGCGACGAGAAAGGAGACGGCCTGCGCCATCGCGAGATAGGTCTTACCGGTTCCCGCGGGCCCGATACCGAACACGATGTCGTGCTGCTCGATCGCGTCCAGATACTTGCGCTGGTTGACCGTCTTCGGCGCGATGCGGCGCTTGCCCGCCGCGGTCAGGCTGCCCTTCAGAAAATGATCGCGGAGGTCCACGGCCGCATCCTGCGCCACAAGATCGGCCGCGGTTTTCACGTCCCCCTTCGCCAGCTTGTAGCCATTGCTCATCAGCGACCCGAGCTGGCCGACCAGGCGATCCACCTTTTCGACCGCACCGGCTTCGCCATCGACGATCAGATCGTGCCCCTGCGTCCGAATGCGCACGCCGAAGAGCGATTCCAGGTGCTTGAGATTCTCGTCGTACGAGCCGAACAGCGATTCGATCCCTTCTTCCGGGACGCTGATGCGCTTCATCTGGGTCAATTCTGGGTCTTCAAATGGAGCTCGCGCAACTGTTTCGGGTCGACCGTCGAGGGCGACCCAGCCATGAGGTCCACCGCGTTGGCCGTCTTCGGAAACGCCATCACCTCGCGAATCGACGACTCGCCGGCCAGGATGGCGACCATGCGGTCGAGCCCGAGCGCAATCCCGCCGTGCGGCGGCGTGCCGTACTCGAGCGCCTCCAGGAAAAAGCCGAAGCGCATCTTCGCGTCTTCGTCGCTGATGCCGAGGCGCTGAAAAATCCGCGCCTGCAGCGCCGCATCATGGATCCGAATGCTGCCGCCCCCGATCTCGCTCCCGTTGAGCACGAGATCGTACGCCTTCGCCCGCACCGCGCCGGGATCGCTCTCGAGCTTGTCCACATCGTCGTCGTGCGGCGACGTGAACGGGTGGTGCATCGAGTACCACCGCCCATCGTCTTCGTGATACTCGAGCAGCGGGAAATCGGTGACCCACAGAAACTCGAAGGCCTCCGTGTCGATCAGATTGTCCTTCTTCGCGAGATAGAGTCGCAGGCCCCCGAGCAGCTTCGACGTCGTCTCGCCCGCGCCCGCCGCCAGCAGCAGCAGGTCGTCGCGCGACGCGCCTGTACGCGCGAATGCGGCGCTGAGCTCGGATTCTCCGATCGCCTTGGTCGAGCACGTCGGCGGCTCGCCTGGCCGTGCCCAGATCAGCCCCGAGAACCCCAACTGCTTCACCGCATGGTCGCCGAGCGCCCGCAGCTGACTCCCCGAATAGCTGTTGCCGCCAGGCAGCACGATGCCGCGCACTACGCCCCCGTCGGCCACAATCGACTTGAACACGCGGAACTCGGAGTTGCGAAAAACGTCCGAGAGATCCCGAATCTCGAGGCCGACGCGCAGATCCGGTTTGTCCGATCCGTACCTGGCGATCGCCTCGGCGTATGCCATGCGCCGGAACGGCGCTGGCGCGTCCCGGCCGATCTCCCGGCACACCTGCTGCATCAGCGGCTCGATGAGGCCGTAAATGGTCTCCGGACGCGCGAAGGACATCTCGACGTCCACCTGGGTGAACTCCGGCTGGCGATCGGCGCGCAAGTCCTCGTCGCGGAAGCAGCGGACGATCTGAAAGTAGCGATCCGTGCCCGCGATCATCAGGATCTGCTTGAAGATCTGCGGCGACTGCGGCAGGGCGTAGAACTCGCCCGCGTGCACACGGCTCGGCACGAGGTAGTCGCGCGCGCCTTCGGGTGTCGACTTCGTGAGGATTGGGGTCTCGATCTCCCAGAAGCCGTTCGCGTCGAAATACTTCCTGATCGCGATCGTCGTCCGGTGCCGCAGGCCGATGTTGTGCTGCAGGCGCGGCCGGCGCAGATCGAGGTACCTATACCGCAGCCGCACGTCCTCGGACACGGGCGAGTCTTCCGCGATCTGAAACGGCGGCGTCTTCGCTTCGTTCAGGATGCGAATGTCGCGCACGAGGATCTCGACCTCGCCGGTGCCGAGCTTCGGGTTCACCGTATCGTCCGATCGCCGCTGCACGATGCCATGCACGCCGACGACGAATTCCGAGCGCAGCCGCTTGGCGGCGGCCATCAGCGCGTCGTTCTCGCGCACGACCAGCTGCGACAGGCCGCCGCGGTCTCGAATATCGATGAACGTCACGCCGCCGAGGTCGCGGACGCGATGTACCCAGCCAAGCAGTACGACTTCCGCGCCGACGTCTTCGGCGCGCAGCGCGCCGCAAGTATGAGTGCGAGTCAAATCTCCGAGTTGGTCAGCCATTCAAAACACAGAACGTTAAGGGTGCTAGGTGCTACGGTGCTGGGTGCGACGGTGCTGGGTGCGCATCGCGGTGATTCAGCAATTGCGACACGCGATCCGCGGCCTCTGCGCGCGGCACGGCGTGCTGCTCTCTGGTGTCCAGGTTGCGAATGCTCACTTCCCCGCGCGCGCGTTCGTTCTCGCCGAAAATCGCCATCGCGCGGGCGCCACGGGCGGAAGCGTACTTCAGCGGCTTGTCGAATTTGCGACTGGCTTCCGGGAACACGTCTGCCCGCACGCCGCGGCGGCGCAACTCGGACGCGAACCCGAGCGCCTCCGGCCGCGACGGATCGTCCAGGAACGTCACGACCGCATCGACGGCGCCATGTCCCACCGACGCCGGAAACATGTTCCGTTCGGTCATGACGACGAAGATCCGCTCGAGCCCGAGCGAGAATCCACACGCCGGCACATCGCGGCCCAGAAACATGCCCACGAGGTTGTCGTACCGGCCGCCGCCGCCGAGGCTGCCGATGCCCGGAACGGCGATCTCCATGATCGCGCCCGTGTAGTATGACAGGCCGCGAGCCAGGCTGGGGTCGAGCTGCAGGTGGGCACCGGCCGGCGTGGACGCGGCCAGCTGCACAATCTCGCCGATCTCCCGGACCGCGTGAGACCCGGCCTCGTGATCCTCCAGCATGGTCTGCAGCGCCGGGAGCGCTTCATCACCGCGCACCGCGAACGAAGCGAGCAGCCGCGCGGCGGCGGCCGCCTCGATACCCCGGGCAGCCAGATCCGCCATGACGCCGTCGTTGCCAATCTTGTCGAGCTTATCGATCGCGATGAGCGCGTCGTTGTGCTTCCCGGCCGGAATCGCCGCGCTGTCGAGCAAGGCGGCCAGCAGCCGCCGATGGTTCAGCCTGATCACGAAATCAGTGAAGCCGAGCGTCGTCAGCACGTCGGTGACGGCGCTCAGCACTTCGATCTCGACGATGGCCGACGTCGATCCGACCGCGTCCACGTCGCACTGGTAGAACTCACGGAACCGGCCGCGCGCCGGCCGGTCCGCGCGCCAGACGGGCTGAATCTGATACCGCTTGAAATACCGCGGCAGCTCGTTCTGGTACTGCGCGACGACGCGCGCCAGCGGCACCGTCAGGTCGTAGCGCAGCGCCAGATCGGCCGCGCCGCTCGCTTCGTGCTCGCCGCGCTTCAGGATCTTGAAAATGAGCTGGTTCCCCTCGTCGCCGTACTTCCCGAGGAGCGTCTCGATATTCTCGAACGCCGGCGTCTCGAGCGGCTCGAACCCGTACCGCTCGTACACCGCACGCACGATGTCGATCACGTAGGTGCGGCGGCGGACGTCGGCCGGCAGGAAGTCGCGCGTCCCACGCGCAGGCTGGGTGTTATTGGTAGTCAAGTCGGTACGACACGTAGCGGTCCGCGTACTGTTGAATCCCGTCGATCTCCGCATGCGTCAGCAGCCGCTTCACCTTGCCCGGACTGCCCATCACCAGCGACCGCGGCGGCACCTGCATACCTTCGGTCAGCAGGGCGCCGGCGGCGACGATCGACTGCGGTCCGACGTGCGACCCGTTCAGGAGAATCGCACCCATGCCGATCAGGCACTGATCGCCGATTGTGCACCCGTGGACCACGGCCGCGTGGCCGATGGTGACGCCGTCGCCGATCGTCGTCTCGTGCGTGCCCCCCATGACGTGCACGACGGTGCCGTCCTGCACGTTGGACCGCCGGCCGATCCGGACCCGGTTCACATCCCCGCGGATCACGACGCACATCCAGACGCTGCTCTCCTCGCCGATCTCGACGTCGCCGATCACCTGGGCGCTGTCGTCGACGAAGGCAGTGGGGTGGACACGCGGCAGCTGGCCGCGGTGCAGGCGAAGCATTACGACAATTATAGCTGGGGAGCGCGAGGCGGCCGAATCGGCTGATTCCGGCGGCTGGGGCCGCCGAAGTAACTGGGCCCAATGACCCAGTTACCAACGTACCCAGTTACCAATCTACCCAATTGCCAACGTATTCAATCATCCAACCGCCGATTCAGGGGTTGTTGTTCTCGTTGTTGTTCGCCGACTTCGTCGCGCCGGCTTTCGGCGAGGGCCCGCCCTTGAACGTCAGCAGGTGATCGCGAATCGCGCGGATCTGCGCCTCGGCGTCGCCGTTCAGCTGCGGGTAGAACGACTTCGGATAGTCGGGCCAGAACGCCGGCATGCGCGTGCCCGGCAGGATGTCCGACGGCTTCTTCAGCCATTGCAGGATCCAGTCGGCCTGGAGCCGTTCGGGCGCCATGCGCAGATCGGGCGCCAGGTTCGCGGTCGGCTGATCTTTCGGAATCGCTCCGAGCACGTGGCACTGCTGGCACTTGAGCAGCTCGAACAGCTGCTTGCCCGACCCTTCATCATTCGCCGTCTTCAGGACGTCGTGCGACTGGAATGGTCCGATGCTGTTCGAGATCGATCCGAAGTAGCGGATGATGCTGTTCAGGTTCGGATCGTCGAGCCCGAACGTCGGCATCTTCACGTTCAGCCATGGACGGATCGGGATCGGTCCGCGGATGAAGGCGTACAGCCAGTCCGGCTGCACGCGCGC
>DATATJ010000130.1:0-5753 GCA_036268855.1 Vicinamibacterales bacterium
ATCGATCTGGGCGACGTCGAGGCCGGGAGCGAGGCGCAGCACGTCGGGCAGGCTCGTCGCGCCGGACCGTCGGATGTCCTCCTGCGTGATCACGAAGATCGCGGCGGCGCTGCGCCGCACTTCCTGTGGTTCCTTCGAGGCGGTCGTCACCTCGATGTTACCGAGCGCTTCGAGGCTCAGACGCTTGAGGGAGCCGTCCGGCGGGTCGTCGGTTCGAGTGTCCGCGTGGGACGGGCGCGTCCAGCAGGCGAACGCGGCTATCAAGAGTGACAGGACTGCTGCGCGGACACGAGCGCGTCGCCAGTGGAGGACCGGCGTGAGGCTCGACCGCAATCGTGATCGCATATGACGTTTCTGCCGACGGGCCATCCGCTGGCCGGGCTGCTCGCTGGTGAGCGATGCCCCGCATGGATCGTGGTCCGGGCGGGCGAGTCCGCCGGTCAAGGGGTCCAGGCGCTTGTGCGAGGAGTATCGGTTTCTGCCGGCGTGGGCTGTAGCGTACCGGTACGTTCCCGTTACTGGGTGGCGTACGCCGGGTTCTTCTTTCCCTGGAGCCACTGATCCATCCAGCCGACGATGTGCTGGAGGCGCTCGACCCGATGCCACGGCTCGCCTGACCTCGAGAGCTCGTGCGTCTCGCGCGGAAACCGCACCATGACGGTCGAAATCTTCCGGTACTTCAGCGCGCGGAACATCTGCTCCCCGCCGTCGGCCGGCGGCGTGCGATAGTCGGCATCCCCCAGCACCAGCATCAGCGGCGTCGTGACGTTGGCGATGTACGTGATGGGCGACCGCGCTGTGTAGTCGCGCGGATCTTCCCACGGCGCCTTGCGGAACCACGACGGCGTGAACTGCGTGAAGTCCGCGGTGTACCAGAACCCGGACCAGTCGGCGATGTCGCGCTGCGCGACGGCCGCCTTGAAGCGCTGCGTCTGCGTGATCGTCCAGTCGGTGAGCAGCCCGCCTCCGCTGCCGCCGGTGACGCCGAGGCGATCGGGATCGACATATCCTTTCTTCACCACTTCGTCGACGCCGGCCATCAGATCCTTGTAGTCGTCGCCGGGGTAGTGGAACTGGATGATGTTGCCGAAGTCCTGCCCGTACGACGTGCTCCCACGCGGATTCACGAACAGCACGACGTACCCTTTGGCCGCCATCCACTGAAACTCGTGCGTGTAGGTGTTGCCGTACGCCGAGTGTGGCCCGCCGTGGATTTCCAGAATCAGCGGATACTTCTTCGACGTATCGAAGTCCGGCGGCTTGAGAATCCACCCCTGAATGTTCTTGCCGTCGAAGGTCTTGTACCAGATCTCTTCGGGTTCGCTCTGCTTGATCGCCTTGAAGAGGTCGTCATTCACATGCGTGATGAGCGCCGGCGCGACCGCGCCAGGCTGACCCGTTTTCGGGTCTTCCGCCCGCGCGAGATCGATTCTCGCGATATCGCCGATGTTGGTCTGCGTGGACAGCGTGGCCGCAATCCGCGCGGCGTCCGGCGTGGCACTGAAGGCGACGACGTCCTGCGCGCCGTCTGTCAGCGGCTCGACCGCGCCGGTCGCGATCGACACACGCTTCAGGTTCGCGCTGCCTTTTTCGGCAGACACGACGATGAGCCACGCGCCGTCTTTCGACCAGACGATGGGCTTCGGATTCTGTCCGCGCGGCGCGGACTGATCGCCGCCGATCCCGCCGTTGATGTCGTAGTCGTAGGCCGTCGTCAGGTTCTTCGGTGTGCTGCCCGGCGCCGCATCCGTGACGAACAGGTCGGACTGGCTGAACGACCGCTCCGGGTTGCCGTGGAGCGTGCCGACGAATGCGATGCGCCTGCCGTCGGCCGAGGGCGCGAGATCGCCGATCGTGCCCTCGATGCTCGCGACTTTCGTGATAGGCCCGCCCGCCGCCGGCACGCTGAAGAGGTCGGAGTCGTTCGGCTCGAAGTACGCCTCCGCCACGCGCGTCGACGTGAAATAAATCTTCGAGCCGTCGGGCGCCCAGGCGAGGCCGCGCTCGTCGAACTCGCCGCTGGTGAGCTCCTTGGCTGGAGGATGATCGGCGGCGTCGTCGGGCACGGGGATCGTGAAGACATGGGCGTGCTGCTCGGCGTCCACGTAGCCGGGATTGCCGTTGGCGCGATAGACGGCGCGCGTGATCACTTTCACGTCGCTCTTGTGCGGCGGCGTTCCGTTGTTCGCGGCGGCCCCCTCCTGCGGATTCCGCCCCTGCTCGTCCTGACGCTCCTGGCCGTCCCGGCCATTTTTCGGCGAGCTGCTGAAGGCGACGGTCCGGCCATCGGGCGACCACACCGGCGCGCTGGCACCATCGGTCTGCTGCGTGAGCGGCCGCGCTTCGCCGCCGTCCATCGACAGCAGGTAGATTTGTCCCGGCTGCGGCTTGCCGTCTTTCTCGATCGAGCGCACGAGCGCGAGCCGCCTGCCGTCCGGCGCCCACCGGGGCGACGTATCGCGAATGCCGGAAGTGAGGCGGCGCGGCGCCTCCGCGCCGTCGCTCGGCACGGCGTAGATCGACGTCTCGTACCGGTTTTCTTTTTCGTTCACGGACACGCGCACGAACGCGACCGTCGCACCGTCGGGCGAGATCTGCGGGTCGGCGATCCAGGTGAACTTGAAGAGGTCGGTTTCGGTGATGGCGCGCTGGTTCGCAGCGTGCGGCGTCGCGAGTGTGAGCGCGACGAGGGCGACGATCGCGAGCGGGGCTCGGCGCATCATGTGGGCTCCTTGAACGCGTTATTATCAATCATTATGTCTGTTCGCGACGTCCTCATCGTGGGCGCTGGCCCCTCTGGCCTTTCAGCGGCAATCGCCGCCAAACAGCGCGGCCTCGAGTATCAGGTGCTCGAGCAGGGCGTGCTGGTCAATTCGATTTACGACTTTCCGCCGCAGATGGTGTTCTTCACCACACCCGAGCTCCTCGAGATCGGCGGCCTGCCGTTCGTCTCCCCATTCGAGAAGCCGACGCGCAACGAAGCGCTCAAGTACTACCGCAAGGTCGTCGATGCCTTCGACCTCCAGATCGCGTACGAAGAAACCGTGCTGTCGGTCGAGCGGGAGCACCTGGAGGGGGAGCGCACGGGAGAGACGTCTGAGCCGGAAACGGCAGGCGGACATCTCGATCGCGTGTTCGCCGTCGAGACGCGCTCGGCGCGAGGCGTCAAGCGCGTGCGCCACGCGCGCAATGTCGTCTTCGCGGTCGGCTACTACGATCACCCGGTGCTGCTCGGGATTCCAGGCGAAGAGCTGCCGCACGTCCACCATTATTACGGCGAGCCTCACCCGTACTACCGCAAGCGGGTCGTCATCGTCGGCGGCGGAAACTCCGCGGCGGAGGCGGCGCTGGAGATGCACCGGGCGGGCGCACACGTGACGCTGGTGCACCGGCGATCGGAGCTGAAGCGAACGATCAAGTACTGGGTGCGTCCCGACATCGAAAACCGGATCAAGGAAGGGTCGATCGTCGCAAAATTCGGGAGCTGCGTGAAAGCGATCCGCCCGACATCCGTTGTCATTGGACCAGGCGTCGACGTGTCAGCCGACACCGACGCGGGGATTCCCGCGCCGGCCGACTCCTTCGCAGCGGTCGCCGCCGGCGACACGCGATCCGACGTCGATCCCGTGCGGCTCCAGCAGCGCGAGGAGGAGATTCCGGCCGACGCGGTGTTCCTGCTCACCGGCTATCGCGCCGATTCGGCGCTCATGACGTGTGCCGGAATCACGCTGACCGACCGGGACGCGCCGACCATCGACCCGGCGACCTTCGAGACGAATGTGCCGGGCCTGTTCGTCGCCGGCGGCGCGATCGCGGGCCAGGACACCGGGACGATCTTCATCGAGAACGGCCGTTTCCACGGCGAGAAGATCATCGAGACGATCGCCGCCCGGCGCACGTAGCGCGAGGGCTTTAGCGCGGTTTTCGATTCGATGTAGCGCGAAGGCTTCAGCCGAGCGCGGCGCGGCGCCAGAAACACTCGGCTAAAGCCGTCGCGCTACGTCTACGCTGATGTCGAAACCGCAATAGCCGAGCGGCTCCGGCGCCTTCCTCAGTGCGCGACGTGCGACAGCCCGGGCGTCCGCGCCATCATCATCTTCATCTCGAGCAGCTCGACGAGCGCTTCGGCGCGCGACCGGATCGACTGCCGCTCGAGGAGCGCCTGTTTCTCGAGCGGCTCGAGGTCCAGATACTGCGCCAGCGCGTTCACCACGTCCTCGTCTGCCATCGCGGACGGCATCTTCGGATCGGCGGCGCCCCCCTCCACCGACGGCGCCAGCAGCGCCTCGAGCTTCGATCGATGATGCCGAATCGCCGCGCGATCCTCGTCGCTCGGCACCGCATCGCGCAGCGAGTCGACGACGGCCACCCGGTAACTGTGCTGGGGTTGTTCGGCCGCAATCCGAAAGCGTTCGATCCCGCGCAACACGATGTTGTAGCGGCCGTCCGCCAGACGTTCGACGTGCGTGATCACGCCGCTGCAGCCGATCGGGTAGACGGGAGGCCGCCCCTCGTAGGCGCGCTCCCAGCCGGGTCGCAGCAACGCCATGCCGATCATCCGGTCGCTGGCCACGGCGTCGGCCACCATCTCGCGGTACCGCGGCTCGAAGATGTGCAACGGCAGAAAGACGTTTGGAAAAAGGACGACGCTGGGTAGTGGGAACAGGGGAAGGAGTTCGGACATGGAAGATGGGGCTTAATGTATCGTCTTCGTTTTCTTGTCCATGTAGTCCATGAGGACGTACTGGCCGAGCGTGTATGGTGTGGTGAAGTACGCCTTCCCCTTGCAGATGTCCGCGACGCGGCGGACGAAGCTGACCAGGTCGTAGTCGCGCGCGAGCATGAACGTGTTGATCATGATGCCGCTCTTCCGGCAGGCGGCCACTTCCGCGCACGTCTCGGCGACGATGAAGGGGTCGAGACCGAAGGCGTTCTTGTAGATGCGGCCATCCGGCTGCGTCAGCGCCGACGGCTTTCCGTCGGTGATCATGATGATCTGGCGCATGTCCTTGGCCTGGCGGTCGAGAATGCGTCGGGAGAGCCTGAGCCCTTCGCGCGTGTTCGTGTAGTACGGCCCGACGCGAACGCGCCCGAGCTCGGCGAGCGGAATCTCCTCCGCCGAATCGTGGAACAGCACCACCTTCAGGGCATCGCCCGGGTACTGCGTTTTGATCAGCTGCGCCAGTGCCAGCGCGACCCGCTTGGCGGGCGTGAAGCGATCCTCGCCGTACAGAATCATGCTGTGGCTGCAGTCGAGCATCAGCACCGTCGCGCAGGAGCTCTGATATTCACCCTGCACGACCATCAGATCGTCGTGCGTGACGTGGATGCGCCGGCGCGGTGGCGCCGCGCCCGGATGCGGCGGTCGCGCGTCCGACGGATCCCTGCGGAACGGAGCGGCGCCGCTCTCGGCACGCTCGCGCGCTTCGCGCTGCACCGCATTCAACAGCGTGCTGGCGGGATCGAGGTTGAGCGTCTCGCCGAACTCGTAGGGCTTCGGCGCCCCCGTCGTCTCGACGCCGGTGGCCTGCTCGCGCGTGTCGTGACGCCCGTAGCTGCTCTTGCCCAGCGAGCCCAGCAGGTCGCGGAGCGCGCGATACCCAAGGAAGTCGAGCGCCTTGTCGGTGACCTCGAATGTCGCGTTCGGCTGATCGCGTCCGGAGCCGCCGCCGCGGCCCTGGCGGCGCTCGCGTTCGGCATCGAGGTCCGGCGGCATCGTGATGTAGCCCTGCTCGGTCATCCGCTCGATGATT
>DATATJ010000131.1:0-14897 GCA_036268855.1 Vicinamibacterales bacterium
CTGGTTTGATTTGGCGCCCGCCGGGTCCACCACTTCGCTCGCCCGCATTCGTGAGCGAGCTTCGGGTGGCAAGCCAACCTTCGCGCTGATTCCATGGGACGGTTCATTGCGTGGTCAGCGAGCTCACGCCGCCGACCCGAGGAGGGTGTCCACCGTAGCTGCGGAGCAGCGAAGGTGGACCTCATGCCGTTACTTCGAGCTACGGTTGGCAGGCCGACCTTCGCCTCTCGCAGATTCACCAGAAGCCTGTTGTCATTTCTGCCGCGGACGGTGACGATTCACTGAACTTCTCAGAGATTCCGACGGCAGCCCGATTGCCATCTCAATCTCCATGTCGGGAGCGCGCTGTTGCGTCTACATCATCACGAGCCTCAGCAAGCCCGGCCGGTGCGACACCGGCGTGACATCGGACGCGGCTGCGCGTCTGGCGCCGCACAATGCGGGACGCTGCACGCACACGGCGAGATTCGGACCGTGGCAAATGGACGTCGTGATTGAATTCGCGGATGAAGCCCGTGCGATCGCATTCGAGAAAGATCTGAAATCAGGTTCTGGCGTGGTGTTTCGCGGACGTGGCGCGGTGATTTCGAGGCGGCCGTCCAGAATCGCCCGGACGCGGTAGAACACTCTCTCGGTGAGCGAGTCGTATCACCCCGCGTGCGCCGGGTTTACGAGCGTCAGACAACGATCGTTCGGCGCGAGTGAGCCGATAGCGCCGGGTTTCTCGCATTGCATGGTGAGTATGGGGAACTCACTATGCTGAATTGCCTGCGGCACATCGCCGTCGCCGTCGTCGTCCTGTTTTTTGTCGTCGCACCCGCGGAGGCTCAGACGCTGCCGGGCCCACGTCGAGTGTTTGTCGACATAATCCAATACCCGGACTGGGATGACACGCGCATCGAGAAATTTCCGGGCGCCACGTGGGGCACTGGATTCGCGTTCGGCGTGGATGGGGCGAAGTCCGGCATCGAATTGGACGTGGGTCTGCCGCAGTGGCACGTGAAGAACCTGGGGCCGTATGTCAGTGAGTACAACGGGCCCTCGTTCGAATACGAGCAACACGGTCACGTCTACGAATCGTCCTCGACGGAGCGTCGACGCTCTGTCGATCTGATGGTATTGCATCGCTCCAACATTCCGCTCAATCGACGCATCACGCTCACCTGGCTCGCGGGCGCCGGTATTGTGTATCGGCCCGTTCAGGACGCCAGCATGACGAAGGAGGTGTTGCCCGGCGGACAGCGAATCGAGGTGGCCGCGTACCAGCGTGCCTCGTCCCGCGACTATATGGCGGCGACCACGAGACTCGACCTCGAGCTCAGAATCGCCCCGCACGTGTCTGTCGTCCCCCGTGTAGGCGTGACGGCGTTTCCATCGCTCCTCGACGACAGCGGCTTAGCGCCGAGCGGGCTCACGGCGCGACCGGAGGTCGCGGTGCGGTGGGCATTCTGATCCGGGCGCACGCGAGGACGTGGGGTCACACGCTCGAGGGTTTTTTCTCGTTGGTGTTGCTCGGTGGGTTCATCTGGGCTATCGCGTTTCTCCTTCCGAAGGCCAGGCGCGAGCGCGACACGTTTGGCATCGTCTGCTCCATCCTGGCTGCGCTACACGCGCTGGGCAGCGTGGCTGCTGCTCGGGACCGGCGTGCAATCTGGCTGACGCCCGACACCGCACGCCCACAGGCAAGACGGGTTCGCGTTTGAATTCAGTCCAGGGCGGACAGTAGAGTAACCGCCATGCGAACCATCTCGTGCCTCGTCGTCGCCTGCGCCACGCTCATCGCCCTTCCGGTGCTGGCACAACCGCGGCCGCTTTCCGCAGCGCTCGCAGACGCGCGCGTGAAGACCGCCATCGCCGATGTTGACGCCCGTGCCGCCTGGACGGCCGATCTGCTGGCACGGCTCGGTGCGATCATCTCGCCGTCCGGACACGAGCAGCAGCGCGCCGAAGCTGTCGCCGCGGCGATGCGCGATATCGGCCTTCAGCACGTGGTTGTGGACGCGGCGCCCAACGTCGTCGGCGTCATCCCCGGCCGATCGGGGCGCGCGATCGTCTTCGTCTCCACGCTCGACGACCTGGGACCCGTAGCCGATTTCCAGAGAGCCGCCGGTGGGCCGCCGCACGTCGACGGGATGCGCGTCGTGGGCCCGGGCACCAACACCTCGTCCACGACCGCCGCGATGCTGGCCGCCGCGCATGCGTTAACCGGTGCCGGCGTCACGCCCGAGCACGACCTGGTCTTCGCCGCCGTCGCGCAGGAAGAGACGGGCATGATCGGCATGAAGAAGCTGTACGGCCAGTACAAGGATCGGGCCGTCGCATTCGTCGATGTGCTCGGCGACGGCCAGACCATCAGCTACGGCGCGCTGACGATCCACTGGTGGAAGGCGGTCGCGAGCGGGCCGGCGGGCCACTCGCTGAACGGCGGTGTGCCGAACGTCAATCAGGGGATCGGCCGCGCAGTCGATCGCATCCTGCAATTGCCGCAGCAGCCGAACGAGCGCACGGTGATCAACGTGGCGATGCTGCAGAGCGGCGCGGTCTTCAATCACAAGCCCGACACCGGCTGGTTCTCGATCGATGTCCGCGCCCTCGAGTCCGCCAAAGTCGTGGCGATCGAGTCCGAAATCCGGGGCATCCTGGCTGCCGTGACCAAGGAGACGACCATCGCCTTCACACTCGACCCGGTCCAGATGACCCCGGGCGGACAGATTCCGGGAGCGCGTGAGTCAGCGTTGGTGACGACCAGCGAAGCGATCGCCCGGCAACTCGGCCTGACCCCAGCGTTGAACAATACGGGCTCCTCGAACATGAACGTCGCGATCGCGGGCGGCACGCCGGCCATCGGCATCGGCGGCGAACGGGGCGGCGCGCGGGCCGAGGCCGGGGAGTTTGCGGACATTCCCACGATGATCCGCACCGCGAAACATCTCGTCCTCCTGGCCGCGACGAATGCCATGCGGTGACGCTCAGGCGGCCTCACGGAATTCACCGCGCCTGCGCCAATCGCACGGATGTCGTCGGTCAAGTGGATCGCGCGCCGCCGAGAAAGTGGCTCTTGCCTCACGCGCGTTTGTGGACGACGCTGTCGCTCAGAGAAATGATCAAATCGGTCCGCTCACGGATGTCGTTCATTCTTGCTGCGTCATGGCTGATCGCCCTTGCGGCGGTCAACCCGGCGATCGGCCGGCAGACACCGAAGACTGCGACGGACGCGAGGTATCCCTGCCGGGCGGACCATACGTTCGACTTCTGGGCCGGCACGTTCGACGCGACGCCGTGGGATCAACCGGGGGTGGCGCCGACGGGCCAGCTGCACAATACCCTGGAGTATGAAGGGTGCGTGATCGTCGAGCGGTGGACGAGCGCCAAAGGCTCCGCCGGCATGAGCATGTCGTTCTACGACGTCAACCGGCACGTCTGGCGGATGGTGTGGAACGACGACGCCAACCAGTCTAACGACTTCGAAGGCGCCTACCGCGACGGTGCGATGCGCTTCACGGGGTGGGTTCTCGACAGCGCCGGCGCGCGCATGCTCGCGTCGAATGTGCTGCAGGACGTTTCGCCCGAGACGGTTCGGCACATCTACTCGACGTCTGCCGACAACGGCAGGACCTGGGTCGTCCGGAGTGACGGCCGCTTTACGCGACGAAAACAGTAATCGTCAGCCACGTCTTCGACGAGCCCGCCAGGGGCTCCCGGTCCATCCGTTTCGTTCCTGCCCGATGCGACCGGCGCGGTGTCTAACTCCGTATCGATGCGAACGACACTCGCCAAGGACAGGCTTCAGTGACGGGTCAACCAGCCGTCGCGCTACCCCCCGTTTCGCAGCCACACGCATCTGGAAACGGTCTAGGAATGATCGATCGAGATGGCAAAGGTCGCAGCTGTTGTCAAGGCTCCCACGTCGTAGATCTCGACGCAATACTGGCCGGGCATTTCCGTCGTCGTGATCTGAGCGGCCGACCCTGCAACGGCTGACAGATTAGAGACTGAGAAGCTGCAGGTCCCGGCCACGAGCGTCCCGACGCCCAGGCCCACCGCCGTGTTCGCTGGTGCGCCGAGGTCGTTGATCGTGACGGTCACCGCGCCAGCCTGCACGACGCTGAAGGTGCCGAGGCTCGATCCCCGCACCACCAATGTTCCAGAGAAGGTCTCCGTCGTGGGTGACGTCGGCGAACTCGTCGATGCGGTCGCCGAAGGGGTGCCGGGCGGAAGGGAGCACCCCGGGGCAACCATCGCAAGCGCCAGCGCATAGACGGTCGCGGCTGTCACTCGAATCGTCACGCTCTGGAGGGATGGTATCGGCATCCGCTATTGCGCTGCGGTCAACATTGCTGTGGGGCCCACGGTATCACCACCACATAAGAGAGTCACCAGCGCCGCAATCCGGTCGCCGCTGCCAGGTTCGCCAAGCGCTCGTCGCCGCAGCGCACCGACGGCGTGAAATTTGAACATGGCCCTCCTGCCCCGGAGGCGATCTCGTGCAGGGTGGTCACACGTTCACCTTTCGGCTGTGAGGATTCCACAAATGAAGAAAATCGTCGCGACGATCGTCGTGTGGCTGGCCGGAGTTGCCGTTGCGTCAGCTCAGCCGCAGCCGTTCAATTTCGTCGAAACGGCCTCAATCAGCACGCACAGTGCGCCACGCGGGATTGTGGCCGCGGACTTCGACCTCGACGGACATCTCGACTTCGCCGTTGCCGGCATCGACCAGCCTTCGCACGACATCGTCATCTGGTTCGGCGACGGGCACGGGTCGTTCGGCCGGCCAATCAATATCTCGCTCAATCAGCCTGGCGCCGGTCCGTTTTCCATCGCTGCCGGCGATCTGAATCACGACGGCCATCCGGATCTGGCTGTCGCGCTCGCCGATATCGATCGCATCGCGATCTTCACCTGGCGCGGGTCCGGCTTCACGCGCCTGCCGGACATCGTGTTCGACGCGCCCGCCAACCCGCGGCAGATCGTCATCGCCGACGTCAATCGGGACGGGAACAACGACATCGTCGCGACGCTTTACGAGCGCGGAACGGTGCTCGTCATGTCGGGCGATGGTACCGGCCTGAAGTGGGCATCGACGCGCGAGACCGACGCGGTTGGCCGAGGGGCTCACGGGCTCGCCGTAGCCGACATCGATGGGAATGGCCAACTCGATCTGATCGTGACCAACGCGTTGACCAATCGCGTCTGGGTGCTGCTGTTCTCGAGTCCGATCGGAGCGAGCCTGGCGCAGTCGTTTCCCGTGGGCTCATCGCCCCGCAACGTGGTCGTCACGGATCTGAATCACGACCTGCATCCGGATCTGGCGGTTGTCAACACGGAAAGCCATTCGCTGACGTTCTATTTCTGGAATCCCGCGTCGGACGACGATGAGGATGCCGCCCTCTTCATCGATCGGCACGACATCGCCGTGGGCAGCTCACCGCGTGACGTGGTATCGGCGGACTTCGACGGCAACGGAGGGAATGATGTCGCGGTGGCTTCCTACGCGAACAACAGCGTCGTGGCCATTCCAGGATACGAGGCCGTTGGAGAGACCGCGTTCGGACGCTACACGGCCACCAGCTTCACGAATCCGCGCTCGCTGGCAATCGGCGATTTCGACGAGGATGGTCGGCCGGACATCCTCATCGCGAATCAGGGGAACGGGTTCGTGCGGCTCTGGGCCAATCGTACGCCCTTCGCGTTGCGACCGTAAACCTGTGGGTCGGTGCAGCGCGCTCTAATGCGTGGACGACGCACGGATCCTGCTTCGTCCCGGTCGTGCGCTCGAGCTGGCGATACAGGCGCTCCGGGCTCCGGCGCGCGAGCTGGGCGACCGAATGGACGCCGAGAGACTGCAGATCCCGTTCGATGGCGGGGCCCACTGACCACAGGTCTTGAAGCCTGCGCCCGTCCTTCGGGCTCGTCTGGCCGCGCCGCGGACGGCTATGGCTTCTTGAACTGAGCGAAGCCGACAACGTTTCCTCCTGGCTCCTTCACATGGAGCTCCGTGGTGCCGTAGAACGTATCGTGACGCGGCTTGACGACCGGAGCCCCGGCGACCGCCCTCTCGATTCGATCGACGTCGTCGACGGTGATGAAGAGCACGGTCGAGTGGCCGACGAATTCGTCCGTCGCGTCTGGCCGCTCCGCCAGCACGCTGGCGCGCGTCTGGTACATGACTTCGACGTCGCCGGCCTTCGCGCTGGCAAATATCAGCTTGCCGTTGTCGCCCGGGACCTGGTTCTCGGCGGTGAATGCGAGCTTCTCAGTCCAGAAGCGAAGGCAGGGCTCGACCTCGTCGACGACGAGCACGGGGGTCAAGTGCTGCAGGCCGAACGTGTTTGCTTTTGTCATGCGGCGAAGCGTATCAGCACCGTGTGTCAGTTTCTGTCAGCAGTCGAACCATTGACCGTCGCGGCGAGGGCAACGGCTTCTCTCCACTCGGATAGCAACTGCAAGCGCCGGCGCGGCAACGGCTCGCCGGTCGATTCGGCCAGTGTGATCCGATCGGTGCGGAAATGGCGAAACGCGTGCCGCAGTTCGCACCAGGCGACGACCACGCGGACGCGTTCGAAGAAGGCGACGGCGATCGGCCAGATGACCCGCACGGTCGCTTTGTCATCGCCGCTCAGATACGCGATGCGCAGCTTCCGCTCCGCGCGGATCGCCGCCCGGACGACGCTGGCGTCGATCCGGTCGAGCGCCGCAGCCGTTCGCGGCACCGCGAAGAGTCCAGCATCTTCGACGCGGTGCTGCAGGCGATCGGGAAGAACCGCCATGATCTTTGCGACCGCGTCGGCGGCCGCGCGCGCCAGCGGCGCGTCGGGCAGCTGCGCCACCCACCGCGAGCCGAGCATCAGCGCCTCGATCTCTTCGTCCTGGAACATGAGCGGCGGCAGCATGAACCCGGGGCGCATCACGAACCCGACACCGGCTTCGCCGGCGATTGATGCGCCTTGGCCCACGAGCGTTTCGATATCACGATAGATCGTGCGCACCGACACCGACAGCTCCGTCGCCAGCTGCTGCGCCGTGACGGGACGGCGATGACGGCGCAGCGCCTGAATCAAAGTCAGTAGACGTTCGGTGCGTGTCACCGGCTCGCACTCCGTTTGCTGGCCGCTGACGGTCGCCCGCGTGCTGCGCGCTCCGGCTGGAACTGAAGAAGGTCGCCAGGCTGGCATGACAGCGCGGCACAGATCGCCTCGAGCGGCGGGAAGCGAATCGCGCGCGCCTTGCCGGTCTTGAGGATCGACAGGTTGGCCAGCGCCATGTCGATCCGATTCGCGAGCTCGGTCGGCATCATCCGTCGATCGTGGAGGAGATCGTCGAGCTTGACGGCGATCGGCATGTCAGACGGTCCCTTCATGGTTCACCATCTTGCGCTCGCGAGAGGCTAGCTGACCGCCCGCATGCGCGTGGTCGCCCACCAGATCGCGGCGCCGGCAGTGAGCATGATCGGCATGAACCAGGCCTGCCCCAGGCTTCGCGTCGACAGCAGCCAGAGGCAAAACGCGATGCCCGTCACGGCCAGCGCCGGACCGCACGGCGCCCGATAGCCTTGCGGCAGGCCGTGTCTCCGCCGAAAGACGATCAGCGCGCCACAGGTCGTGGCGTAGATTCCGAGTTTGGCGATCGCGGCGAACGTCGCCAGTTGTCCGAAATCGCCGGCAAGGCCAAGAGCGAGCGCAATCACCGAGTTGACGACGATGGCGGTGTCGGGCACGCGGCTGCGCTCGTTCACGTGCGCCATGAAACGCGGCAGTTCGCCGCGTTCGGCCATCGAAAAGATGATGCGCGGCGACATGAGCGCGAAGCCGGTCAACCATCCGTACACCGAGAGCAGCACCGCAATGGTTCCAAGCGTGATGCCCGACGGGCCAAAGAGCATCCCGAGTGCTGCGCCGATCGGCGCCTGGCTCTCTGCGGCGTGCGGAAGTACGCCGACAACGGTGATTTGCACAAATACGTAGATCATCGTCACCGCGGCCATCGACGAGATCAGCGCGAAGGCCGTATCACGCTTCGGGTCGCACGATTCGCTTCCGGCGACAACCCCGGACTCGAAACCTCCGAACCCGAAGACGAGCAGGAGGACCGCTTCGGTCCAGCGCGGATGCACTACTTGTTGCGTGTCGAGCACCGGGCGGCTGATCTGGAAGATCCCGAATGCCACCAGCCCCATGAGAGGGAGAAGCTTCGCAACCGTAAAGACGTTCACAGCGCCTGCCGCCAGACGGACGCCGGCGACGTTCACCGTCGTCACGAGCACTACGGCGAGCGTGATCACAATCGCACGGCCCGGCGATGTCCCGAACCACGGAACCAGGGCGGCGAGATACGACGCAAAGACGTTCAGCACGGCGGCGGCCGACAGCAACCGCGTCCAGATGTGCAGCCACCCGACCTCGAACCCGACCGCCGGTCCGAACGCTTCGCGCGTGTAAAGATACGGTCCGCCGGCGTCGTCGAAACGGCTGCCGACCTCCGCGAAGCAGAGGACGATGACGAAGATGCTCGCACCCGCGATGAGGATGGCGATCGGGCTCGAGGCGCCCGTCATGCTGGCGACCGACGATGGCAGCCCGAAGATACCGCTGCCAATCACGCCGTTGATGACCACCGCGGTCAGCCCCCAGCGGCCAATCGCGCGGATCAGGCGCGGCGGCGGCGCAACTCCCGCAACGGCTTTCGCGGCGGTGTCCATCGAGTCTCTCCGAGGCGAAGTCTAGCGGAAATGGATTCGCGATGCCGGCCGCCGCAATTGGCTCCGCGCCGCCGCCTTTCCGTAGTAAATTTCCCCATCCCCTCCCAGCCGACGACGACCGCGCTCCGCTTCGGGAAACCGCTATGACAAGAATCCGTGCGCCCTTCGCAGCCGTGGGCCGCGCTGCGCGCCAGCTCGTATCGGCGATCGTCACCAGCGCGCGCGTGCTGACGCGGATCGTGGGTTGGCTCATCGTCGCCCTGTTCGGCCGGCTCGAATGGCGGCCTCCTGTGTGGGTGACAGAAGCGCGTGTTCGAACCGTTCGGGGCTGGCGCTACCTGACCGCCAACCCGAAGCGCGCCGCGGTTTTCGTCGCGCTCCTTCTGACAGCGATCGGTGGATCTGTCTGGTACGCGACGCGTCCGAAGCCGCACTATCTTCGGTACACCGTCAGCGCTCCGGGCTTGACGGAATACAACGACAAGGGCATCTCGTCCATCAAGCCGCTCACGGTCACGTTCAATGAGTCGGCGGCGCCCCTGAAGTCCGTCCAGCAAAACGTCACGACCGGCGTCGATGTGTCGCCGGTCGTCGCCGGCGCGTGGTTCTGGGTGAACGACAAACAGCTGCAGTTCACGCCGAAGAACGATTGGCCGGTGGACGGCGCTTTCAGCGTCGCGCTCGCAAAGAAAGGCTTTCTCGCCAGCCATGTCGTGCTCGAGAACTACCGCTTCACGTTCAGGAGCCAGCCGTTCTCCGCACGCATCACCGAGAGTCAGTTCTACCAGGACCCCCGCGATCCGAATCTGAAGAAGCTCGTCGCGACGCTGAAGTTCAGCCACCCAGTGGATGCCGAACAGCTCGAACCGCGCGTGTCGCTCGCGGTCGCAAAGGACGCGGAGTACCTGGGCCTGACGCCGGACAGCCGACATTTCACGGTCGTGTACGACAAATTCAAGCTGTCGGCCTTCATTCATTCGGCAGCGCTCGGCATGCCACGCGACGACACGCCGATGACCGTCCGCGTGGACAAGGGCGTTCGCGCTGCTCGCGGCGGAAATGAGACTCGCGACGGGCTGGAAACCGTGGTCACGATTCCGGGCCGAACGAGCCTGCGGTTCTCCGATGCCCGCATGACCATCGTGGACAACGCGCGGTACGAGCCGGAACAAATCCTCCTCCTCACGAGCTCGTCGCCTGTCGCGGAGCGCGCGTTCGCCGGCGCGATCTCCGTGCACTTGCTCCCGGTCAAGAGCCCGAAGCAATCGCCGCAGGATCCACGGCCGTATCAGTGGAACGACGAGAGCGAGATCGGCAACGAGATCCTCGCGCAATGCCCGCCGGTCCCGGTGACCTACGTGCCGTCAGAAGAGGGCGGGAATACGGGCCACGGCTTCAGGTTCCTCGCGCCCGCCGGACGGTTCCTGCACGTGACCGTGAAAGGCGGCGTCGAGGGCATCGGTGGGTATCTTTCCGGGAAGCCGTATGTCACGACCGTGAAGGTCGCGCCGTACGAGCGCGCGTTGACGTTCCTCGGCCAAGGCGCGCTGTTACCGCTGACGGGCGACAAGAAGGTCGGATTCCTGGCGCGCGACGTTGGCAAAGTGGACGTCGAGGTCGGCCGCGTGCTGCCCGATCAGCTCCAGCATCTCGCGCCGCAAATGTGGGACTTCTCGAGGCCGGCACTCTACGGCAACCTGGAGGACCGGCTCGTCGAACGCTTCATCAACCGGCGCGACTACAGCGGTAAACAGCCTGGCAAGCCCACCTACGACAGCATCGACATCGGTCAGTATCTGACCGACAAGACGCAGTCGCGGCGTGGACTCTTCCTGTTGCGCATTCGTGATGTGGACGGAGGCAAGGAGGACACACGCCTCATTCTCGTCACCGACCTCGGCTTCATCGTCAAGCAGGCGAAAGACGAAAGCCGCGATGTCTTCGTTCAGTCGATTCGCAGCGGCTTGCCGGTCGAAGGGACGCGCGTTGAAATCATCGGCAGCAACGGTCAGCCCGTGCTGGCCGCTACAACCGACGCAAATGGCCGCGCGCACCTGCCCAAGCCGTCGCCGACGGATGCACGGCGGGAAAAGACGCCGCTGCTTCTGCTCGCCCAGAAGGACGGCGATCTGTCGTTCATGCCGTTCGGCACACGGGGTCGCGAGCTCAATCTCTCGCGATTCGACACGGGCGGCGTCGAGAACGCGGCGTCCGCGCAGCAATTGTCCGCCTACCTGTTTTCCGACAGAGGTATCTATCGCCCTGGCGAGACTACGCATATCGGCCTGATCACGCGCACCGCCGACTGGAAGGCATCGCTCGCCGGATTGCCTCTCACCATCGAAATCAGCGATGCGCGCGGCATGGTGGTGAACCGCACCGACCTGAAGCTCTCCGCCGCGTCGTTCGACGAGGTCACGTACACGACGCAGGGTACCGCGCCCACTGGCACGTACGAAGCCGTCGCGTATCTTGTGAAGGACGATCGTCGCCGCGAAACGCTCGGCAGCACGTCGTTCAGGGTGCAGGAGTTCGAGCCGGACCGGTTGAAGGTGCGGCTCGATCTCGCCGACACGGCCGTCGATGGCTGGCTGAGACCGGACGAGGTGAAGCCGCGGGTCAGCGTCGCGCATCTGTTCGGCGAGCCCGCGAGCGGCCGCCGCATCGAAGGCGATCTGAGCCTGACGCCGGCCCTTCCGCGGTTCACGCGTTATACGGACTATCGCTTCCAGATCGGCGAAGCGCTGCCCGAGCCCTATCAGGAGCGGCTGGCGGCGACCGTCACCGACGACAAGGGAAATGCCGAATTCAACCTCGATCTGAAGCGCTTCGTCGGACGCGCGTACCGCCTCAATTTGCTCGTGCGAGCGTTCGAAGCCGAAGGCGGCCGGAACGTCGGGGCGCAGAACAGCGCAATCGTGTCGAGCGCGCCGTATCTGGTGGGCGTGAAGCCTGACGGCGACCTCGGGTTCGTACAGCGCGCGAGCACGCGCGAGGCGCGTTGGCTCGCCGTCAACCAGCAGCTTGCGCCGGTCGCGGCGGATGGGTTGAACCTCGAATGGGTGCAGCGCAAGTTCATATCGGTCCTGACGCAGCAGGATAACCGGACATTCAAGTACGTCTCGCGGCTGAAGGAAGTCGTGCGCGACACCAGGAGCGTCCGAATCGCGTCTGGCGGCAGCCGGATTCCGCTCCCGACACAGGAGCCGGGCGACTTCGTGCTGGTGCTCCGCAACGCGGCGGGCGCGGAGCTCAACCGACTGAGCTACACCGTCGCGGGCCAGGCGAATCTGTCGCGATCGCTCGAGCGGAACACCGAGCTGCAGGTGCAGCTCGACAAGCCGGCGTACAGCGGCGGCGACACGATCGAAGTGAGCATCCGCGCACCGTACGTCGGCGCCGGGCTGATCACCATCGAGCGCGAGCGCGTCTTCCACGCGCAATGGTTCAAGACGACGACGACGAGCTCGGTGCAGAAAATCACGCTGCCCGCGGATTTCGAGGGCAACGGCTATGTCAACGTGCAGTTCCTCCGCGATCCGTCGTCGGACGAGCTGTTCATGAGCCCGCTGTCTTATGGCGTCGCGTCCTTTGCGCCAAACCTGTCCGCGCGAACGCAGACAGTCGGGCTCGTCGCTCCCCGACAGGTAAAGCCTGGCGCCACGCTCACGATGCGGCTCACACCGGGCGAACCATCACGTGTCGCGGTACTGGCGGTCGACGAAGGCATCCTGCAAGTTGCGCGATACAAGAATCCAGACCCGCTCGGGTACTTCTTCCAGAAGCGGATGCTCGAGGTCGATACCCGGCAGATTCTCGATTTGATTCTGCCGGAATTCAAACGCTTCATGGCGCTGGCGGCCGCGGGCGGAGACGCCGAAGGGTCTTTCGCCAGGCAATTGAACCCCTTCAACAGAAAGCACAAGCCTCCGGTCGCATTCTGGTCGGGCGTGATCGACGTCGGTCGCGAGGGTCGCGACCTTCGATATGCCGTACCCGACTACTTCAACGGCCGCTTACGCATCGTCGCCATTGCGGCGAGCGCGCATCGCATGGGCGTGACCGAAATCGCCACCGAGGTGAAAGGGGATTTCATCCTGACGCCGAACGTCCCGGCGATGGCGGCGCCGGGAGACGAGTTCGTGGTGAGTGTGGGGGTCTTCAACAACACCACCGGCTCCAACGGGCCGATCCGGCTGGAGGCCCAGCTCAGTCCAGGATTGACGCTCGTGAGTCCCGCGAGCGTCGAGCTGCAGGTGCCGGACAAGAAAGAAGGGATCGGCGAGTTTCGTATCAAGGCCAACACGGCGCTGGGCGGCGCCACGCTGACATTCACTGCACGACGGGGAGCGAGTGAGGCGCATCTCGAGGAGAGCATAAGCGTGCGGCCGGCCGTCGCGTACCGCACGCAGTTGACGCTCGGCCGGGTGAACGGCGCCACCGCAAGTGCTCCGCTGACGCGCGAATTGTTCCCCGAGCAGCGAAAGGTCGAAGCGGCGGTGTCGTCGCTGCCGCTGGTGTGGGGGCAAGGGCTGACGGCGTTTCTCGACGACTACGAGTATTCGTGCACGGAACAGCTCGTCAGCAAGGGTGTGTCGGCGCTGATCATCGGCGCGCGTCCGGAGTTCGGCACGGTCAAGAGCCGTGAAGCGCAGCCGCTCGATGTGACGTACTCGGTGCTGCGCAGCCGCCAGAACGACGAAGGCGGCATGGGCCTTTGGTCGTCGTCGCCTCAGACAGCCGAGTTCCCGACCGTCTACGCAGCGCACTTTCTTCTCGAAGCGAAGGATCGGGGACAGAAGATTCCGACGGAAGTTCTCGCATCGCTCAACAACTGGCTGACGCGATTCGCCTCGACGCCCGCGAGCACGCTCGCCGATGGCCGCCTGCGCGCGTACGCCGTTTATCTGCTCGTCGGGCAAGGCATCAGGCCGAATGCCGCGCTCTCGAACGTCGAACAAGAGCTGACGCGGCGTTACCCGCAGGCGTGGCCGACCGATCTGGCCGCGGCGTACCTGGCGTCAACGTATCGGCTGATGCAGCGGAACGACGATGCGGAGCGGATCGTGAAGAACGTACCGTGGTCGTCACAGAAGCGCGACCTCGGCGACGAGACATATTACGACCCGCTCGTTCACGACGCGCAGCTGCTGTATCTGCTCGCGAAACATTTCCCGAACCGCCTGACGGCGATGCCGCCTGCGACGCTCGAGGCTATCGGCGCGGCCGCCAGCGGGAATCGGGCGACCTCGTTGTCGGCGGCCTACACGCTGCTCGGGCTCGACGCGTTTGCGAAGACGGCACCAGCCGGCGGAAAACTCGGCATCACGGAGATTGGCAAGGACGGTCGCGATCGAGCGCTGACGCTGCCGGCAGGGACGATGCCGAAAGTGAGTGTCGCGCAGACAGCCGGTCAGCTGAGGTTCTCCAACGACGGGACGCTCCCGGCGTACTTCGTGATCAACGAGTCGGGGTTCGATCGGAACCCGCCGGCCGCGGAAATGAATCAAGGCATCGAAATCATCCGGGAGTTCGTCGATGCCAAAGGGGCCGCGCTGACGCGCGCAACAGTCGGCGAAGAATTCTTCGTCCGAATCCGGCTGCGCACGACACGCCGCGATCGGCTGTCGCAGATCGCGGTTGTCGATCTGCTGCCGGGCGGCGTCGAGCCGGTGCTCGAGTTGCAGCCGCCCGCGGACACGAGTGATGCGGGCGTGGATCCGGCGCTCTTGAGACAGCGCGCCGCCGCCGCGGCGCTGCCCGTCGGCGTCCCCGGCAAGTCTGACTGGATTCCGGGTCACGTCGACGTCCGCGAAGACCGGCTGGTGCTGTACGGCGAGGTGACGAAGGACGCGAAGACGTTCGTCTACCGCGTCAGGGCGACCAATCCCGGCACGTTTCAAACGCCGCCGGCGTTTGCGGAAGGGATGTACAACCGCACGGTCACGGGCCTCAGCCTGGCCGGCAAACTGGAGATCGTGAAGCCGTGAGGCGAGGTGGATGGGCTCGCCTGTTCGGTTGCACGGCAGCGGCGCTCGCGCTCGTGGCCACCGTGCTGCGGATGTGGCCACACCCGCCGCTGATGCGGCGCGTCTCTGTTTCGACGGCGGTATGGTCCGCCGACGGCGAGCTGCTGCGCGTGACACGATCCGCAGATGACCAGTTCCGCCTCTGGATGCCGCTCGCGCAAATCTCTCCCGCG
>DATATJ010000132.1:0-13309 GCA_036268855.1 Vicinamibacterales bacterium
GCGACCGGATGGATCGGATCGAGGGCGTAGCGCAGCGCGACGCCCGCCTCCGCGCGCTCGGCGTGCACTTCGACATTCTCGAACCGGCCGAGGCTGAACAGGTGCGTGAGGCTCTCCCGCACTTCGATCATCGACAGCGGCCGCCCGACATGCGTCTCGACAATGGCGAGCAGCTTCGGGTCGGTGGTCTGGCGTCCTTCGATCTCGATCCGCACGGACGCGATCGGCTGGCCGATGTAGTCGCCGACGTCGGCCGACGCCGGACCGACGCGCAGGATCAGGGCGATGGCCAGCACCGCCCAGCCCGTGCGCATCAGAAGCTGTGCCTCATGCGAAACTCGATCGCGTAGGTCTGATCCTCGTTGCGCGACAGGATCCACGAGAGCCGGTCGCTCTCGTTGTACTCGAGCAGGATGATCTGATCGGCGGTCGCCGTGCTCAGGCTGCGCGAGAACGTCAAGTAGACGCGATCGGAGATCCGCTTGCCGATCGTGACGCGCGCCGACGGGTTCACGCGCAGAGTGGTCGACTGGCTGTAGGGATCGACCAGCGACGGCGAGAGCTGGAAGGTGTCCACGCCGAACGTCTGCTCCACGACCTTTCCGACTTCGCTGGAGATCGGCGTCGCCAGCAGCTGCGTCGCCCGCGTCGTCAGGATGTCCTTCTGGCGCTCGTTCGGGTTCTGCAGCGCGCGCAGCTCGGCGTCCTGATAGTTGCGGACGTCGCTGAACAGGAGCGCCACGACGTCGGCCGCCGGCAGCGGCGGATCCGAGCTGAGCTGGGGCTGCAGATGCTCGGTCGTCCCCGCGGCGCTGACGATCACGCGGTAGGTCTGTCCGGGCACGCGGACGTCCGTTTCCGCCTCGACGTCGAAGAACGGCTCGATGCGCGTCGGGTTCGTGAAGTCGATGGTCCCGCGCGTGACCTTGTATCGCCGTCCCTCGAAGCGGACGACGCCGCGGTCCACGTCGGCGCGGCCGAAAATCACCGGCCGGTCGTACGTGCCGCGCAGCTGCAGATCGGCGCTCGCCACCATGTTCTCGACGAGATTGTTGTCCACGCGCAGCGTGCCGGGCACGAGGACGCGGATGTCGAAGCGGAGCGGCACCGACGGCGACGCGGCGGCCAGCCCGCCGGCCGACCCGCCGCCGCGGCGGCCGAAATCGAAGAGACCGGCCGTCGGCTCGATGCGCTTCGTCCACGTCGCGCTGCGGACCGTGACGGTACCGCCGAGCGTCGGCGTCTGGAAGTCGCCGCGGACCGAGAGGTCGGCGTCGATTTGCGACCGGACGCCTTCCGGATAGCGCAGCCGCACATTCTCGCCCCGCACCGTGACGTTGAGCGCACCAGGCGTGTAGCCGTTGAAGCCGATGCGGCCGCCGAACTGCACCTGCCCTCCCCCCATCATGGCCGCCACATCGTCGAGGCGCACGCCGTTGGCGTCGAAATGGAGGACGCCGTTGATCGCGTCGAGCGAATTGGGCAGAGAGAAATGGCGAATGCGCCCGTCGGTGATCGTCGCGCTGCCGGAGAACAGCGGCTGCTTCAGCGGGCCGTCAACCGAGGCCGTGAGCTCGGCATGTCCAGACGCGCGGACGTCGCGGAAAAAGCCCTGCAGCATGCCAAGGTTCGCTTCGCCTGCCGCTCTCAGTGCGATCTTCTCGTCGTGGAGGCCGACGGTGCCGGAGACATTCAGCTTGGTGTCCACGCCGACGAGCTGAAGATCCTGGACCTTCACCTGGTGCCGGTCGAGAACGATCCGGATCGGCGTCGCGTTTTTCACCGCGTAATCAAAGAGCCGCACGTCGAGTGAATCGACCGACGTGTCCACGAAGAGATGATCGATGTCCGCCAGCTCTCCGACCATGCGAATCGATCCGCTGGCCACCGCGGTCGTGAACGGCGAGAGCTTCGGCACGAACAGGCGGACGTAGGGATCGAGCGAGCTGTCGTGGAAGCGGAACGTCAGCTCCGCGTCGGCTTTTGGCGTGAGCGAAATGCGTCCCGTGCCGGTGACCGCCAGGCGCGGCGAGGCGGCGTCCACGTCGCCGCTCAGCTGCTTGCCGCGCAGTGCCAGCGAACCGGTGACCTGTCCGACGCCCTCCTCGGCGATGAAGAGATCGCTGACGCGGAACTTCACGTCGTAGCGCGGGGCGTCGAAGGTCCCGCTGCCGGTCGCCGTGAACGCCGCGAGCCCCGACAGCGGCGCGCGCGGATACGCGAACGCCGCGATCTTCTCCACCGGGATCCGCTGGCCGTCGGCGTTGAAGGAATAGGTCGAGTCCCACCCGACGAAGGCGGCGCCCGTGACGCTGCCGCCATCCTTCGCCAGGTTCACGCCGTCGAGCCGCACGCCCGATCCGTCGAAGCGCAGCGAGGCGGTCGCTTTCTGGAACGGCTCGCCGTATGCCGTCCCGTTGTCGATCGTCATGCCGCCGAAGCCGACAGGACGCTCGTAGGCGCCTGTCAGGTGAAACTCGCCGGTGAGCAGCCCCGACACGGGATAGTCGTCGAGTTGAAACGCGTGGCGCAGCGAATCGACGTCGCGCCGGACGACGCGGAACCGCGCGTTGATCTCCTCGCCGCCGTCGTCGCGGGGATAGCCGAGCGAGAACTTGCCGTCGGCGCGAATCTCCGACCCATCCTTCCCCTTGATCAGGCTCTCCTGAACAGTGACATAGCGGTTGTCTACGATGATGTGACCGCCGCCGTCGCCCCAGGTCGTGTCCCAGGCGCGCAGATCCTCGCCGGTGAAGTCGCCTTCCACGCGCGGCCGGCGGAACGCGCCCGTCATCGCCCCGTCGAATTCGCCGCGTCCTCCGAAGGCCACCACGCCGGTGGGCGACCCGAAATCGGTGATGATGCCGGCCAGCAGTTGATCGCTTTCCTGCCAGTCGCGGCTCACAACGTGGAACGGAATGCGCGAATCCTCGCCCCAGTCGGTGGTGCCGTCGAAGGTCACGTGCGTGCCCTCGGTGGCGAACCGTCCGCCTTCCAGCTCCACCTGCGCCTGATTCAGGCGATAGGTCAGCTCGCCCTCGATCGGCAGATGCGACGCGAGCGGCATCGGCGCGAACGGACCCCATTCGTGGCGGGTGTGGTGCGCGTCAGCCGACCGCGCGGCCGCGAGCGACGTCGTCATCGGCGCGACGCCCGGCGGCGGCGTCACGGTGACGCTCCCTTCGTCATGCTTTTCCGCGAAGCGGCCCATCGGCCACTCCAGGAGATTGTGCCCGGTGGCGGAGCCGGCGAAGCGTGTGCCGCGGAGCGCGTAGAAATCAGTGAGCGCCGCCAGGTCGGCCCGCGCATAGGTCGCCTCGAACCGCGCGGTGGGGCGCACGCCGGCTCCGAGCGGCTTGATGCCGAACGTGATCTTCGCATCGCCGCCGAACGCCTTGGCGCCGGCGTTCCAGACGTCGAACGTGTGCGGCGTCCAGCGCAGCGACCCATACAGCGCGGGAAACCGGAAGGCGTTCACGCCGAGCTGCTCGCTCGTGAAAGTGCCGCTCAGATCGCGGCCGCCCTTGAACAGGTGGAATACGCCCGTGAAATCGCCCGTGCCTGCGAGCCGCCACGACTCGTCCGTGAAGAAGATTTCGCGCATCCGCGGGAAGTCGATGCGCGACTGCACCTGGTAGCGCATCTCCGGCCAGCGACTGGTGTCCACGTCGCCAAACGCCCGTGACACGGCGCCGTCTGACGTCAGGTCGATGCGCCCGAGATGAATGCGGCTGCCATCGATGTCGAAGCTCGCCTTCATGTTCGTCCACATCGGCAGGTGATCCTGAATCTTCACCGTGCCGGCGCTGAACGACGCCTGCCCATGGTACGAGGGCAGGTTGCCGATGCTGAGATCGAGATTCGGACAGTCGATGCTCCAGGGCGCCTCGTGATCTTCGTACGAGAACTCGCCGCGCGAGGCGCGCAGGTACTTCAGCGTCGTCGTGAATTTCGGCGGCCCGCCGGGCTTGGTGTCGTCGCTCTTGATCTTCGGGAAGTTGTGGTTGTCATCGCCCCAGCGTTCGACGAGCATGTGCCAGTCGGTCATCTCGACCGACGTGATGATGAACTCCGGCTTCTTCCGGAAGACGGTGGACCAGTCGAGCGAAACGGAGATCTTCCTGGCGGTGAAGAATGGCCGGTCGCCTTTATGGACGCCCTCGATCGACAGGTCGTCGACGACGACGCGGCCGGTGAACAGGTGAATGCTGAGGCGGCCGAGGTGCAGCGGGCGCTCGATCCGCTTCGAGCCGGCGCGCTCCGCCAGGCCGCGCACTGCGGGGCCCAGATCGACGGTGACGGTCGTGACGACGACGACCGCCAGCACGACCACGAGAATGCCCGCTGCGAGGCCCACGTAGCGGACCGCACGATGGCGGAACGCCGAACGGAGCCAGGCCCGCCCGTTCATGCGATGACGACGAGCACCGTGCCGGCGTCAACCGACATCGCTTCCCGGGCTTGCACCTCGGTCACCGTGCCGTCGCGCGCAGCACGCAGCTCGTTCTCCATTTTCATCGCTTCGATGACGACGAGGCCCTGGCGCGCGCGGACGGGATCGCCTGGCTTCACGAGCACACGGACGATCTTCCCCGGCATCGGCGCCACGACGCGCTGCGGGCCCGAGGCGGCGTGGCCGCCCTCCTCCTTCCGGCCCCAGCGGCGCCGGCCGTTGAGGCCGACCGTCATCGGCGTGGTCCCGACGCGCACCGTGAGCTGGCGCGTGACCGGGTCTGGCGCAATCGTCACCTCGTGGCTGCCCTGAATCCCGCCCACGGCGGGTCCGCCACCGACGCTGGGCGCCGGCGTGGCACCCACGTCGATCAGCAGCGACAGCGTGTACGCGTCGATGCGCGCCGCGTTGACCTGCACCGAGCGGCCGTCCACCGACACTGTGAACCCGTCGCCGGCCCGCGTGACGGTGACTTGCCGTGTGCGCCCGCCGGTCTCGATCTCGTACTGCATTCAGCAGAGTCCTTCGGTGCGCGCGCGGGCCTTCCAGCGTCCTGGCGGCGCGTCGGCGTTCGCAGCGCCGTTCGAGGCGGACGCCACCGCCGCGGGCGAGAGCGCCGCCTGAATCGCCGCCGCGATCGTCGCGATCGCCTCCTCCTCCGGGCGCGGCTCGACGAACGGCCGTCCCTCGCGCGCCGTCAGGACCTCGTCCAGATAGGTGGTGTGAAACCGCGACTCGACAAATTCCGGCTGGGCGAACAGCCACGTGAAGAACGGCACCGTCGTCTTGATGCCGGCGACGATGTACTCGCCGAGCGCGCGGCGCATGCGCGCGAGCGCGAGCGGCCGATCCTCGGCCCAGGCGATCAGCTTCGAGATCATCGGGTCGTAGAAGATCGGCACGTCGAGACCGGCCGTCGCGCCGCTGTCGTCGCGGATGCCGGGGCCGGCGGGCGCGCGCAGGTGCAGGATGCGGCCGGGCGACGGCAGGAAGCTGTTGTCCGGATCTTCCGCGTAGATCCGGCATTCGATCGCGTGGCCGGCAGGCGTCAGCAGGCGCTCGGGCGAGAGATCGAGCCGCTCGCCGCGCGCGATCCGGATCTGCCAGCGGACCAGGTCCACGCCGCTGACCATCTCCGTGATCGGGTGCTCAACCTGGAGGCGCGTGTTCATCTCCAGGAAATAGAAGCGGCCGTCCTCGTCGAGCAGGAACTCGATCGTGCCCGCGTTGGTGTAGCCGACCGCGCGCGCGACCGCCGCCGCCGCGGCCGTCATCTCCACCCGCAGCGCGGGGCTGACCGCGAGCGAGGGCGTCTCCTCGACCACCTTCTGGTGCCGGCGTTGAATCGAGCACTCGCGCTCGACGAACGGGAGCACGGTGCCGTGTTGGTCGCCGAGCAGCTGCACTTCGATGTGGCGTGGACGCGTGAGCTGCCGCTCGAGGTAGACGGCGGCGTCGCCGAACGCGGCGCCGGCTTCGGAGCGCGCGGCGCGCACGGCGCTGGCGAGCTCGGCGGGATCGCGCACGGTGCGCATCCCCTTCCCGCCGCCGCCGGCGACCGCCTTGACCAGCAGCGGATAGCCGATGGTGTCGGCGATGCGCGCGATCTCGACGTCGGTGACCTCGGCCGACAGCGGATCCTCGGTGCCCGGCACGACGGGCACGCCGGCGCGCTTGGCCGCGACGCGCGCGGCCGTCTTGCTGCCCATCAACGCGATCGCCTCCGGGGTCGGGCCGATGAACGTCAAGCCCGCGTCGCGCGCCGCGGCGGCGAAGTCCTCGTTCTCGGCGAGAAAGCCGTAGCCGGGATGCACGGCGTCGGCGCCGGCTTGTTTGGCGGCGTCGATCAGGCGATCGATCCGAAGGTAGCTCTCACGCGGCGCGCTCGGTCCAATTGGGTACGCCTCGTCGGCGAAGCGCACGTGGAGCGCCGCACGATCGCACTCGGAGTAAACCGCGATCGGCGACAGATCCATCTCGCGGCACGCGCGGGCAATTCGCACGGCGATTTCGCCGCGGTTGGCAATCAGGATCTTCTTCAGAGGAGAACTCTCCACCACAGAGGACACAAAGGACACGGCGGAAGAAATCTGTCTCCAGAAGCCTCGAGCCGTCCCGGATTGGTCCAGCGCGCCAACCAGATCGGTGTAGCCCCGCCAACCAGATTGGTATAGCGCGAAGGCTTCCACCTTCGCCAAGGCTCCGGCGGACAGGTCCGCCGAGCACTGCCTCGCCCTGTCCTCCGTGTCAGTAGTTTAGCGCAGCGGCGGCGTCGACGCGGGTGGATGGCGGTGGTGCGTGGCCTGTTCGTACGCGTACGCCAGCCGCAGGAGCGTGGACTCGCTCCATGCGCGCCCGAGGAACTGGAGGCCCGCCGGCAGCGTGCCGCTGCGGGTGAAGCCCATCGGCACGGTGATCGCCGGGAAGCCGGTGCCGGGCGAGAACACCTGGCTGTTGTCGCCGCCGGGCGTGTTCAGATCGCCGATCAGCCGCGGCACGTTGCTCCACGTCGGATAGGCGAGCGCGTCGAGATGCTGACCATCCATCAGCTGCCGCACGCCTGCGCGGAGCTTCTCGCGGTACGCGTCGCCGCTGGTGCACCCCGGGCTGACGCCGGGCACGTCGTCGGCCGCCTCGGCGCCCTCGAGCCGCGCCTGGATCGACGGGTGATACCGGCGCGACTTGATGATGTCGGCAAGCGAGTGCATCGGCGCCTTGTCGCCGAGCGCCGCGAGATACCGGTTGAGGTCGTACTTGAAGCGGTTGCAGCCGCCAGACTGCGCGCGGCGCATCGCATCGAAGCCCTCGACCTCGATCGGATCGATCACGGTCGCGCCTTCACGCTTCAGCTCGGCGATCGCCTGCTGGAAGACGTCCGCGACGTCCGGATCGAGCGTCGGCGTGTCGTACGCCTGGTGCAGGACGCCGATGCGCGCCCCTTTCAGGCCGTCCAGCCGCAGCGCCGCCGCGTAGTCGGCGTCCACATGACCGCGTCCCGCGCTCGTCGCCGGGTCGTCGGGATCCTCCCCGGCGATTGCCTGCAGGACCGCCGCCGTATCGGCGACGGTTCTGGTGACGGCGCCGGCGATGTCGGCCGCGAGGTTCAGCGGTACGACGCCTGCGCGGCTGACCAGCCCCATGGTCGATCGCAGGCCGACCAGCGCCTGATGCGCCGCCGGTCCGCGGATCGAATCGCCCGTGTCGCTCGCGAGCGCCACGGTCGCAAAATTCGCCGCTTCGGCCGCGGCGGATCCGCCGCTCGATCCGGCGGTGACGCGCGCGGTGTCGTACGGATTGCGCGTGTAGCCCGGCAGGATCGAGTTGACGGTTTCGATCGGGCTGAACGCGAACTCGGCCATGTTCGACTTCGCGATGAAGATCGCGCCGGCCGCGCGCAGCCGCTTCACGACGAAGGCGTCCTTGCCGGTGCGCATGTCCTTCAACGACAGCGAGCCGGCCGTCGTCGGCATGTCGGCCGTTTCGTAGTTGTCCTTGGCGATGACCGGCACGCAGTGCAGCGGCCCGACCGGGCCGGACTGGGCGAAGCGGCGATCGAGATCGTCGGCGGTTTTCAGGGCGTCGGGGTCCAGCTGCACGATGGCGTTCAGTGCCGCGCCGTTCTTGTCGTAGGCGTGGATGCGGGCGAAGTACTGCTCGACGAGCCCGCGGCACGTGACGGCATGGGCGCGGAACGCCGTCTCGATCCCGGCAATCGTCGCCTCCTCGAGCACGAAGCGCGGGGGCGCCTGCTGCGCGCGCAGCACCGCGACGGCGAGCACGATTCCCACGGCAATCCTAAAGCGGAATGTTCCCATGCTTCTTCGGAGGATTCTTGTCGCGCTTGTTTTCCAGGTTTTTCAGCGCGGTAATCAGCTTGCGCCGCGTCTCGCGCGGGTGGATCACCTCGTCCACGAAGCCGCGCGACGCCGCGATGTAGGGATTGGCGAATTTCTCGCGGAACTCGGACACCTTCTCGGCGCGCGCTGCAATCGCGTCGGCCGCCGCTTCGAGCTCCCGCTTGTAGAGGATATTGACGGCGCCCTCAGGCCCCATCACCGCGATCTCGGCGGTCGGCCAGGCGTAGTTGAAGTCGGTCCGGATGTGCTTGCTCGACATGACGCAGTACGCCCCGCCGTATGCCTTGCGCGTGATGACGGTCACCTTCGGCACCGTCGCCTCCGCGAACGCGAACAGCAGCTTGGCGCCGTGGCGGATGATCCCGCCGAACTCCTGCACGGTGCCCGGCATGAATCCCGGCACGTCCTCGAAGGTGACGAGCGGGATGTTGAACGCGTCGCAGAAACGCACGAAGCGGGCGCCCTTCACCGACGCGTCGATGTCGAGCGTCCCGGCGAGCACCGCCGGCTGATTCGCCACGATCCCCACTGGCCGGCCGTCGAGTCGGGCGAAGCCAACGATGAGGTTCTTCGCGTAGTGCCGGTGGACCTCCAGGAAATAGCCCTCGTCGGCGATCGTGTGAATCAGATCCAGCATGTCGTACGGCTGATTCGGCGACGCCGGCACCAGCTGATCGAGTGAAGCGTCCTCGCGATCCGGCTGATCGTCCGGCCGGGCCCGCGGCGGATCGTCGAGATTGTTCGACGGCAGGAACGACAGCAGATCGCGGATCAGCGAGAGGCACTCGCGATCGTCCTCGACCGCGAAGTGGGCGACGCCGCTCTTCACGTTGTGCGTCATCGCGCCGCCGAGCTCTTCCTTCGACACCTCCTCGTGCGTGACTGTCTTGATCACGTCGGGGCCGGTCACGAACATGTAGCTCGTGTTCTTCACCATCACGGTGAAGTCGGTGATCGCCGGCGAATAGACGGCGCCGCCCGCACACGGGCCCATGATGGCGGAAATCTGGGGAATGACGCCGGACGATAGCGTGTTGCGCAGGAAGATGTCGGCGTAGCCGCCGAGCGACATGACGCCTTCCTGGATGCGCGCGCCGCCTGAATCGTTCAACCCGACGACCGGCGATCCGAGCTTCATCGCCAAATCCATGATCTTCACGATTTTCGCCGCGTTGGTCTCCGACAGCGACCCGCCGAAGACGGTGAAGTCCTGCGCGAACGCGAAGACCTGCCGCCCCTCGATGAGGCCGTGGCCTGCCACCACGCCGTCGCCCGGCACGACGTTCTCTTCCATGCCGAAGTCGCGACAGCGGTGCAGCACGAGCTTGTCGACTTCCTCGAACGTGCCGGGGTCGAACAGCAACTCGATGCGCTCGCGCGCGGTCAGCTTGCCCGCGGCGCGATGGCGATCGAGGCGGTCCTGTCCTCCGCCGAGCTCCGCGCGGCGCTCGAGATCCGCAAGAATGTCTTCTGGTTTCATGTGGAAGCTGGAGGCTAGAGGCTCGAGGCTGGGGTAGGGCCAGGGGTCGGAGCTCGCCGATCGCCAGCCTCCCGCCTCCGGCCTCCAGGCCCTATGCTTTTACCGCCTGCGACTTCTCCCAGTCCTTCAGGAATTTCTCGAGACCGATGTTCGTCAGCGGATGGTTGAACAGCTGATCGATCACCGCGGGCGGACAGGTCGCGATGTCCGCACCCATGCGCGCCGCGTCGATCACGTGGATCGGACTCCGGCAGCTGGCCACGAGCACTTCCGTCGGGAACTCGTAGTTGTCGTAGATTTCGACGATCTCGCGCACCAAATCCATCCCGGTCGTGCCGACATCGTCCAGGCGTCCCACGAAGGGGCTGATGAAGGTGGCGCCGGCTTTGGCAGCGAGCAGCGCCTGCGCCGCCGAAAAACAGAGCGTGACGTTCACGCGGATTTTGTCGCCCGACAGCGCCTTGCACGCCTTGATGCCGTCGCGCGTGAGCGGCACCTTGACGATCATGTGCTCGTCGATCGTGGCGATGTCGTGCCCCTGCGTCATCATCCCCGCGAAATCGGTCGCGGTGACTTCCCCGCTCACCGGGCCCTTGACGATCTGGCAGATCTTCTTCAGGTTCGCCCGGTAGTCGCCCGGCTCCTTGGCGAGCAGCGACGGGTTCGTAGTGACGCCGTCGATGATGCCGATGTCGGCCAGCGTCTGGATGTCTTTGATGTTGCCGCTATCGATAAAGAGTTTCATTTCGCTTTCCCCTTCTTCGTTCCGGCCGCATGCCACAACTCGCCACCACAGAGGACACAGGGGACACGGAGGCAAATCCGTACAAATGCGTTTCCTTCCTCGGTGTCCTCAGTGTCCCCCGTGGTGGTGAGCTCACGCGATCGCTACTCATCCTGGACGGGATTCACCAGCTCCCCGACGCCCTCGACCATCACCTTGACCGCGTCGCCGTGCTTCAGCGGCCCGATGCCCTCCGGCGTTCCCGTGGAGATGATGTCGCCCGGTTCCAGCGTCATCACGAACGTCACGAACTCCACCAGCTGCTCGATCGGAAAGATCAGATGCTTCGTGCTCGAGGACTGACGCCGCTCGCTGTTGACCCACCCCTCCACGGCGCGCGGTTCGCCGGACAAGCCGGTCGCGATGCACGGCCCGATCGGTGCGAACGTGTCGAAGCCCTTGCAGCGCGTGTACTGCGATTCCTTCTTCTGCAGATCGCGCGCCGTCACGTCATTCACGCAGATGAGGCCGAAGATGTAGTCCCACGCCTTCGCCCGCGGTACGCGGTGGGCTCGCTTGCCGATGACAATGCCAAGCTCCGCTTCGTGATCGACGCGGCCGACGCCCGGCGGCAGCCGAATCGGATCCCCCGGCCCGATCACCGCGGTGGACGGCTTGATGAAGATCAGCGGTTCGGGCGGCAACGGCTTTCCGGTCTCTGCCGCGTGGTCCTTGTAGTTGAGGCCCACGCACACGATCTTCGACGGCATGACCGGCGCGAGCACCCGCATGCCGGCGAGGCCGCCGGGAATCGCCGCGCCCCCCTCGCGGCGCTCGAAGACGTCTCCCACCGCCCGCCGCAGATCGCCGCCGCGCTCGATGACATGAAAGATCTCGCCGTTCTGCTGGACTCGATAAATGCGCTCACGTTCCATGGCGGATATTCTAGCTGATACCCCTCATCGGGCCGCTTCCTCGAAGCGGTTCGAGGGCGTGCTCTGGTTGCCGGCTGCATCCACGGCGACGACGACGTACACGTAGCGCACGCCGGCCGGCACGGTGTCGTTGAACACGGTCGCCTGAATCGGCGCCGGCGTGATCGGCGCCAGCGGTCCGTCGGGCGCCACCCCGCGCAGGACGAGATAGCCGGCGAGATCCTTCTCGCTGTTCGCTTCCCAAATCAGGCTGATGGCGCCTTCGCTCGCCACGCCGCCCAGGCCTTTCGGCGCGGCGGGCGGAAACGTGTCCTTGAGCGTGACGCACGCCGGCGGCGCTTCGGCGCTCTCCACACTCAGCGGTCCCATGGTCGCCACCGTCCGCACGGCGAAGCATCGCTCGGTCCCGAAGGCCACGTTGGCGTCGCTGAACGTCGTCTCGGCGATCGGATTTTTCGTGAGCGCCACCTCCGGCGCGGGGGCTTTCGGCACTTCGTACACGAGATACGCCAGCGTCGGCGTCGTCGCGCCGAGCGGATACGACGGCAGCACGCCTTCCGCCACTGCCGCGGCGTTCCATGCGAGGGTGACGGCTTTTTCGTCGTAGGTGATCGTCGGCACCGACGGCGGATCGGGCGCCGCCACCAGCGGCACGTTGACGCGCCGCGAGACAGGCCCCCGCTTCCCGCGCGCGTTGACGCCGACGCCGGCGTACGTGCGCGTCAGCACGCGCGTCGCAGGGCCGAGGAGCGGCCCTTCCGCGTGGCTGTCCACCTTCGGCCGGCGCTTGTCGGCCACTGTGGCGTCCACCGGAATCAGCGCGGCCGCGCTGAGCTGCTCGTCGACGCTGGCGCGCGCGCCTTGATCGAGCCCGTTGCCGACGGGCGGCTCGACGTCCGCGTCGACCTCGTCCGGTTCGGCGGTGTCGTTGGGGTCGCGCGGCGCCTTCACTGCGACCTGGCCCACTTTGGTGCCGCGCTTGACCAGCTGTTCGTCGTTGACCTCACCGGACGTGGTGATGCCGTACACGTCCACTTGCGCGACATTGGCGGGCCGCGTGTTGTCGGTGTTGGTGTTCGGCACGGTGAGCTGGATCACCACCTGGTCGCCGCGCCGCGTCGCGGCGACGTCGGCCGGCGGCGCCGGCAGGTGCAGCAGCGGCGGCAGCGGCGGGCCTTTCCTGCCACAGCTTGTTGACAGGACGACGACGATCAGCGCCGACACCGCCGGCCACGCGGAGCACAGCGGCCTGATGACAGCGCAGCGGCTCCGCGTGCATCGTCGCGGCCGATCACGCCTCACAGAATGTACCGCGAGAGATCCTCGTCCTTGACGATGTCCGCCAGCATCCTCGTCACGTACGCATCGTCGATCACGACGGTCTTCTCGACGAGATCGGGGCCCTCGAACGAGATCTCGTCGAGCAGCTTCTCCATCACGGTGTGCAGCCGCCGCGCGCCGATGTTCTCGGTGCGCTCGTTCACGATCGTCGCGAAGTCGGCGATGCGGTGGACGGCGTCGTCGGTGAACGTGAGGGCAATGCCCTCGGTGTCCATCAGCGCCATGTACTGCTTCACCAGCGCGCCGCGCGGCTCGGTCAGAATGCGCACGAACTCGTCGCGGCCCAGCGCCTCGAGCTCCACGCGAATCGGAAAGCGTCCCTGCAGCTCCGGGATCAGATCCGACGGCTTCGAGACGTGGAATGCGCCGGCGGCGATAAACAGGATGTGATCCGTCTTCACCATGCCGTACTTCGTGCTCACCGTCGTCCCCTCGACGATCGGCAGGATGTCGCGCTGGACGCCTTCGCGGCTGACGTCGGGGCCCTGGCCGCCCTCCCGGCCCGCGATCTTGTCGATC
>DATATJ010000133.1:0-53751 GCA_036268855.1 Vicinamibacterales bacterium
CTGGGGTGCCTTGGTAGGCGGCGTCGGCCACGGTCTGCCCCGCGTCACTCATGGCCACGATCCTGCGCGGCGCTGGTCTCCGCGATAATCGCGCTGAAGATGCGCTCAACGGCTTGTGACGAGAGCGGCTTCGGAGCCGCCTGCCGCACGCGCGTCAGCACCTCAGTTTCACGCGACTCAGATCGCAGCGGCAGTCGCAGATCGCGCTTCAGATTCCCGAGGGCGAGCCCCAGGCGCACGCGCTCGGCCAGCAGCGCCACGATCGTCCTGTCGATCCGATCGATGCAGCCGCGATGCTGCACGAGTGTCTCCAACCCGGCGGCGCGCCCCGGGTCGTCTTCTCCTGTCTTCCCCGCCGAATCCACGTCTGCCATCACGACCTCCGGAAAAAGAAAAAGCCCGCTCCCTTTCGGGTAGCGGGCTCAGCTGAACGTTCGAGGCGTCCGGTTCAGATCACTGCGCTACCCGCTCCTATGGAAGCGGAAAAACACGGTAAAGGACCGAAACGCGAACACACGGGGGCCTGCAGGACGCACCGAGATTCTCGCCGGGGTGTGCGGGTGCAGAGCCATGGGTCGAAGCGAGTATCGCGCATTCGCGGGCTACAATCAACTGTGCTCCTCGATACCTTCGGGCGCCCGCTGCGCAACCTGCGGCTGTCGGTCACCGACCGCTGCAACCTGCGCTGCGAATACTGCATGCCGGAGAAGGAGTACGTCTGGCTGCCGCGCGGCGATCTCCTGCATTTCGGCGAGACGGGCGCGCTCGTGGATGTCTTCATCGCGCTCGGCGTGGACAAAGTGCGGCTCACCGGCGGAGAACCGCTACTGCGCCGCGAACTGCCGCGCTTCGTCTGCATGCTCGCTCAGCGCCAGGGCCTCGCGGATATCGCGCTCACCACCAACGGCATCCTCCTGCCCGATCAGGCCGACGCGCTGAAGGCGGCCGGCCTGCACCGCGTGACCGTGAGCCTCGACACACTCCGCGCGGATCGCTTCGCACAGCTCACGCGCGTGGATGCGCTCGCCGCCGTCCACGCCGGCATCGAGTCTGCGACGCGTGTGTTCGGCGGCCTGAAGATCGACACCGTGGTCATGCGCGGGGTGAACGACGATGAGCTCGTCGATCTGATCGAGTACGGCAAGCCTGCGAAGGCCGAGGTCCGCTTCATCGAGTACATGGACGTCGGCGGGGCGTCGCGATGGTCCCCTGAGCGCGTGATGTCGCGGCGCGAGATCCTCGCGGCGCTGTCGGCGCACTATGGACGCATCGAGCCGATCGGCGAACGGTCGGCGGCACCAGCCGACCGATTCGCGCTCCCCGACGGGACGGTATTCGGCATCATCGCATCTACGACGGCGCCATTTTGCGCGAGCTGCGATCGCAGCCGGCTCACGGCAGACGGCATGTGGTATCTGTGCCTCTACGCGGCGCGCGGGATCGACCTTCGAGCGGCGCTTCGAGGTGGCGCCTCGGTCGAGGCGATGACGGCTCTCATCTCGTCAGCGTGGACCGGGCGCGCCGATCGCGGCGCCGAGCAGCGCCTCGCGCTCGGCGAGCGCCGCGCGTTCGTCCCCGTGCAGGATGTGGTGAAGAAAGATCCACACCTGGAGATGCACACGCGCGGGGGTTAGAGAACCGCTCGGCTGAAGCCTTCGCGCTACCTGACCTTCGCGCTACCTGAGCTTCGCGCTACCTGGCCTTCGCGCTATCTGGCCTTCGCGCTATTTTTTCACCGGCTCCATTGACACCGGCGCGATCTTCTTGCGCTGCAGCTCCGCGTTGATCGCCGGAATCTCCTTCGTCATCGCCGTATTCAGCCGATCGATCTGCGCCTGGAGCTCGTCCGAGAGCTCCTTGTAGGCAGCGTAAGTCTGATCGGTCGGCTTCGCGTCCGCGCCCTCGATCACGTCGGAGAGATGCGCGATCTTGTTGTTCAACTTGATCGGGAAGTTGAGCGGATCCTGACCGCTCTGATTCTTGACCTGATAGACCGACTCCTCGACCGCGGTCAGCTTGAGCCGCAGGTTCTCCAGCGCCGTCGTCAGCGGCTTGCGGGTCGTGTCGCGCTCGGCGTGCTTGGCCTTCTCGATGCGATCGTCGATGTCCGTCCGGACCCGCCGCACGGCGACGACCGCGCTGTCGGCTTCCGACACCCGATCGCGGACCTTCACCGCGAAGTCGAACTCGGCCTGCAGATCGGCTGGCGATGCCTTCACGCGCGGATCCATCGCGATCGTGAACGGCTGGGTCTGTGACTCGCCGTTCGCGGTCACGCGCACCTGGTAATGGCCAGGCACGGCCAGCGGGCCGTCCTCCGGCGATCCGCCCCACATGATCAGGCCCGGAAACACCGTCGCGCCCGCATAGCGCATGTCCCAGACATAGCGATTGAGCCCGGCCTCCACGCCGACCACCGCCGGCGGCGGACGGAATCCGCTATCGGCGTCGTCGGCCGGCTTTGCCGGCGGCCCGACGACCGATCGGATCACCTGCCCCTGGGCATCGAGGATGTCGATCGTCACTTTGTCGGCTTTCGTCTTCAAGTAGTAGTCGAACGTCGCGGGCCGTGCCCGGCGGGTCGCCTCTTCCGGCGCGTACAGGTGCAGCGCCGTGCCGGACGCGCCGTCTTTGACCTGCCGGATCGGCGCGATGTTATCGAGCACCCACATCGATCGCCCGTTGGTCGAAATCACCAGGTCGTGCGCTTCGACGACGATGTCGGAGACCTGCGTGTCGGGCAGATTCAGCAAGAGTGACTGCCAGCGAGCGCCATCGTCGAACGAGACGTAGATGCCGTGTTCGGTCCCCGCGTATAAGAGGCCGGGCCGAGTCGGATCTTCGCGGATCGCGTGCGCGTAGTCGTCGGCGCGAATGCCGGAGACGATCTTCGTCCATGTTTTGCCGTAGTCGCCCGTCTTGAACAGATATGGCGCGCGATCGTCCTGCAGGTAGTTCTTGACGGCGACGTACGCCGTCCCCGCCTTGGTCGGCGATGCCTCGATCAGGCTGACGCGGCTGAGCGACGGCGTGCCTGGCGGCGTCACATCCGCCCAGTTCTTGCCGGCGTCGCGCGTGATGTAGACGAGGCCGTCGTCAGATCCCGTCCAGATCGTGTCAGCTTCCTTGTGGGACGGCGCGATCGTGAAAATCGTCCCGAAAATCTCGGGGCCGTTCATATCGTGGGTGATCGGGCCGCCCGAGTCGCCGAGCGTCTTCGGATCGTGCTTCGTCAGATCCGGGCTGATTTTCTGCCAGCTCTGGCCGTCGTTCGTCGTGCGGTACAGGAACTGCGAGGACGTATAGAGCGTGTTCGCGTCGAAGTGGGAGAACACGATCGGAAACGTCCACTGCCAGCGATCGGGCAGCGACGCCGCGTTTTCGCCGGAGAAGAAGCGCGGGTACACCTCGATGTCGCGCGTCTCGCCGGTCATCCGGTTCTTGCGCGTGAGCAGCGCGCCCTGGCTCCCCGCGTAGAGAATATTCGGATCGGTCGGCGACGGCGTGATGTAGCCGCTCTCGCCGCCGCCCGCGTCGTACATCGCGGCGAACGCGTTCGGCCCGACGCCGGCCATGCCGCCGAACGCGTTGCGCTTCTCGCTCTGCACGCACACAGTGCTGTTGTCCTGCTGCGCGCCGCAGACGTGGTACGGGAACTCCTTCGTCGTCGAGACGTGATAGAGCTGCGCGGTGGGGAAATCCTGGTCCGTCCACGTCTCGCCGCCGTTGGTCGTCACCGTCCCGCCGCCATCGTCGCTCGTGATGAAGCGCTTGGAATCGGTCGGATCGATCCACAGATCGTGATTGTCGCCGTGCGGCGGGTGCAGGAGCGTCTTGAACGTCTTGCCGCCGTCAGTGGACTTGTGGAAATTGACGTTCAGCCCGTAGACGACGTCCTTGTCCTGCGGGTCGGCGAAGATGTGCGTGTAGTAGAACGCGCGCTGGCGCAGGTTGTGGTCGTCGTTCATCTTCGTCCACGTCGCGCCCGCATCGTCGGACCGGAAGGTGCCGCCGTTCTCGTTTTCGACCTGCGCGTACACACGATTGCTGTCGGCGCCCGACACCGAGACGCCGATGCGGCCAATCACGCCCGCCGGCATGCCCGGATTGTGCGTCAGCTCCGTCCAGGTGTCGCCGCCGTCGACCGACTTGAACAGGCCGCTGCCGGGTCCGCCGCTCGACATCTGCCACGACACGCGGTAGGCCTCCCACAGCGCGGCATACATCACGTTGGGATTGTGCCGGTCGATCGTCAGGTCGATGGCGGCCGTCTTGTCGTCGCGGAAGAGCGTCTTCTTCCATGTCTTGCCACCGTCGATCGACTTGAAGACACCCCGGTCCGCGCTCGGACCGGCCGGATGGCCAAACGCCGCGACGTAGACGATGTCGGGGTTCGTCGGATGAATGCGGATCTTGGCAATCGCCTGCGTGTCGGCGAGGCCGATGTGCGTCCACGTCTTCCCCGCGTCGATGGACTTGTAGACGCCGTCGCCCTGCATGATGTTGCCGCGGATGCAGGTCTCGCCCATCCCGATGAACACGATGTCGGGATTGGACTCCGACACGGCGACCGCACCGACCGACGAGCTCGCGAGCTGCCCATCGGTGACCGACGCCCAGGTCTGACCGGCGTCAGTGGTCTTCCAGAGACCGCCGCCCACCGCGCCAAAATAATATTCGCCGCGGCGCGAAGGGCTGCCAGCCGACGTGATCGACCGTCCGCCGCGGATCGGGCCGACGTTGCGCCACTGCAGCGCCTTGAACAGCGCGGAATCGAAGCCGTTCGTCTGCGCCTGCGGCACGCGCTCGGCGGCAGCGAACGCCAGGAGTACGGCGAGAGACAGGAGCGGGAGTGGTCGCGTCAGGCGTGACTTCATGGTGGGTCAATCTAGCATAGGACCCACCCGCCGGGCGCAGCGGTCTTCAGGCGGGAGCGGCAGCCGCGCAGAAGGCGTCGAAGGCGGCGGTCAGCTCGCGGGCAATCGCCAGCGCGTCGCGGTTTTCGATCTGTGACCGTTCGAGCATGTACACCACGCGACCATCCTGGAGCAGCGCGATCGATGGAGACGATGGCAGGTAGCCCGTGAAGTACTGCCGGGCGCGTTCGGTGGCTTCGACATCGGCGCCGGCGAAGACGGTGGCGACGCGCGACGGCGTGCGCGGGTGCCGCAGCGCCAGCGCGATGCCCGGGCGCGCCTTGCCGGCCGCGCACCCGCAGACCGAATTGACGACGACCATGAGGGTGCCGGCCGTTCCGGCCACCGCGCTGTCCACGTCGGCGGCGGTGCGCAGCTCTTCGACGCCGAGCGCCGTCAGCTCCTGCCGCATCGGCGCCACGAAAAATTCCGGATATGGCATGCGCCTATTGTACGTCGAGAACCGAGCGGACCTTCCGGGCGAGCACGTCGGGCGTAAACGGCTTGTTCAGCAGCAGGCCCGGCGGCGGCACGAGGCCGTTCTCGAACAGGGTGCCGTCGGTGGATCCCGACACGTAGAGCACCTTGGTTTCCGGGCGGCGCGAGCGCACCGCGTCGGCCAGCTCGATCCCGCTCGCTCCGGACGTGACGACGTCGGTGATCAGCAGGTGAATCGGATCCGCGCTGGCTTCGGACAGGTGCCGCGCCTCGTCGCCGCTCCCCGCCACCATCAGACGATAGCCGCGCCGCTCGAGAACGCTCGCGATCAGCGACCGCACCGAGACATCGTCCTGGACGACGAGCACCGTTTCGGACCCGAGGCGGCGCCCGCCTGCGACGGGATCGTCGACGGCCTCAGCGTCGAACGGCTCGCTGGTGATCGGGAGATAGATCGCGAAGCGCGCCCCGGAGCCCGACTCGCTGGTGACGGTGATGTGCCCTCCGCCCTGCTGCACGATGCCGTGGACGCTGGCGAGACCGAGGCCTGTCCCTCGTCCGCGCTCCTTCGTCGTGAAACACGGCTCGAAGACGCGCTGCACGGTGCTGGCATCCATGCCGACGCCCGTGTCGGCCACGGTCAGCTCGACGTACTCGCCGGCCGCCACGCTGCGGCGGCGCGCGAGCGCGGCGTCCACGCGGACGTTGCGTGTGGTGATGGTGACGCGCCCACCCGCAGGCATCGCGTCGCGGGCGTTCGCGGCGAGGTTGAGCAGCACCTGTTCGAGCTGGCGTCCGTCGCCCTTCACCCGCCACAGCTCAGGTGCCGCATCGCAGATCAGTTCGACCCGCTCGCCGACCACGCGCGACAGCCGCTGACGTGCGTTGGCGACGACGCGATTCACGTCGAGCACGGTGGGCGGCAGCGCCTGCTGCGAGCTGAAGTCCCGAAGCCGCCGCGTGAGGTTGGCGGCGTGCTCTGCGGCCTGGCGGATGCCGGCCACTTCGATGGCGCGCGGGTCATTCGACGCGAAGTACTCCGAGAGCAGATCGGTGTGGCCCATGATGGCCGTCAGGAGATTGTTGAAGTCGTGCGCGATGCTCCCGGCCAGTCGTCCCACCGTCTCGATCTTCTCCGTCTGGCGGAGGCGCTCCTCGCGTTCGCGCAGGCCCGAGACGTCGCGGACGGCGATCACACGTGCGGGACGACCATCGAGAACGGCGCGGTTGGCCGCGACCTCCACGTCGATATCGGTGCCGTCCTTGCGCCGGTGGGTCCACGTGCACGGCTCCGCCGCCTCGTCCGGCTCGCCGTCGATGTCGTCGAGCAGCCGCGACAGATCGTCCGGGTGGACGTCGATAACGCCCATCTGCAGGAATTCCTGGCGCGAGTACCCGTACAGCGCAAGCGCGGCGTGGTTCACGTCGACGACGCGGAGGGTTTCTTCGTCGAAGGCCCACATCGGCTGCGGGCTCTGGTCGAACAGCGCGCGGTCGCGGCCCGTGCGGGATCCAGAGCCCATCGCGGATCAGGCCGAATGATCGTCGGGATCCGTGATGCGTCCGGTGGCGAGCAGCGATACGGCTTCGAGGAGGCCCTTCACGCTGCACGGCTTGTCGAGGAACGCCTCGTCCGCCCAGAGCGTCGCCTTTTCCTTGAAAAGATGATCGCTGAAGCCGGTGAGGTAGAGCACTTTGAGACGCGGCTCGACCTGGCGCAGGCGCCGCGCGAGCTCGTCGCCCGACATTTCGGGCATCATCAGGTCGGTGACGAGAATGGCGAAGGGGCCGCTGGTGGTGACGGCCTGTTCGGCCGCCGCGCCGCTGGACGCCAGGACGGTTTCGTACCCGCGCCCGGTCAGGATGCGGTTCACGAATTTCAGCACGGTCTCCTCATCGTCGACGACGAGGATCCGCGTCGACGCGGGAGCGGGCCTCCCTTTGAGCACCGTGGAAAAACCGCGCACCGCTGCCATCACCGGCGCCTGAACGTTCAACACGAGCTGTGCCTCCTTCGACGGTCCGCCTGTGGATCGTCGGGATTGTTGCGAAGAGCTTGCCAGGCGGCCGCCCTCGTTCCAGCGGTTTTCCCTGGCGTTTTCGACGCCGCCCCCGGGCCCGCTGTGTGCGCTGTGCGGATCCGGGCGCACCCTGTGTGCGCCCTGGGGCTAGCGGGTCGCCCGGTTCAGGACGTCGCGCACCGCGGCCACCAGCGCCGACGCCTCGAACGGCTTGCCGAGAAAGCTGATGTTCGAACTGCAGCCATCGAGCTGCAGACCGGCGCCCGCGTACCCCGAGATGAACAGCACGCGCATCTCCGGCCGGATTGCCACCAGCCGTTGCGCCAGCGCCGGCCCGTTGATGCCGGGCATGATCACGTCCGTCAAGAGCACGTCGATCGCGCCGGGATGCTCGTCGAACAACGCGATCGCGTCGATGGCCGTTCCCGCCTCGAGCACCCGGTAGCCGTGACGCCGCAGCACGGCGCTGATGATCGTGCGCACGGCGGCCTCGTCTTCGACGAGAAGTACCGTGCCGGAATCTGCCGGGATCACGGCCGGCACCGGCGGCGGCGTCGCCTCCGGCACGACGCTCGACGGCGACGCCGGAAAGTGCATGGTGAACGTCGTCCCCGCGCCGCTGGCGCTCTCCGCGGTGATGACGCCGTTGCTCTGTCGCACGATGCCGTAGACCGACGCGAGCCCCAGCCCCGTGCCCTGACCGACACCCTTCGTCGTGAAGAACGGCTCGAACAGATGCGCGCGCGCCTCGGCCGAGATCCCGACGCCGTTGTCGGCGACGCTGAGCCGGACGTACTCGGGCGCGGCCGGCAGATGATCGGCCGGCAGGGCGACATGGCCGTGCGGAATCGACGCGACCTCGATGCGGATGGTGCCGCCGCCCGGCAGCGCGTCGCGCGCGTTCAGCACGAGGTTGAGAATCACCTGCTCGATTTGCGTCGGATCGATCTTGACGATCGCGGGGCGCGGCGCCACCGCGCAGGTGAGCGTGATGTCCTCGCGGATCAACCGCGTCAGCATGCTCTGCAGGCTCGAGACCGTGAGGTTCAGATCCACCTCGCGCGGCAGCAGCACCTGTTTGCGGCTGAACGCCAGGAGCTGCTGCGTGAGCGCCGCGGCACGCTGGCCCGCCTTCTGAATCTCCATCAGGTCGGGACGATCCGGATCGTCTTCCGCGCGATGGACCAGCAGCAGCTCGGTGTAGCCGAGGATCGCCGTGAGCAGATTGTTGAAGTCGTGCGCGACGCCTCCTGCGAGGCGGCCGACGCTCTCGATCTTCTCCGACTGCGTGATCCGCTCCTCCATGATCCGGCGGTCGGTGATGTCGCGTGCGATGCACAGGTGCCGATCGGCCTGCACCCGCGCGCGGTAGCTGCACTCGACGAGCCGCGCGGCGCCGCTGGCGGCCGCCACTCGATGCTCGCGCTTCGCCTCGCCGAGCGCGAGCAGCTCGCGCCAGGCAGCCGCCAGCTCCTCGCCGTCGTCCATGAGCAGGCTGTCGAGGCGCCGATGGACGATCGTCTCAAGCGAGAGCGAGAAGAGCGTGCACGCCGCGCGGTTCGCCTCGTGGATGACGCCGGCATCGTCGAGAATCACCATGGCCTCGGTGGCGTCCGAGAACACCGCGCGGAACTGGCGATCGCGCCGCGCATCGGCGCGCGCGGCCTCGGCGCTGGCGGTGACGTCGAAGAGAAACCCGCGCAGCTCGGTGAGCGCGCCGGATCCGTCGAACGCGCCGACGACCGTCTCGATCACGTCGATGAGCGCGCCGTCGCGGCGGCGGAGCGCCGCGCGATGGTGCTCGAGTCTCCCCGCCTCGCGGACCTCGCGCACGAACGCCGCGCGCGCTTCGGGATGGCGATAGACGGCGGTCATGTTCGTGCCGATCGCCTCGGCGATCGAATCGAACTGCAGCAGCCGCGCGAACGCGCCGTTGCACGCCAGGAGGCGGCCTTCCGGCGTCGATACGTAGATGCCGACCAGCGCGCCGTCGAACAGGTCGCGATACCGCTGTTCGAGCCGGCTGCGTACGACGGCGTCTGCGTCTGGCGGATCAGGCGTGACGCCGACGGGTCGTTCCATTAGGCCGGTCGCCTCGAGCGGCCCGAGCTCTCTTCCGCAATCTGATGACGTTCGAGGCGTCGGTACAGCGCGCGGCGGCTGATCCCGAGCAGCTTGGCGGCGGCCATCCGGTTGCCGTTGACCTGCCGGAGCACGTCCACGATGTGATCGCGCTCGAGATCGCCGAGCGCCGCCGGCGCGTCGCCCCCGCCGCGGCGGCCGGCGACGTCGGCCGGCCGGCCGCTTCTCGCGCCTGCAGGTACCTCGGGGCCGAAGGCGCCCGCGAGCTCACGCTCCGACAGGACGGTGCCTTCGACGAGCATGCACGCGCGCTCGACCACGTTCTTCAGCTCGCGGATGTTCCCGTCCCAGCGGGCGTTCAGCAGCAGCCGCTCGGCGGCTGCCGTGAGGCCGGTGATGGGCTTGCGAATGCGCTTCGAGCAGTCGCGGATGAAGGCGGCAGTCAGATACGGAATGTCCTCACGCCGTTCCCGCAGCGGCGGCAGGGTGACCTCGACGACATTCAGCCGATAGAACAGGTCGCCGCGGAAGCGGCCGGCGGCCACTTCGGCGCGCAGATCGCGGTTGGTTGCGGCGATCACGGTGACGTCCACCTTGCGCGGCTGCAGTGACCCCACGCGCTGGACCTCGCCGTTCTCGAGCGCCCGCAGCAGCTTGGCCTGCACCGTGAGCGGCAGCTCGCCCACTTCGTCCAGGAACAGCGTCCCGGTGTGCGCCGATTCGAAAACGCCCGGCTTCGAGTCCACCGCGCCTGTGAACGCGCCGCGCACGTGGCCGAACAGCTCGCTCTCGAACAGCGTGTCGACGACCGCCGAGCAGTTGATCGTCACGAACGGACCCGCGCGCCGCGCGCCCACCAGGTGGAACGCGCGGGCCGCCAGCTCTTTGCCGGTGCCCGTCTCGCCCGTGACAAGGACGACCTTTGCGTGCGGCGCCAGCCTCTGGATGAGGCTGAAGACCTCCTGCATGCCCGGCGCGCGTCCCAGCATCCCGCAGAACTCGAGTTGGCGCGCGACCGCGCTCTCAAGCGCGATCACCTGCGCCCGCCGCTCCAACTCGACGCGGATGTCCGCGAGCACTTCGCGCAGCCGGTCGAAGTCGAACGGCTTGGTGAGATACTCGCGCGCTCCGAGCTTGATCGCCTCGACCGCGCTGTCCACGGCCGCGTACGCCGTCATCAGAATCACTTCGCAGCTGGGGACCGCCGTGCGGATCTGCCTCAGCAGATCGAGCCCGTTCACGTCCGGCATCCGCAAGTCGACCATCGCCAGATCGGCCGGCTTGCGCATCAGCGCCCGCAGCGCCTCGGCGCCGCTGGCGCAGCTGACGACGTCGAAGCCGGCCTTTCCGGCCAGCCGCTCGATGACGCGCAGCACGGGGAGTTCGTCGTCGACGACGAGCAGGAGAGGTCGGGAGGCTGGCAACTTGGGTCCGGACATATCGACGACCGCCTTGGCCGGGCCCGCTGGGCGCCCGGACTCGCCGCCCTCCGCGCCCCGGCGTGCCCGCTGTGCGGTTCTAACGCCGGAGTGTGCGCGTGTGTGCGGCTTCGCACACCCTAACACATCTCGCCAGGCTGGCAACCAGCTTATCGGCTCTTTGAGGCCTGGCAATCATCTTGCCGCTGGAACTTCCAGGCGCACGCGATTCCCCATGACCGCACTCCACACTGTTCTGATCGTCGACGATGAACCGGCCGTTCGAGACCTGATGGCGCGATGGGTCACCGCGCTCGGCCTTCAGCCCACCACGGCGGCGAGTGCCGACGAGGCGCTCGTGACCTTGCGGACACAGCCCTGCGAACTGGCCATCATCGATGTGATGCTGCCCGGACGCGACGGCCTCTGGCTGGCCGGCGAGCTGCGGCGCGACCATCCGCAGACGGCGGTCATCATCGCCACCGCCTACACGGAGCTGCTGGGGCGCGACGGCGACCCGCGTCCGATCGCCGACCTGCTCGTGAAGCCGTTTCAGCGCGATCGGTTCGTGCTGGCGGTCGATCGCGGCCGCCGCTGGCGCCAACAGACGCTGGACGACTGGGCGTGGCACGCGCGGCTGGCGCTCGAGCTCGAGGTCCGGACCGAGCAGATTTGCGCCGCAATCGATCGCGTCCATGGAAGCGCCGGCGACGAGAGCGCCGCGCTGCTGGCCATGACGAACGAGCAGGCGCCCGACGTCGCGGCGCACAGCGCGCGCGTCGCCCGCTACGCCGCTTCGGTGGCGCGCGAGATGGGGTGCTTCGAAGGTGCGCTGGCCGGCGTGCTCGAACCGGCGGCGCGCTTTCACGACATCGGCAAGCTCGCGATTCCGGTCTCGCTGCTCACGAAGCCGTCGCAGCTGTCGCCCGGCGAGGCCGTGATCGTGCGCAAGCACGTGGAGGCGGGCGCCGAGATTCTCGCCTCGACACGAACCCTGCAGCATCTGGCGCCTCTCGTCCTCGCCTCGCACGAATGGTTCGGCGGCGGCGGCTATCCCCGCCAGATCGCCGGATCAGCGATCCCGCTGGCGAGCCGGATTGTCGCGATCGCCGACGCCTACGACGCCATGACGCAGGACCGCTACTACCGCGGGCGCCTCGATTCGGCGGAGGCGGCCCTGGAGCTCCGGCGCTGCTGCCCGTCGCAGTTCGACCCGGACATCGCGACAGCGTTCCTCGGAGTGCTCGGCCGGCACTGATCTCCGGGCCCTATCCCCCGCCCCAGCCCCCAGCACCGTTTTCTGCGCTCATCAATTAGTCATTCGCCCATCAGCGATTTGCCATTCCTCTGTCGCCGTTCGAGGCTCGCGAGTGGGATCCGTTCGTCCCACGAACGGACACTTTCTCGCGGCGCGCACGAAAAGTGTGTGAAGAATAACTCGTTGACGTATAATGACTTACCCTTCAAATCGTTCGTGGTCTGGCGTTTGCCTCTACCAAAGCGCTGATCGTTTTCGACTTATCTTCCGTCTAAGCAGAAAACAACCATGGATATTGCTCGCCCGTCCAATGCCAGACAGAAGCGGATCAAGCAGGGCATCTATGCCGGCGTGGGTCTGCTCGCCGTTGTCCTCGTCAGCGTCGGCTTGTCGCGGCTGAAGCCGGCGGCGCCGACCGTCGAACGCGCCGTCGTCTGGCCCGACACCGTCAAGCGTGGGCCGATGCTGCGGCAGGTGCGCGGGCTCGGGACGCTGACGCCCGAAGACATCCGGTGGATTCCGGCCACCACGCAGGCGCGCGTCGACAAGATCGTGCTGCGGCCGGGCGCCCGGGTGAAGGCCGACAGCGTCATTCTCGAATTGAGCAACCCCGAGCTCGAACAGGAGCTCGTCGACGCGCAATTGAAGCTGCAGGCGGCGGAAGCGGGTCTCGCGAATCTGAAGGTGCAGTTGCAGAACGATCTGCTCGCCACCAAGGCCACGGCGGCGAGCATCGAAGGCGATTACAGCAAGGCCAAGATGCAGGCGCAGATGAACGAGGCGCTCGCCAAGGATCAACTGGTGTCCGAGCTGGTGCTGAAGCAGTCGCAGGTGGACGCCGATCAGCTCGGCGTGCGCAGCCAGATCGCGAAGGACCAGCTGGCCACGAAGGTGGATTCCACCCGCGAGCAGATCGCGGTACAGCAATCGTCGGTCGACCAGGCGCATGCGGTCCTGCAGCTCAAACGGCAGCAGAAGGACGAATTGAAGGTGCGCGCCGGCATCGACGGCATGCTGCAGCTCGTGCCGGTCGAAGTCGGCCAGCAGGTAGCACCGGGCACGAACCTCGCGCGCGTCGCCAATCCCGCCCGCCTGAAGGCCGAAATCAAGATCGCGGAAACGCAAGCCAAGGACATTCAGCTCGGCCAGGCCGCCTCCATCGACACGCGCAACGGAATTGTCGAAGGCAAGGTCGCCCGCATCGATCCGTCGGTCATCAACGGCACACGCACCGTCGACGTGTCGCTGCCCGACGAGCTCCCGAATGGCGCCGTGCCCGACTTGAGCGTGGACGGCACGATCGAGCTCGAACGGCTGAACGACGTGTTGTTCATGGGCCGCCCCGCGTTCGGCCAGGAACAGAGCGTCGTCGGGCTCTTCAAGATCACGCCCGATGGCACTGGCGCCGAGCGGACGCAGGTGAAGCTCGGGAAGAGCTCGGTGAACACCGTCGAAGTGTTGTCGGGCCTGAAGGTCGGCGACCAGGTGATTCTGTCCGACATGTCGGCCTACGACGCCTTCGACCGCATCCGATTGAAGTAGCAACAGGCACGTCCACACATGGAGACGACACACATGAGTAACGGAACGCAGCCGATCATCAAGTTGGATGGTGTCACGAAGGTGTTCTTCACCGACGAAGTCGAGACGCACGCACTGGCTGGCATCCACATGGAGATCGGCAAGGGCGAGTACGTCGCGATCGCCGGGCCGTCAGGCTGCGGGAAGTCCACGTTGCTGTCGATTCTCGGCCTGCTCGACTCCCCCACCGAGGGGCAGTACCTGCTCAATAGCCGGCCGGTCGCCGAGCTGCCCGCTTCCGAGCGCGCGCGGGTGCGCAACCGCGAGATCGGCTTCATCTTCCAGAGCTTCAACCTGATTGGCGATCTCACGGTCTTCGAGAACGTCGAGCTGCCGCTCACCTATCGCGGCATGAAGGCGGCCGAGCGCAAGCAGCGCGCGGAAGCGGCGCTCGAGCGCGTCGGCATGGCGCATCGCGCGAAGCACCTGCCCAGCCAGCTCTCCGGCGGTCAGCAGCAGCGCGTCGCGGTCGCGCGCGCCGTGGCGGGCGAGCCGTTGATGCTGCTCGCCGACGAGCCAACCGGCAACCTCGATTCGCGCAGCGGCGAAGCCGTGATGGATCTGCTCCGCGAGCTGCACCGCGCGGGCGCCACCATCTGCATGGTCACCCACGATCCGCGATACGCGCGCCACGCCGATCGCAGCATCCACCTGTTCGACGGCCGCGTGGTCGAGGAGCGGATGGAAATGGCCATTACCGAATAACCAACGCTCCATGGCCGATGGCCGATGGCTGATGGCAATGGCTTGATGGGCTGCCATTCCCAATGACCATGAGCCATTAGCCCTCAGCCATGATGTTCAGCGACCTCCGCCAGGCACTCCGACTCCTCTTCACTGCGCCGGCGTTCACGGCGATCGTCGTGCTCGTGCTGGCCATCGGCATCGGCGCCACGACCGCGATCTTCAGCATCGTGAACGGCGTGCTGTTCAAGCCGCTGCCCTTCGCCGATCCGTCGCGCCTCGTCGCGCTGCAGACCCTGAGCCGCGGCGAGCCTGACGATGTCTCCTATCTCGACGCGAAGGACTGGAGCGCGCAGTCGAAGACGCTCGATCACGTCGCGGCATACGCTGAAGACGGCGCTACGCTCACTGGCGAGGGCGAGGCCGTATCGCTGCCGGTCGCCGTCGTCGCAGGCGACTTCTTCGAGACGCTGGGCGTCCAGCCGCTGCGCGGCCGATGGCTGCGTGCCGCCGACGATGTGAAGGACGGCGAGCGGCTCATGGTGATCAGCGAAGCGCTCTGGGCGAAGCATTTCGGCCGCGCGGAGAACATCCTCGGACGAGCGGTCACCATGGACGGCCAGCCCGCGACGATCGTCGGCGTCATGCCCGATTCCTTCGAGTTTCCCTTCGACGCCGAGCGAGTGCTGGCGTGGCTGCCGGCGCACGCGCTGGGGCTCACCGCGAATTTCGCCGATCAGCGCGGCGCGTCATTTCTGCGCGGGCTCGGCCACCTGCGGGCCGGCGCGTCGCTGCCGCGGGCCAACGCCGAGCTGTCCACGATTGCCGCGCGTCTGGCCGCGCAGTACCCCGAATCGAATCGCAACCGGACGGTGACGGTCGTCGCGCTGCAGCAGGTGCTGGTGCGCGAGTATCAGGCCGGATTGTTCGCGCTCCTCGCGACGGTCGGCGTGGTGCTCCTCATCGTCTGCGCCAACGTCGCGAACCTGCTGCTGGCGCGCGGCGCTTCGCGGCGCCGAGAGATGGCGATCCGTACGGCGCTCGGCGCCAGCCGCGGACGGCTGGTCGGCCAGCTGTTGACCGAGGCCGTGGTCCTGGCTGCCATCGGTGGCAGCGCCGGTCTGCTGCTGGCGTCGTGGTGCGAAGCCGCATTGATCGCCGCGAGCCCCGTCGACATTCCCCGTCTGCACGCTGTGCATATCGACGGACCCGTGCTGCTGTTTGCGCTCGCAGTCTCTGTCGCCACCGCCGTCGCGTTCGGCCTCGCGCCGGCGCTGCAGGTGTCGGGCGCCCGGACGGCCGACACGCTGAAAGACGAAGGACGCGGATCGAGCGGCGGACGCGGCAGAACGCGCCAGGTCCTCATCGTGGCCGAAATCGCGTTGTCGTTCGTCCTGCTCGCGGGTGCCGGATTGCTCGTGCGGAGCCTGCTGCATCTGCAGCAGGTGGACCCCGGCTTTACGGCCGAGCACGCCGCCGCCATCGACATGCTCCTGCCCGATTCTCGCTACCCGAATGCGGCAGCGATGAACAGGTTTTACGATCGCCTGCTGGAGGGCGTGCGCGGCATACCTGGGGTCACGAACGCCGGGCTCTCGACGACGCTGCCGCTCTCGGGCAGCAGCATCGGCGTCGGCTTCTCGATCGAGGGGCGGGCGGACGACACGACCCACACCGGCGCGAGCCCCCGCTACTTCGCGATCAGCCCCGACTATTTCACGGCGATGCGCATCAAGCTGTTGCGAGGTCGTGCGTTCAGCGAGCGCGACACAGCCGCTTCCCCCGAGGTCGCGATCGTCAGCGAGGCGCTGGCGCAGCATTTCTGGCCTGGCGAGGACCCGGTCGGCAAGCGGATCAAGCTGAATTACAACAAGACCGGCTGGCGCGAGATCGTGGGCGTCGTCGCGGACGTGAAGGGATCGACGCTCGCCGAGGCGACGACCGGTTCGATCTATGCGCCGTTTCCGCAGACGCCGTGGCCGTTCCTGTCCGCCGTGGTCCGCACCGGTGGCGACGCCGGATCGGTCGCCAGCGCCTTGCGCGCCGCCGCCCCCGCTATCGATCCGATGCTCGCGCCACCGGAAGTAAAGCTGTTGACCCACTACGTCGATCGCGCCACGTCGACGTCGCGATTCACGGCGGCCCTCACGGGGAGCTTCGCCGGCCTGGCCTTGCTGCTCGCCGGCTTGGGGTTGTACGGCATCATGTCTCATCACGTCGCGCAGCGGCGGCGGGAGATAGGCATCCGCATGGCGCTCGGGGCGCAGCGGTCCGACGTCCGGTTGTTGATCGTCTCGCAGGCGCTCCTGCTCGGGGCGATCGGCGTCGGCGCCGGCCTGGCCGCCGCCCTGGCGGCGACGCGGGTGCTGCAATCGCTGCTGTTCGGTGTCGGCGCCGCGGATCCGACAACGTTCGCGACCGTGTGCGTGCTGCTGGGCGGCGTCGTGGCCGCGGCAGCGTACTTTCCGGCGCGCCGTGCGACCCGCGTCGATCCCATGGTGGCCTTGAGGACGGACTGATGCTGATTTCGCTACGCAATATCGAGAAGTCGTATCCCCACGGCGTGGGGCGCACCTATGTGCTCCGCCGCGTGAACGTCGACATCAAAGAGGGCGAGTTCGTCTCGATCATGGGGCCGTCCGGCGCGGGCAAGTCGACGCTGCTGCACATCCTCGGCATGCACGACAGCGCGTGGTCCGGGGAGTACTACTTCATGGATCAGCCGGTGCACCGGCTCAATCCCAAGCAGCGTGCGGAGCTGCACAAGAAGCACATCGGTTTCGTCTTTCAGAGCTATCACCTGCTCGACAACCTGACCGTTTACGAAAACCTGGAGATTCCGCTCTCCTATCGCAACGTCAGCCGGAAGGATCGGCAGAGCATGGTGGCCGATATCCTCGATCGCTTCTCGATCGTCGGCAAGAAGGATCTCTATCCCAACCAGTTGTCCGGCGGGCAGCAGCAGCTGGTGGGCGTCGCGCGCGCGGTGATTGCGAATCCCCAGGTGATCCTGGCCGACGAGCCGACCGGTAACCTGCACTCGGCGCAAGGCAAAGAGATCATGGAGCTGTTTCGCACGTTGAACGAAGCCGGCGCGACCATCGTCCAAGTGACACATTCGGAAGTGAACGCGTCATTCGGCACGCGGATCATTCAACTGCGCGACGGCTGGGTGGCGGAGGATTAGAAACCATGTGCCGCCGGCCGACGTCTAAAGTGGCGGCTCATTCTTCGTGGAGAACACTGTGGCAATAGCACAGCGCTGGCCCGCCGACCCCGTGATCGATCGACCCGACCTGCCGCCTGTTCGTGCGGAGGCTGCGCTGCCACGCGTCCTCGTCGCCGACGATCAGGCAGACGTCCTGGAAGCGCTGCGGCTGCTCCTCAAAGGCGAGGGCTACCGCATCGAATCGGCCGGATCACCGGCGGCGATTCTCGAGGCGATCGACGCCGACGAGTTCGACGCCGTCCTGATGGACCTCAACTACGCGCGCGACACGACGTCGGGCCAGGAAGGGCTCGATCTGCTGTCGCAGATGCGTCACCACGACAGCACGCTGCCCATCGTCGTGATGACGGCCTGGGGGAGCGTCGAAGTCGCGGTCGAAGCGATGCGGCGCGGCGCCCGCGACTTCGTCCAGAAGCCGTGGGAGAACGCACGCCTGCTCACGATCGTGCGGACGCAGGTCGAACTGGCGCGCGCGCTGCGGCGCCAGCAGCGGCTCGAGGCCGAGAACCGATCGCTCAAGCCGGACATCCGGCCGCTGCTCATAGCCGACGCCGCGTCCATGCGTCCAGTGCTCGAGCTGATTCACCGGGTGGGGCCGTCCGAGGCCAACGTGTTGATCACCGGCGAGAACGGGACCGGCAAAGGCACCGTCGCGCAGGCGATTCATGCGGTGTCTGGGCGCACGGGCAAGGGGCTGGTCACGGTGAATGCTGGCGGCCTCTCCGAGGGGCTCTTCGAAAGCGAGCTGTTCGGACACGTGAAGGGCGCCTTCACCGATGCGAAGACGGATCGGGTCGGCCGCTTCGAGCTCGCCGACGGCGGCACGCTCTTCCTCGACGAGATCGCCAACGTCCCGCTGAATCTCCAGCCAAAGCTCCTGCGCGTGCTGGAGACCGGCGACTTCGAGCGGGTCGGATCGTCGCGGACGCGCCAGGTGAGCGTGCGCATCGTTTCGGCGACCAACGCCACTCTGAGCGAGGAAGTCTCGAGCGGGCGCTTCCGTCAGGATCTGCTCTTCCGGCTCAACACGATCGAGATCCGGCTGCCGGCTCTGCGCGATCGGCGCGAGGACATTCCCGCGCTGGCCTCGCACTTCCTCAAGCAGCACGCCCAGCGGTACCGCAAGCATCTCACCGCTTTCGAACCGGTGGCGATGCAGGCGCTGCTCGACCACCCGTGGCCGGGCAATATCCGCGAGCTCGACCACGCGATCGAGCGCGGCGTCCTGATGGCGCAGGCATCGGTGATCCGCCTCGGCGAGCTCGGGCTCCGCCTGGATCGCGATCAGGGATCGCGCGTCGAGGACATGAGCCTGGAGGAAGTCGAAGGGTTCCTGATCAAGAAGGCGATGGCGCGCTTCGACGGCAACGTCAGCCAGGCCGCGAAGGCGCTCGGGCTGAGCCGCAGCGCGCTCTATCGACGGCTGCAGCGCTACGGACTCTGAAGAATTTACGATTGGGAACTGAGAATTGAGAATTGGGCATTTCCTAATTCCTCATTCCCAATTGTCAATTGCCTGAGGATCCTCCTTCCGTTCTCGACTCGGTGTCGTCTCCCCCGCGCTCTCGCCTGCGCTTCGATCAGCGGATCCTCCTGCTCGCCCTCACGGCGGGACTCCCGGCCGCGCTCGTCGCGCTGATTTTCCTCTGGACCGGAGACCACACGCCGAAAGTGCAGTGGACGCTGACGGTGTTCATCGTCGGCGTCTGGGCCGGCTGCTCGTTCAGCGTGCGCAACCGCGTGGTGCTGCCGCTGCAGACGCTGTCGAACCTGTTGGCGGCGCTGCGCGAGAGCGACTTCTCGATTCGCGCGCGCGGCGCGATCGGCCGCGGCGCACCCAGCGACGACCCGCTCGGCGCCGTGATGATGGAGGTCAACGTCCTCGCATCCACGCTGCACGATCAGCGGCTCGGCGCCCTCGAAGCGGGCGCGCTGCTGGCCACCGTGATGGTCGAGATCGACGTCGCGGTGTTCACGTTCGACAGCGGTCAGACGCTGCGGCTGGTGAACCGCGCGGGCGAGCGCCTCCTGGCGCAGGCGGCCGAGCAGCTGCTCGGACGCACGGCCGACGAGCTCGGTCTCTCCGCCTGCCTCGACGGCGTGTCGCCGCGGATCGAGAACGTCGCGTTTCCCGGTGGATCGGGCCGGTGGGAGGTGCGGCGGACGACGTTCCGCCAGGAAGGCTTGCCGCATCAGCTGCTCGTGCTGTCCGACGTCAGCCGGCCGCTGCGCGACGAAGAGCGGCAGGCGTGGCAGCGGCTCATTCGCGTGATCGGACACGAGATCAACAACTCGCTCGCACCCATCAAGTCGATTGCCGGCAGCCTCGAGTCGATGCTCGCGCGAGAGGCGCTGCCCGACGACTGGGACGACGACCTGCGGCGCGGCCTGGCGATCATCGCCGCGCGCTCCGACTCCCTCAGCCGCTTCACCACGGCGTACGCCCGTCTCGCGAAGCTGCCGGCGCCGCGGCGCGAGACGGTGAACCTCACCGCCCTCGTCCGGCGGGTCGCCGGCGTCGAAACGCGGCTGCCCATCAAGATCGTCGGTGGACCCGACCTGACGATTCGCGCCGATCCCGATCAGCTCGAACAGCTCCTCATCAACGTGCTGCACAACGCCGTGGACGCGGCGCTGCAGATGGGCGGCGGCGTGGGCGTCAGCTGGCGGCGCGACGGGCGCAGCGTCGACGTCTGGGTCGACGACGAGGGGCCCGGGCTGCCGAATGCCTCCAACCTGTTCGTCCCCTTCTTCACGACGAAGCCGGGCGGATCGGGAATCGGGCTGGTGCTCAGCCGGCAAATCGCCGAAGCCCACGGCGGCGCGCTGACGCTCGAGAATCGCCCGGACCGCACCGGCTGCCGGGCCTACCTGCGTCTGCCGGTGTAACGGACCTCGATCGGGCCCGTTTCGCGAACGTGGCTAGTTGACCTCGGCGCCGCCCGCTTCTCGCGCGCGATAGTCAGCCTCGAGCTGGCGCGCACGATCGTACAGATCGGATTTAGTTGGATAGAGCTCGCGCAGCACGATGCGGTCGCCGGACCGGACCTGCAGCTCCGCTCCGGCGCAGCACGAGATCATCACGCAGTCGAGTTGGCCAACGGTCCACAGAGCGCGTTCGTCGTTCATGGCAACCGGTCGTGGCCTTTCCCTTGCTGGATGGGACAACGCGATGATTCAGGCGTGGAGCCGGTGGCTAATCGCCGTCTGTGCATCCCCGATCGGCGTCGTCGTCCTGGCGGCGCTCGACTCGACCGTGTTCTTCTCGCTGCCGTTCGGCATCGACGCGGCCGTGATCATCCTCGCCGCGCGCCTGCACGGGCTCGCCTGGCTCGTGCCGATCCTCGCCACCGGCGGATCGGTGGGCGGCGCGGCCCTGACGTTCTGGATGGGCGCGAAGATCGGCGAGAGCGGCCTGGAGCGGTACGTGGCGGCGCAGCGGCTCGCGCGCATCCACGCGCGGGTCAAACGCAGCGGCGCCATCGCCCTCGCCGCCCTCGACTTGATACCGCCGCCATTCCCGTTCACGCCGTTCGTCCTCGCCGCCGGCGCGCTCGAAGTGCAGACCTCGATGTTCTTCATCACGCTGACAGCCTGCCGCCTCGCGCGCTTCGGTCTCGAGGCGATGCTCGCGGTGATGTACGGCCGGCACATCATCTCGTGGCTCAACTCCACGCTGTTTCACGACATCGTCATCGCGTGCGTCGCGTTCGCGGTCGTCGTCGCCGTCGTGTCCACGCTGCGCGTGATGCGATCCGGCGGGCGATCCGGTCGGCATCACCGCATGGGCACGCTCGGCTGACGGGGGACGGGTCTCCGTATTGTACTGGTACGCTGCCGCTCAAAACATCCGACCGCCGAGCGGCACGTCCAGCTGCGGCACGAGCAGCACGACCTCTCCGTCCGCATCTGGCACTCCCAGCGTCAGCACCTCCGAGATAAAGGGACCGATCTGCTTGGGCGGAAAATTCACTACGGCCACGACCAGACGATTCGCCAGATCGACCTTCGAATAGTGCCTGGTGATCTGCGCCGACGACCTCCTGACGCCGATTGCCGCGCCAAAATCGATCCTCAGCTTGTAAGCCGGCTTCCGCGCTTCCGGAAAATCCTGCACGTCGATGATCCGGCCGACCCGAATGTCGGTCTTTAGAAAGTCGCCGTACGAAAGCGTTGCAGACGCATCAGTCATTGTGTAGAAACATGACATGATTTCGCGGCTCAGCGCTACTATATGCGCATTCAGCGTACTGTAGAGGCGGCACAGGACTTGATTACCGCCTCCATATGACCGTCGATGCGCGCGCCGGCAATGTCCTCGTAGTCGAAGACGATCCCGACACCCGGGAGATGCTCGCGACGCTGCTGGACACTGCGGGATTCCATACGGTGACGGCCGAGGACGGCCTCGAGGCGCTGCACATGCTGCGCACGGTACGTCACCGCGCGCCCAACATCCCCTGCCTGATTCTGCTCGATCTGCAAATGCCGCGTCTGAGCGGCGGCGAGTTTCGCCGCGCGCAGCTGGGCGACCCGACCGTCGCCACTGTGCCGGTCGCCGTCATGTCGGGCGCGACCGACGTCGAGCAGCGCGGCCAGGCGCTCGGCGCCGTGGCCACCGTCTCGAAGCCGATCGATATCGATCTCCTACTGGACGTCGTACGCCGGTACTGCGTCTGACGCGCGCCGCGTCAATTGCGCACGCCGACGATGGCCTGACGGACGGCAGATGCGAGGACCGCGCCCAACGCGGCCGCCGCGAGGACGAGGGCGCCCGCCGGACGTTCGTCTACGGCGAACGCGAAGACCGCTCCGAGCACACCGCCGATGCTCACCGTGAACAGCGCGTCGGTGACGCGGCTGAACATGCCGCGGGGGCACCGGTGATTTTCGGTCAGCGGTCCCATACAGCGAGGACAAGTCGCCATAGTTGATCTGGTTCGCCCCTTCCTCAAGTATATCGGCGCAACCCTGTAGATTCTTCACTCCGCCTGTCACGAATCGCTGCGAAGAGCGTCCCATCCGCATCGATGAATCACGAAAATCCGCAGGGTAGGCGCAAACGGCGCGAGGACGCTTTTGGTACGGCCGTTGCTGCTCCTTGTTTATCCAACAGGCGCAGGCGATGGGGACCACTGGGGTGAGCAAGGACGAAGGATTCGATCGATTGCAGCAGCTGCTGCTCGACATGCGGGCGGGCGACAACGTACATCCAGCCGCCGTCGCCGAAGCGACCGGCTTGAGCGAGGCCATTTGTCTCGCCGTGCTGGAAGGCCTCGAGCGCGCAGGCCTGATGGTCCGCGGCGAGGGCGATTTGTTCGTGCGGCGGACACTGGATCTGATGGTGTCCTGACGCGCGGCGCACGACTCAGCGCAGACGTCGCAGGCGATCGATCAAATCAACGAAATCGGCAGGCAGCGGCGCCTCGAACTCCAGCGGCCTCCCGTCGTCGGGGTGCCGCAGCTCGAGTCGGGCGGCGTGCAGCGCCTGTCGGCCGAACGCGATCGGACGCAGCGTCTCGGGGCCGAAGACGTAGCGCTCTTCGCCGACCAGCGTGTGCCCGCGCAGCCGCGCCTGCAGGCGGATCTGATTGCGCTTCCCCGTGCGCAGGCGCACTTCGATCAGCGATGCGTCCGCGAACGACTCGAGCACCCGGTAATCGGCGATCGCCTCTTTCCCCCGCGGGTCGTCCGGGTGCGTCTCCTTCTGAATCAGCGCTCTCCGATCCCACACTAACGTGTCGTGCCACGTGCCCTCCGCCGGGGCCGGTTCGCCGTACACCACGGCCAGGTACACGCGCTCCGGCTCGCGGCGCTTGAACTGCTGCTTGAGGCGCTCCTGCGCCGCGCCGTTCTTTGCGAACATGACGAGGCCCGACGTGTCGCGGTCGATCCGGTGGACGACGAATGGGCGCCGCTTGCCGCGCGATCGGAAGTGCGCCTCGATCTGATCGTACACAGAGGGCGCGTCAGCGCGCCGTTCCAGCGGCACCGCCAGCAGTCCCGCCGGCTTGTTCACGACGATGAGCGCGTCGTCTTCGTAGATGATGTGGAGATCGCGAATCTTCCCACTGGACGTGGCTGGCTTCGAGCTGCCCGGTCGATCCATCCAGACGCGCACGACGTCGCCGGCAGCCAGCCGCCGCGCGGCGTCGGTCTTGACGGCCTCGACGCCGTTGACGAAGACCTTGCCGCGCTCGAGCGCCGTGAATGCACGACCGCGCGAGGCGAGACGATCGGCCGCCGCCAGAAACTTGTCGAGCCGCACGTCCGTGTCCGCGCCCGCGACCGTCCAGTACTCGCCCGGCGCGGCGACGCCCGCTTTACGGGGCGACATACGCGGTCTTCACGATCGTGTAGAACTCCTTCGCGTAGCCGCCCTGCTCGCGCGGGCCGTAGCTCGATTTCTTCCGTCCGCCGAACGGCACGTGATAGTCGAGCCCCGCGGTCGGCAGATTGACCATGACCAGCCCGCTTTGCGCGTGCCGTTTGAAGTGGCTCGCGGCCTTCAGCGACGAGGTGCAGATGCCCGCCGACAGGCCGAACGTCGTGTCGTTGGCGATCGCCAGCGCTTCGTCGTAGTCCTTCACGCGGATCACGGCCGCGATCGGCCCGAAGATCTCGTCCTGGTTGATGCGCATCGCCGGCGTCGACTCGGCGAAGATCGCCGGCGCCATGTAGAACCCCTCCGTGGCGCGGGCGAGCCGCTCCCCTCCCGTCACGAGCCGCGCGCCCTCGTCGCGCCCGATCTGCAGGTACCGCATGTTCTTGTCGAGCTGACGCTGATCGACGACCGGACCGATCTCCGTCCCCGGCTTCAATGCATCGTCGACGACCAGCGTGGCCATGCGCGCGACCATCGCGTCCACGAACCGATCGTGAATGCCGGCGGTGACGATCAGCCGGCTGGAGGCGGTGCAGCGCTGGCCCGTGCCGAAGAAGGCGCCGTTGATCGCACACGACACGGCCACCTTCAGATCGGCGTCGTCGAGGACGAGCAGCGGATTTTTGCCGCCCATCTCGAGTTGCACGCGCGTGCCGGTCGCCACCGCCGCAGCGGCCACCGAACGGCCGACCGCCTGCGAACCCGTGAAGCTGACGGCGTCGATGTCGGGCGAGCCGGCGAGCGCGGCGCCGACCGACGGCCCTGGTCCCTGGACGATGTTCAGGACACCGGGCGGGAGCCCGGCGCGCTGGAAAATATCCACCAGCAACCATGGCGAGGCGGGTACGATCTCGGACGGCTTCAGCACGATGGTGTTGCCGTACGCCAGAGCCGGCGCAATCTTCCACGCCGGAATCGCGAGCGGAAAGTTCCACGGCGTGATCAGCCCGACCACACCCAGCGGCTCGCGTGTGATCTCGACCTCGACGCCCGGCCGGGTGGAATCGAACTTCTCGCCTGCGTTGCGCAGCGCCTCGCCGGCGAAGAACTTGACGATGGCGCCCGCGCGGCCGGCTTCGCCAATGCCCTCGGCGAGCGGCTTGCCGTTCTCGCGCGCAAGCATTCGGCCGAGCTCGTCCTTCCGCGCCAGAATCTCCGTGCCGGCGCGGTCGAGGATGTCGAAGCGCTGCTGCGGTCCGCTGAGCGACCACGCCGGAAAGGCCCGTCGCGCGGCGGCGATCGCCGCATGAACGTCGGCGGGCGCAGCGACGGCAAACTCGCCGATCACGTCGCCCAGATTGGATGGATTCACATCGGGCGCGCGATCGCCAGAGTCGAGCAACTGACCGTCGATGATGTTCGGAAATGCGCTTGGCATAGAAATGTCCGCTCCGTCTCCAAATTTCGCCTTAACTTCTGCCTTCTAACTTCTGCCTTCTAACTTCTGACCCTGTCTATCCTCGCCAGATCGCACAGCGCATCGACCATCGCCGAGAAATCCTGACTGCCGTATCCGCGGCTCCTCGCCGATGTAAACGCTTCGCGTGCCGCGGCGCCGACCGCCATCGGCACCTGCGCCGCGTTGGCCGCTTCCAGGATGAGCGTCAGGTCCTTGTGCGCGAGATCGATCGTGAATCCCGGCTCGGTATCGCCTGCCAGGACCTTGTTCGGCCAGGCGATCTTGAGTTGGCCGTTGGTCGCCGTCGTGCCGTACAGCACATCCAGCGTCGGCGACAGCGACAGGCCGAACCGCTGGCAGAGCGCGAGCGCCTCGGCGTTGAGCTGGCAGGACACGATGGCGAGATAGTTGTTCACCAGCTTGGTGCGCATGCCGGCGCCCGGTCCGCCGCAGTGGTGCAGCGTCGTGCCCATGGCCTCGAAGAGCGGCTTCAGACGCGCCCAGTCGGCCTCCGACGCGCCGACCATGAAGAGGCACTCGCCCCGATCCGCGTGGCTCGCCAGGCGGCCGACGGGCGCGTCCGCAAACGTGCACCTGTGATCGGCTGCGGCCTTCGCCAGGCGATCGGTGACGAGCGGATCGATCGTGCTCATGTCCACCACCAGCGTGCCAGCCCTGGCGTGCGCGAGCACGCCGTCCGGACCAAGCAGGGTCTGCTCGACAACGGCCGAGTTCGGCAACATGGTCAGCACGATGTCGCTGGCCGCTGCGACGTCGGGCGTGCCCGTTCCGGCGCGCGCACGCAGCGCCACGAGATCGCGCACCGGCGCGGGATTCACGTCGTGCACGATCAGGTCGAAGCCCTTGCGGCACAAGTTCGACGCCATCGGGCGGCCCATGCGCCCGAGGCCGATAAAACCAATTGTCATCCTCACAGGATACAATGCGCGGGTCTGTGCAGGAACGCGACCTCATTCTGTTCACCGTCAGGACCTTCGTCGATCGCGAAGTTGTCCCGACCGCCAGCGCCCTCGAACATCGTAACGAATACCCCGCGGCGCTCGTCGCTCGAATGGCGGAGATCGGCCTCTTCGGCATCAATGTCCCGGAGGCATACGGCGGGACGGCGCTGGGCGCCGGGGTGTACGCCGAGATCTTCGAGGAGCTCGCCCGCGGGTGGATGAGCGTCGCCGGCGTGCTCGGCACGCACCTCGTCATCTGCGACGTGATCGCGCACCATGGCACGGACGAGCAGAAGCAGCGCTTCCTGCCGCTGCTGGCGGCGGCCAGCAAGCGGGGAGCCCTCGCGCTCACCGAATCGGAAGCCGGCAGCGATCTGAAAGCGATTCGCACCACGGCCGTGCGCGACGGCGCCTCGTACGTCTTGAACGGCGCCAAGATGTGGATCACCAACGCGCGCTACGGCGAGATCTTCGTCGTGCTCGCGAAAACGGGCCCCGACAGCCTCAGCGCCTTCATCGTCGAGAAGGGCGCAGGCGTTCGGGTGTCACGCGATATCGACAAGCTGGGGTACAAGGGCATCGAAACGTGCGAGGTGCTCTTCGAGGACTGCCGGGTTCCGGCGGCCAACCTCCTCGGATCGCAGGAAGGCCACGGCCTTCGCCACGTGATGACCGGGCTCGAGGCCGAGCGCATCAACGTCGCGGCGCGCGGCGTGGGCCTCGCGCAAGCGGCGCTCGAAGAGGCGGTGAAGTACGCGCGAGTGCGCAAGACGTTCGGGAAACCGATCGCCGAGCACCAGGCGATCCAGTTGCTGCTCGCCGACATGGCGACGAGAGTCGAGGCGGCGCGTCAGCTCACGCGCTTTGCGGCCGCGAAGAAGGATCGGGGCGAGCGCTGCGACCTCGAAGCCGGGATGGCGAAGCTGTTCGCGACGGAAACGGCGCAGGCCGTCTCGCTCGACGCGATGCGCGTGCTCGGCGCCAACGGGTACTCCACCGATTTCCCCGTCGAGCGCTTCTACCGTGACGCCCCGCTACTCATCATCGGCGGCGGCACGAACGAGATTCAGCGCCTGGTCATCGCGCGCGCGCTGCTGAAGAAGTATCTGGCGTAGGCGCGATGACTCATTCGTAGCGCAGCGCGAGCATCGGATCGACGCGCGATGCCCGCAGGGCTGGAATGTACCCGGCGCCCAGCGCCACGAGCGCAAGCGCGATCGTGGCCGCGATGACCACGACCGGATCGTACTCCTGCAGCTCGAACAGGAGCGACCGCGCGTAGTGCCCGAGGCCCAGCGCGACGAGCACGCCCACGGCGCCTCCAATGACCGTCATCCGGCCCACTTGCGCGAGCACCATCCTGCGTACGCGTCGTCCGTCGGCGCCGAGCGCCATGCGCAGGCCAATCTCGCGTGTGCGCTGCGCCACCGTGTACGCGAGAACCCCATAGAGCCCGATCGCCGCGAGCACCGTCGCCAGCAGCGCAAACGCGCCGGCCAGCGTCGTGATCATGCGGTCGAGGAAGACGTTCTCCTCCACCTGCTGCGGCAGCGTCTTCAAATCCTCGACGGGCAGGTTCGGGTCGAGGCGCGAGACGACGCCCGGGATCGCGCGCAGCAACTGCGACGTATCCGACGACGTACGCGCGTAGAACGTAATCGCGCCGATCCGCTCGTCCTGCCGGTAGGGGCGGAAGAACACCGGCGGGATGGCGTGCTTCACGTCGCTGTATTTGGCGTTCTGCACGAGCCCGACGATTTCGACGTCGAGCTTCTCCGGCTCGGGACCACCGCCCGACATGTGCTTGCCAACAGCGTCGCGTCCGAGGTTGAACTTCTTGGCGAACGCCTCGTTGACGATGGCCACCTTGGGCGCGCCGACCGCGTCGCTGGCGGTGAACTCCCGTCCGGCGATCAGCGGCACGCCGAGCGCGTGGAAATAGCCCGCGCCCACTTCGTTGTAGCGCGAGTTGCTGTCGGTATCGGGCCCTTTGGCGAAGCCCTGGACGCTGACGCTGCTGCCCCAGTTGTTGCCGGCCAGCAGCGGCACGATCGCAGCCGAGACCGCCGACACGCCGGGAATCGCCGCGAGCTCGTCCTCCGCGCGGACAAACAACGCGCGCGTCCGCGCCGGCTCGTAGCCATTGAGCTCCGGCGAGATCTTGAACGTCACGACGTTGTCCACCTTCAGCCCGAGATCGACGCGGCTGACGTTGGCCAGGCTCTTGACGAACAGGCCAGCCGAGATGAGCAGCATCATCGAGAGCGCGACCTGCGCGGTCACCAGCGACGTGCGGAAGCGCGACGCGGTGCGCGACCCCGACGGCTGACCGGCGGATCCCTTGATCGTCGCGATCAGGTCGGGCCGCGTGCTGTGCAGCGCCGGAAAGAGGCCAAACAGCAGGCCGGTGGCCATCGAGAGCCCGCCGGCGAAGAACACCGAGGGCCAGTGCAGCGAGAACTCGAGCACGGCGGCGGCTTGCGCCGGAAGCAGCGTCGCGATCGAGGCCAGAGTCCAACGGGCGACGAGCAGGCTCAACGCGCCGCCCAGCGCCGCGAGCAGGAGCGATTCGATCAGCAGCTGCTGCAGCAGCTGCCAGCGGCTCGCGCCGAGCGACAGCCGCACGGCCATCTCCGCCGCCCTCCCCGCGCCGCGCGCGAGCAGCAGGTTGGCGATGTTGGCGCAGGCGATCAGCAGCACGATGCCGGTGATCGCCATCAGCAGCACCAGCGGCGCCCGCGCGTCGGCGTGCATCGAGCTCTGCCCCTGCTGCCCCGGCTCGACGATCACCGACTTCGCCTTGAACTTGGCGAGCGTCTGCTCGCTCATGCCCTTCTGGAGCGGCGCCTCGACGTCGTTGACGATGCCGTGGAACGGCACGTTGATGGCGGTGCGCGCCTGCTCGATCGAGGCGCCCGGATTCAGCCGCGCGAACAGGTAGATCCAGTAGCTGCGGCGATTGTCGAAGCCTTGCCAGCCGGGCACCATCTGGCCGCGCATCGTCAGCGGCGTGAACAGCGCGGGCCTGACGCCGAGCGTCGTGCCGTCGAACCCCCGCGGTGCCACGCCGACGATCGTCATCGACTGGCCGTTGACGATGATCGGCTCGTTGAGCACGGTGGGGCTCGCGCCGAGCCTCGTCACCCAGTACGCGAAGCTCAGGACCGTGACGAAGTGCCCGCCGATCGCCGTGTCGTCGTCAGGGCCGAGCAGGCGCCCGAGCGCCGGCTGGACGCCCAGCACCGGAAAGTAGGAGCCCGACACCAGCATGCCCTGGCTGTTGGACGTCTGCCCGTGGTACGCGACGTTCGCCTCGAACCCGCAATGCCCGGCGATGCCCGAAAACGCGGTCGGAGCCTTCTCCAGGTCGCGGAACATCTGGTAGCTGAACACGGCGTCGCAGTCGCCCGCCTGGCTGCATGACTGGCTGCCAGGCTTCGGGCCCGGCGCCGCCAGGTTGACCAACCGGTCCGCCTCCCTCACGGGCAGCGGCGCGAGCAGCATCTGGTCGAACAGCGAGAAGATCGCCGCGTTGGCGCCGATCCCGAGCGCCAGCGACACAATCGCCACCAGGCTCACGAAAGGCGTCTTCAGCAGGCGGCGGACGGCGAGCTTGAGGTTGGCCACGTCAGAATTGGACGGATCTCGAGCGGAATTCGTTTGCCGCCGGCGAACAGAAAAGAGGCCGCGGGCGTCTAAGTACCACCATGGTGGCCGAAAACTTCCGACGCGATCTCCGCCTGGGTCTCCGCGTGCTCGTCAAGGACAAGCCGTTCTGCGCCCTCGCCGTCTTCGTGCTCGCCCTCGGGATCTGCGGCGTCACGACGATGTTCAGCGTCGTCAACGGCGTGATGCTGCGCGGCTTCGGGTTCCCGAATGCCAGCCGGATGATGAGCGTCACCCTGGTCGATCCGACGAGCACCAGCTTCTTCGGCGTCAACGGCCAGGTCTCGTCGATGGACTACGAAGAGTTCCTGCCCGAGCAGAAGTCCTTCGAGATGCTCGCCTCGTACCTCAACGGCTCGACTGTCAACGCCACCGTGAACGGCACGCCGCGCCGCTACACCGGCGCCTACACCACCGAGAATTTCCTGCGCATCCTGGGCGTGGCCCCGATCATGGGGCGCGACTTCACCGCGGCCGACAACGTTCCTGGCGCCGGCAAGGTCGCGCTCATCGGGTACGGCGCCTGGCAGCGCGACTTCGGTGGCTCGTCGGAGATCGTCGGCAAGACGATTCGGATCAATGGCACGCCGGCGGAGATCATCGGTGTGATGCCCAAAGGGTTCGCGTTTCCGACGAACGAGGAGCTCTGGATTCCGCTCTACAGCGAGTTCCCGGTTCGCGCGCGGAATGATCCGCGAAACGTCAACCCCGCCGTCCTTGGAGCGATCAAGCCAGGCGTATCGCTCGACCAAGCCAATCTGGAGTTCGCGGCGTTCGCGCGCCGCTTTGCCGCCGCCTACCCCGACACCAACAAGCAGTACACCACCGCGCAGGTGCAGCCGCTGCTCGACACGTTCACGCCGCGGCCTCTTCGCGGCACGCTGTTGACGATGCTGGTGTTCTGTGTCGGCGTGCTGCTCATCGCGTGCGTCAACGTGATGAACATGCAGTTCGCGCGCGCCACGCTGCGCGCGAAGGAGCTCGCCATCCGGTCGTCGCTCGGCGCCACGCGCATCCGCCTGATCCGGCAGATGCTCACCGAGAGTCTGCTGGTGGCCAGTCTTGGCACCGCGCTCGGCATCGGGCTCGCGTACCTGTCAGTGGGCTGGCTCTCCGCCACGGTGCGCAACCTCGACAACGCGCCGCCATCGTGGATCACGTTCGATATCGACCTCCCGGTGCTGTCGTTCACGGTCGCCGCGATGCTGGTGGCGGCGGTCGCCTCGGGGCTCCTCCCGGCGTGGATGTCGTCGCGGGCGAACGTCGTCGGCGTGCTGAAGGAGGGCGGACGCGGCTCGACCGGCCGCGGCATCAATCTGGTGACGCGCGGCCTCGTTGTCTTTCAAATCGTCGTCACGTGCATTTTGCTCATCGGATCGCTGCTCCAGCTCCGTTCGATCCTCAAGCAGCAGACGATCGACTACGGATACGACACGAACGGCATCCTCTCGGCGCGCATGGGCCTGATGGACGGCGACTATCCCTCCCAGGACAGCCGCAAGCTGTTCTACGACCGCGTGGTTCGCGAGCTCGGCAACGATCCCGAATTCGAAGCGGTGGCGCTGACCAACCGGTTCCGCATGGTGTTCTCCGGCAGCAGCCCGATCGAAATCGAAGGCCGCGCGTACAAGGCCCAGCACGATCGCCCGAATGCCAATTTCGAGCAGATCACCGGCGGATTCTTCAGCGTCACGGGTCAGAAGCTGCTCGAGGGACGCACGTTCACCGCCGACGATCTCGACTCGCGCCTGCCCGTCGCCATCGTCAACGCCGCATTCGCGACGAAGCATTTCGCCGGGCAGAGCGCGATCGGCCGCCGGTTTCGGACCATGGACGCCAACGGCGTGCAGCCGGGGCCGTGGCGCACCATCGTCGGCGTCGCGACGACGATCCGCATGCTCGGGCCGTTCAACAACCCGAACGTGGACGATTCCGGATTCTACGTGCCGTTCTATTCCACCACGTCAGGCCCGGCGCTCCCCGCGCCGTTTGTCAGCCAGTTCGCCACGGTCATCGTGAAGCCACGCGGCCACCAGCGGGCGGACCTGCTCGCCAATACGCTGGGACGCGAGATCCGTAAAGTCGATCCGAATCTGCCGCTGTACTTCGTCGGCACGCCGGCCACGCACCTCGACGGCTTCATCGCGCAGAACCGCATCATCGCCACGATGTTCTCGATCTTCGGCGCCGTCGCGGTGCTGCTGGCCGCCGTGGGCATCTACGGCGTCATGTCGTTCTCGGTGAACCAGCGCACGCAGGAATTCGGCCTCCGGATGGCGCTCGGCGCCGACTCACGGCGCATCCTGCGCATGGTGCTGAGGCAAGGGTCCGTGCAGATCGGACTCGGGCTGGCAGTGGGCGTAGGGCTGGCGTTCGCGATCGCCACGGCCGGAGCCAATGCGATCGGCACCACGCTCTTCGGCGTCACCGCGCGCGACCCGTTCACGTTCGTGGTCGTGGCGACGGTCGTCACGCTCGTGTCGGTGGCCGCGATTCTGGTGCCGGCGCGGCGCGCGACAGCCGTGGACCCGATGATCGCCCTGCGCACGGAATAGCGGCGCTGCGCGAGGCGGCGGGACGCCGCGCACCGCGCGCGCGATTCGCGCCCGGCGTCTATCAGTGCTGCGCGGCGCTTGGAGCGGCGGCCGATCCCTTGCGCGCGTGAACGACGACGTGATAGCTGTTCTCGGCGTTGAGATTGATCAGCGCCACGAACGCGCGTCCCTGGTACGTGCCGATCGTCCCCGACTGCGAAACCGCTGACACTTCCCAGCCCGCCGGCAGCAGCACCGTGTTGCGGAGCCCGTGGAGCGTGCGATCGAAGATCAGGTCGCCGTTCGCCACGGTGTAGCCGGGGCCGGTGAGCGTGCCGCTGATCTTGATGTGCGCGCTCTGCTTGTCGTCCACGATCGGAACCCCGAGCTTGACCGTCGTCGCCGTGCCGGTCTTCACGGGCGCGAACGGTTTCGCCGTGTCCAAGTCGATGACCTTCAAGTCCTGCAGCGGCAGATATTTCAAGCTGTCGAGGCGTGCCGTCGCGCCCTTGCGATAGTCGCTGTAGATCTGCTCTACCGCGATGCGGCCGCTTTCGGGCGCGCCCAGATCGTAGAGCGTCTTCACGTCGTCGAAGAACATGTCGGTGTATTTGGTCGGGGGGAACGCCGCGGACGTCTTGCGCGCGTGAATCGTCACAGGATTGCTCTGGCCGCTCGGGTTCGCAAACGCCAGCTTCAGCCGTCCGTCGGCGGCCGTGGACAGCTGCGCGGCCACATTCGACGAGATGAACGCAAAGCCTTTCGGCAGCAGCACGCCGAGCCGGTAGCCACTCAAGCTCCGCACCCACACGATGTCGTCGTTGTGCATCATGTAGGTGCGCGGATCCTTGTAGGTCTTGTAGATCAGCACGCGGCCGACACCGCCTTCGGGCACCGGAATCGGCAGCGTGGCGTGAATCGCGTGATTCTCGGGATCGTTCCCCTGCTGCGCGTACGTGAACTTCAGCGGCTTGCCGGTCCGCGGGTCGAACACTTCGACGTCGGAGCCTTCGCTGCCGCCGCGCGTGGCGTTCACCAGCTCGGTCGCCCCGACACGTGTCTCCTCGGGAAGGAAGCGGATGCGGAACGCTTCGCTCCCGGGCTCGAGGATCGAGTACTCGGTGTACGCGTCCTGCGAGAACAGGCGCGACACAGGAGGCGTCGGCCGCAGCGAGCCGTCGGGATTCGCGCCGCCCGGAAATGGACTGTTGGCGCCCCCGCGCCCCTGCGCCACCAGCCACGCGGGCAGGAGCAGCGCCATTCCACCGAGAGCGATTGCAGCGGCGACACGTTTGAGTTGATTCATCACTCGGGACCTCTGTTGTGCCGATGATGATAACTCAACCGGTTCAGTCGTCGTGCAGCGCGACGATCGGATTGACGCGAGAGGCGCGGCGCGCCGGTACAAAGCACGCGGCCAGGGCGACGATCGCCAGCACGGCCGCAACCCCGCCGAACGTGAGCGGATCGTGAGCGGGCACGGCGAACAGCAGACCGCCGATCGTACGGGTGATCGCGAGCGCCGCCGCAAGGCCCGCGACGATGCCGCCGGCGCCGACCAACATGCCCTCGCCGACAATCAGCCGGATGACACGGCCCGCCGGTGCGCCGAGCGCCATGCGCAGGCCGATTTCGCGCGTGCGCTGCGTCACCGAGTACGCCAGCACGCCGTAGGTCCCAATCGCGGCGATCACCAGCGCAAGGAGGGCAAACACCATGAGGAGCGCCGCGTTGAGGCGCGGTTGCGCCGCGCTGCCCGATACCCACTCCTCCATCGGCCGCACGGTTGCCAGCGCAAGCTCCGGATCGAGCTCGCGCACCTTCTGCCGGATGCCCGGCAACAGCGCCTCCGGCCCGGCCTCGCTTCTGACGACGACGTCCATCAACGGCCAGACTCGCGCCGCGCTCGGGTAATAGATCGCCGGCGACTCCTGGTTGAGCGCGGTGTCCCGCACGTCGCCGACCACGCCGATCACCGTCATCATCTGTGTGTCGTTCGGGCGGCGGATCACGCGGCCGATCGGGTCGTCGGCGCCCCAGAAGCGCCGCGCCGCGGCCTGACTCACGATGACGGGCACGTCCCGGGCATTGTCCGCCTCGGTGAAATCGCGCCCGCGCACCAGCGGGATCTCCAGCGTCCGGAAGAATCCCGGGCTCACGATGCGCCAGTTGATCGGCACGGCAGTATCTGGCGGCAGCACGGACGGGCCCACGGCGGCAAACGGCGACGTCGTATAGTTGCCCGCACCAAACGGGATGCCGCTCGAAATCGCGGCGCCGCGGACGCCAGGCAGTGCGCGCAGCGACTCGAGCAGCTGCCGGTAGAAGGCGGGCCCTTTGACGTCGCGTGAATACTTGGCCGGCGGCAGCGCCAGCTGAAACGTCAGGACGTTCTGCGGCGCGAAGCCGAGCCGTGCCCGCTCGAGGTTCATCAGGCTCTGCACGAGCAGCCCCGCGCCGACGAGCAGGACCGTGGCGAGCGCGAGCTCCGTGGCAGCCAGCCCGTTGCGCAGGCGGCTCCGCGCTCCTATCGCCGAGCGGCCGGATTGTTTCAGCATCGCGTTGATGTCGGTCCTCGCGGCCTGCCAGGCAGGCGCGACGCCGAACAGCAGACCCGTGGCCACCGTCGCGAACACCCCGAACGACAGGACGCGTGCGTCGACGCCAATATCGGGCACCGGCAGCAGGTTCGCAGGCAGCAGGCGATCGAGCAGACGCACGGCCCACAGCGCGCACGCCAGGCCGGCCGCGCCGCCTAACAGGGACAGGACGAGGCTTTCGGCGAGGAGCTGCCGGAGCAATCGTCCCCGGGTGGCGCCCATCGCGGTGCGAATGGCGATCTCGCGCTCGCGGGCCGTGGCTCGCGCGAGCAGCAGATTCGCGATGTTCGCGCACGCTATCAACAGCACGAAGACGACGGCGCAGAGCAGAACGAGCAGCGCCGTCTCGAGCTGATCGTTGACGAACCAGTGGCGAAACGTCACCAGCCGGATGCCCCAGTCGTTCACTTCTGGGTACTGCCGGCCGACACGCGCGGACACGGCGTCCATCTCCGACTGCGCCTGCTCGATCGATACACCCTGCTTGCGAAGGCCGACGACGTTGACCACGTGATTCAGGCGAATCTCGTGTGCCGGGTCGATCGTGATCGGCACCCACACGTCGCCGCCGGTCAGGACCGCGAGCGCTGGCGGTGCGATGCCGATCACCGTCGTCGGGACACCGTTCAAGTTCACCGTGCGGCCGACGACCGCCGGATCTCGGCCGAAGCGCCGCTTCCACAAGCCTTCGCTGATCATCGCCACCGCCGGCGCGCCGGGCCGCTCTTCGTCGTCGCGGAACGTTCGGCCCGACAGGGGCTGGAGGCCCAGCACGGGCATCAGCGACGGTGTGATGCGGCTGCCCGCGAACTGCTCCGGATCGCCCGACCCGCTGAGGCTGAAGGTGACTGAGCCGAGCGCCGCGAGAGCGACGTTTTGCGTCTGCTCCTTCCAGGACAGGTAGTTCAGCAGAGACGCGCCGAACGTGGGAATGTGCAGCGCGTCGTTCCGTTCGGCGACCCACATCAGCCGATCGGGCGCGCCGAAGGGCAGCGGCCGCAGCAGCACGGCATTGACGACGCTGAAGATGGCGGTGTTGGCGGCAATCGCCAGCGCCACGGTCATCACCACGGCAGCGCTGAACAGCGGCGACGTGCGCATCATTCGAAGGGCATATCGCAGATCGTTCATCAATACGCGTCCATACTCCTTCGGTGCGGTGGCCGCCACGTCGGCCATCAACGCGACGCAGAGGCGGGGGCCGCGGGTGTCGCGCCACTGGTCGCGGAACGCCTGCAGCATCTCCCCGCCGTATTCGTCGCGGAACTCCGATGGATAGCACCGCAGCGCCGCCCGATAGACGCGCTCCGGCCACTGCATGGGTCAGACCGTCTTCGGCGCGAGCCCCACGGCGCGCGCGTGGCGCAGCAGCTTGGCGAGCCGTGCGGTCTCTTCGACCGCGACCTTCCGGCCCCGTGACGTGATCCGGTAGTAGCGCCGGCGGGTGTCGTCGTGAGCGGGATCGGGGCGTTCGTCGATCTCCTCGATCAGATCGGCCTCGAGCAGCCGCCTGATCGAGCCGTAGAGCGTCCCCGGCCCCAGCTTGAACGCGCCGCCGGTCCGCTCGCGGACGTCCTGCATGATCGCGTAGCCGTGCCGCTCGCGATCGGCGACCGCCAGCAGGATGTGCAGCAGGGCGAGTGGGACGCGCTGCGGATCGGAGGGCGAACGGCGCGCGGTCATTGGCCGCCGACTATATCACATTACGATATATCTGATTTGGAAAGAGTCGCCGCCGAGGAGGCGGAGTGGTGGCGCGGAATCGGCGGCGACCGCCGCCCGTGCACGCGGTGAAGACGCGGGACGGCGCATGCAGCGCCGCCCCGTCGGCGGTCAGAATTCCAGTCGGACGCCGAGTTGGAACGTGCGCGGCTGCAGCGTCGCGATGATCTTGTTGTACGACGCGCCGTTGCTGAGCGCGAAGTTGGTCACCGCATTCGAATTGAGCGCGTTGAACATGTCGAACATGAAGAGGATGCGGTGTGAGTCGAAGTGCACCGACTTGTCGACGCGCACGCCTACCAGCGGCACGGTGTCGGACCGGTTGTTATCGATATCCTCCAGGAAGAACGTCTGCGTCCCGGCCGTCGGCAGCGAGACGGTGACCAGGCGCGCAAACGGCCAACCGCTCTGCACCTGCACGTTTGCGCCGACGCCGATCTCGTACGGCAGATCGTAGCGGCCCGAGAGGTGCAGCTGCCAGTTGGAGCTCGACTGCCGGTTTGGCACGGCCGGGTTGACGTTCTGGAAGTAGTTGATCATGAGCGGGTCGGTGTTGAACGGGTTGGTGCTCGCCGAGTTCTGCCGCAGCTCGTCGCGACGCAGGTAGTCGAAGCTGGCGTCGATGAACTGGCTGCCGCTGAAGCGCTTGTTGAACGCGACCTCGAACGTGTCGTAGTTGAACGAGCCGCCGCCAACCGAGTCGGGAATGTTCGCGAACTCGTTCTGCACCACACCACGCAGCGACGCCGGGATGTCCATCAGGTTGAACGTCTGGCTCCCCTGCGATCCGCCGTTGACGCTGGTCAGTGGGACGGTCGCCGCGAACGGCACCGTGAACTGGCCGTCGCGCGCGATGTTGAATGTCGCGTACACATTGCGCACCATCTTGCGGACGTAGGCCACGCGCACCGACGACTCACCCCAGAACTGGCGCTGGTACGAGGCGTCGAGCTCGTCGGTGTACGGCACCTTCAGATTCGGGTCGAGCTTCGTGGTCGTGCCGCCAGTCGTCGACACGAGCGCGCCCAGTTCGGTCGCGCCATCGTAGAGGCCGTTGCCGTTCTGATCGAGGAACTTGTACGTCCGCGAGTTCACGCCGCCAGGATTCAGGTTGGCGAGGTCCTGCGCCATGTTGTTGTAGTAGCGGCCATAGAACGCCTTGACCGCCGACGTGCCGTCGCCCTGCAGATCCCAGCTCACGCCGACGCGCGGCGCTACCGTGTTCCGCACGAGCAGCGTGGCCCCTGGTGTCGTCACCGCCGGGAAGATGTCGCTGAGCACCGGCGCCGAGATCGACGACTCGTAGTAGGGCCGCTGACGGTCGTACCGCACGCCGGCCGTCAGCGTGACGCGCGCGTTCATCGACCACCGGTCCTGCAGGAACAGCGCTTCCCGCCGGTTGCGGTTGTCGGCACCGGTCCAGGCCGTGCCGAGCGTCGAGAACGGCCCCATGTTGAACAGCTGTACCTGATCGGGCTTGCCGCTCAGATCCTGGTAATACACGACGCCCGACTGCCCAGTGCTCTCATTCAGCTGGGCGTCGTCGAACCACTCGAGCCCCGTCTTGATGTCGTGGCTGCCCACGCTCGACGGCAGAAAATAGGTGACCGTCGCGAAGATCTGCGGCTTGTTGCGCTCGATGATGAACGGCCCGTTCGCACCCGCCGCCGCCCATGCCGCCCCGGTCTGCACGGTCGTGGTCTGGTCGATGCGCGGCGGGTTCGTGGCGAAGTCGACGAGGGGCGCTTCCGGGAAGTGATAGCCGAAATCACCGACGTTCAGCTCGCTGAACAGGCGGTTGGTCCAGATGCGCTGCCACTTGCCGTTGTACATGTGAGTGGAGCTCGCCTGCGTCACCGTGGAATCAGGGCTCGTCACCGCCGAGAGATTGCGGTTCGGCGTCCGCAGGCGCCCGAGCTGGTAGTAGCCGATGATCGTGTCCTTCTCGGTCGCCTTGTAGGTTTCCTTCGTCGTGTAGTTGTTGTAGTAGCCCTGATACGTGGCGCGATCGTGCGGCACGCCGGTGATGTCCTCGTCGATCGTGAAGTGGTTGTAGGCGCCGAAGAACCACAGCTTGTCCTTCACGATCGGCCCGCCGAGATCCGGGTGAAACTCCCAGAACTTGTTGTTCGGCACGCCGGTGAACCCGCGGTCCTTCGTCGCCGCGTCGATGTTGTTCGCGATCCAGCTCTTGGGCTCCCACGACGTCGTGACGAGGCTCTTGAAGTCGTTGCCGCCGCTCTTGATCGTGGAGATCACGGCGGCGCCCGGCGTGTTCATCGTCACGTCCTGCCCGGCAGCGCTCACCGCAATCTCGTTCTGCGCGTAGTAATCCTGGTAGAAGCCGGCGCCGCCCGACCCCTCGGTCGTGTCGACGCCTTCGGTGACGACGCGCGACTGTCCGCGGACGCCGAAGGCCTCGTAGCCGCTCTGCTCGCTCTTGTGGCTGCCGCCGACGTCGTACCCCTGCATGCGGACGCCCGGCGCGCGCGCAAGCGCGCTCCACAGGTCGGTGGCAGAGGGGACACCAATCAGCTTCGCCGTCGTGAGCGTCGAGCCCATGCTCGTCGTCTGGGTGTCGACCACAGGCGAGGCGGCCGTGACGGTGACGCTCTCCTGAAGGCTCTGCACCTGCAGCTGCGTATCGACCGTCAGCGTCTGTCCGAGAGCCAGCACGATATTCGCGCGCTTGACGGTCTGGAAGCCGCTCAACTCGAAGGTCAGCGTGTAGACGCCGGGTGGCACCGTCGCGAAACGATAGCTGCCGTTCGGCTCGGTGACGACGGTTTGGGTGCCAATCAACGCGGGCGATGTCGCCGTCACGGTCACGCCGGGGAGCACAGCGCTCTGCGCATCGGTGACGACGCCCGTGAGATTGCTCGTTTGCTGCGCGCCGGACGGCGCGGCCATCAGGAGCACGACCAGTAGAACGACGACTGGACACAACCAATCACGACGCATACATACCCTCCGTTGGAGCGGAGATGATAGCATCGCGCCACACTCCGGAGATCACGCATGAAACGCATTCTGATATCGAGCGCAGTGACGATCGTCGCGGCCACATTGGCCGTTGCCGCACAGTCGAGACGATCGCAGCCAACTCAACCATTCACGGTCGTCGAGGCGACGATTCCGCAGATGCAGGCGGCCATGAAGAGCGGACAGATCACGTCGCACGATCTCGTCCTGCAGTACCTCGCCCGCATCGGCACCTACGAGGAGAAGCTCCACGCCGCCGTGTTCGTGAATCCGAACGCGTTGAAGGAGGCCGACGATCGCGACCGTGAGCGCGCCGCGGGCCATGTCCGCGGACCGCTGCACGGGATTCCGGTCGCCCTGAAGGACAACATCCACACGACGAGCATGCCCACCTCGGGCGGTGCGCTCGCGTTCGAGGGCTTCATTCCACCCTACGAGGCGACGCTCACCAAGAATTTGGAGGACGCCGGCGCGATCATCATCGCCAAAGCCGGGCTGTCAGAGCTCGCGAACTTCGTCGCCGGCGCGCCGACGCCGATGCCGGGCGACTTCAACGCGGTCGGCGGCCAGGGCTTCAATCCGTTCGACCCGCGCAAGGATCCGCGGCCGGCCACATTCGACGGGCGCCCCGCGCTGAACACGGGCGGGTCGAGCTCGGGGATCGGCACGTCCGCCAATCTCTGGGCGGCCAACGTCGGCACCGAGACGTCCGGTTCGATTCTCGGTCCATCCAACCAGACGATGCTCGCGGCGGTGAAGCCAACGGTGGGACGCATCAGCCGGTGGGGCGTGATCCCGATCACCGCCGATCAGGACACGGCGGGACCAATGACGCGCACGGTCACCGACGCCGCGATCATGCTGGGCGCTCTCGAGAGCGCGGCGCCGGACCCGAACGACGCGGCGACGTCCCGCTGCACGCCGCCTCCAGGACGCGACTACACGCCGTTCCTGAAGACGGACGCATTGAAGGGCGCGCGCATCGGCATTCCGCGCGCGTTCTACTACGACAAGCTGCCGGCGGCGGACGCGGCGAACGGCGCGAAGGCGGCCACGACCGCAGAGCGGGGTGGCGGCGGTCGCGGTGACGGCCGCGGCGGGCTGAATGCGGCGCAGGCGAACGCGATGCGGGAGGCGATCGCCGCGCTGAAGCAGCAGGGCGCGGTCATCGTCGATCCCGCGGACATCCCGAGCGTGCTCGAGAAGGACCCCGCAAAGAACATCAGCGACTGGAATTTCTGTTCGGGCGCCAATCAGGCGCGCGGCAAGGACGACGACTGCACCATTGTCGTGAAGTACGGCATGAAGCGCGACTTCAACAAGTGGCTGGCGACGCTCGGGCCGTCGGCGCCGGTGAAGACGCTGACCGAGCTGCGGGAATGGAATCGCGCACACGAGAAGGCTGGCGCGATCCGGTACGGGCAATCGCGCCTCGACATCTCGGACGAAATGGACCTCGAACGCGATCGCCCGCGCTACGAGGCGGATCGAGCGAAGGATCTCGCGCTCAGCGCGACCAATGGCATGGACGCGGTGATGAAGGCGCAGCACCTCGACGCGCTGCTCTTCCCAGGCGCCGGAAGCGCCGGCATCGCGGCGCGCCCAGGCTACCCGACGGTGATCGTGCCGTTCGCGCTGATTCCCAACGAGCCGACGCCGCCGTTTCCCGCCGGCTTCAACGCGAAGCCGGAGCCGTACGGCGTGAGCTTCTCCGGCCTGGCGTGCAGCGAGCCGAAGCTGCTCGGACTCGCCTATGCGTTCGAGCAGGCGACGCACAAGCGCGTGCCGCCGCCCGGCGCGCCGTAAGAGCGCGTTCCAAAGCCTTGTCCCGAAGGCACGAAGGACGCGGCGATCACGAAGATGGTTTTCTTCGTGTCTGCCATGTTCTCCGTGTCTTCGTGATGAATTTCTCGGTCGCGGGCGAAACGGGGTACGACCGCTTTCCTACTGGCGGCCGCGCCCGCCGAACGGCGACGCTTCCTTCGTGAATCCCTCCGGCACGGCAAACGTCGACTCCGGAAACGTCTGACGCGTCACCGAGGAGATCTCAGACGTCGTCGGCGCGGCGCCGAACGTCACGTGACGCACGGGAATGCCGTTGAAGCCTTCCGCCTGCCCCGTCCCGATACGGAACATCGAGTCGCCGCCGGCCGGCAGCAGCTTCCCGAAGAACTCCTGCAACTGGCGCGACACCTCGAAGTCGGCCGCCGTGAAGCCGAGCGTCTGCGGATCGACCGTGCACATCTCCGACGTCTTCTGGCCGCCCCTCGAACCTTCGTACTTGTCGCACGCCCACTTCCCGACTTTGTCGGTGCCGACCTTCTTGTATTCGGTTTTCGCAACCGCAGCGGGCGCCCCCCCGGGCATGCCGCCGCGGCCGGCCATCATCGCCTCAACCCTGGCGCGCTGCTCGGGCGGCAGAGACTTCAGCTGCTCCTGCATTTTCGCCATCGCGTCGTTGACCTGCCCGCCGACGCGATCGATGTCGGCTTTGGTCATCTCGCTGTACGTTTTCTTGTCGTAGTTGATGATCCACATCACCTGTTTCGCGCCGTCGAAGAGGAATACCTCTTTCTCGCCGTTCGCCCGGCTGGTCTCGGCGCGCATGCGATTCTTCTCGATCTGAATCTGGTGCGTGCGCGGCGTGCCGTTCGTCACTGTCGTTTCCTGAATCAGCACGCCGTCAGCCGCTTGCGCGGCACTGGCCGCGACCGAGAGCGCCGCCGCGAGCATCAACGTCTTCATCACAGATTTCACACCGCCTCCTCGTATCGGACGAGCCTGTTGTTCCGCGGCGCCGCGCGCCGGGGTGGCGCCTATAGTAACGCGCCCGCCGCCGCTCGACCATATGCGACACAAGACCGGCGGATCCCGCCTTGGTCCGGAGCTTGCTCACGAATTGGATTCCATCCCGACACAAGGAGGACGCATGGCCAAACTGGCGCGGAATGTCATGACGGCAAATCCCGCGTGCTGCACGCCGGAGACGCCGCTCGATCAGGTCGCCAAGCTCATGGTGCAGCACGACTGCGGGGAAATCCCCGTCATCGATCCCACCGAACAGGTCATCGGCGTCGTGACCGACCGCGACATCGTCTGCCGCGTGGTCGCGGCCGGCAAGAACCCGATGGCCTACCCGGCATCCACCTGCATGTCCGAGCTCGTCGTGACGGTGCCGATGGACGCGCCGCTCGGCGAAGTGATGGCGACGATGGAGAAGCACCAGGTGCGGCGGGTCCCTGTCGTTGACGACCGCGGAAGCTGCGTGGGGATGATCTCGCAGGCTGATCTCGCCTGGTCGGGACGCGAGCGCGACGTCGCGGAGCTCGTCCGCGAGGTCTCACGCGAGACGGGCAAGATCTCACGGTGAAGATGCGGGCAAACGGCGAGCCTGAGGATCAGACGATTTCGTTCTTCACCGGCCACAGCAAGGTGACGCTGAAGAAGGGCGACGTCGTGCTGGGAGCCGACACCGGCGTCATCGATCTACCGCCCGGGAATGGCGGGTTCGCGTCGCTGATCACGTTCAACGGTGGGACGGGCGCCGCGTCGAACGCGACCGGGCAGATTCGCCTGCGCGGCGACTTCGATCCCGTGGCTCGAACGACTCCCTCTACTTCGACCGCAAGGCGAGCGAAGGGCTGAGGCGGCTGGCCCTGTGCGCCGGAATGGCGATGGCGAGAATCGTGACGGCGCAGACCAGAGCCGCTGCGCCGGCGAGGACGATCGGATCGTCCGGGCGCATTCCGTAGACGCTCGCCGCCACGACGCGGCCGACGGCATAAGCGATCGTCAGGCCGAGTGCAATGCCGGCGACGGCGAGACGCTGGCCCGTCGACATCATCAGACGGAACACGTCGCGCGGCGACGCGCCCACCGCAAGGCGCGTCGCGACTTCGGCTTCGCGCTCGGCGACGGCATAGGCGATCACACCGTAGATCCCGACCGCCGCGAGCGTGAGAGCGGTTGCGCCGAAGATGACGAGCAGGGCCATCCCGAGCGACTGCCGCTCGAGCGTCGCTGCGACGATGGCGCTTGCCGGCGCGAAGGCGACGACCAGCTGCGGGTCGAAGCGCTTCAGTGCGAATCGAATGGCGGGAATCAGGGCCTCGGCGTCGCCGTGTTGCGCGGTGACGACCACCGCGTGGCGCGTGAAGGGATACGGAACCTGGTCCTGCGATACGTAGAAAATGGGCTCGGCCTGCTCGCCGAGCGATACGTATCGCACATCGTCGACCACGCCGACAATCGAACGGAGCGACTGCGGATCCGTCTTCGGGTAGCCGAAGGTGAACTGCGCGGCCATTGGATCGCGGCCGCCGATGAACCGCCGGACGAACGCACGATTGACCACGGCCACCGGCGCCGTCTGTTGTCGATCGTCGACGGTGAACGCGCGGCCTTCCAGCAATCTGATGCCCATCGCTGCGAAGAATCCGGGCGTCACGATCCGCATGTGCGCGCCAACGGGATGGTTGGGGTCCGACAGCTCGCCGCGGATCTCGACGGTGCCCGACGGATCGCGGTCGGCGCGGAGCGGAAGCGTCGACGCCGCGCCGGCCAGCGCCACGCCCGCCGTGTCCCGTATGTGCTGCATCAGCGCGTGTGACCAGGCGAGGCCGTCCACGGGCGCGTTGATGATCTTCGTCGGCCGCACGTCCACCACGAGCCGGCCCGCCGCCGTGAAGCCGGGATCGGTCCGTTCGAGTCTCGCGAAGCTCTGCACCAGCCAGCCGGCGCCGGCGACCAGCGCGATCGCGAGCGCGATCTCACCGACGATCAGCGCCGACATCAGGCGCGAGGCGCCGCGCCCTGCGGTGGCGCTCCGTCCGCCGTCGTTCAGCAGTCCACGGATGTCCGTTTTCGCCAGCCGCCACGCGGGCGCCGCGCCCATCACGACGGCGGCGAACAGCAGCACGCAGAAGGCGAACAGCAGCACGCGGCCGTCGAACGGCACGCGGTCGAGTCGCGGCAGCTTCGACGCACCGAACGCGAGCAGGATCCGCACGGCGCCCCAGGCGAGCCCGAGGCCCGCGACGGCGCCCGCCGTCGCGAGCACGGCGGCTTCCGTCACGAGCTGTCGGACGACGCGGCGGCGGCTCGCGCCGAGCGCGGCGCGCGTCGCCATTTCGCGCATCCGTGCCGTGCCGCGCGCCAGCAGCAGGTTGGCGACATTCACGCAGGCCAGCAGCAGGAGCAGCCCTGCCGCGCCAAGAATGAGCAGCAGCGTCGGACCGAGATCGCCAACCATCGCGGTCACGAGGGGCCGGACGACGTACTCGCGCCCTTCGTCGCTCGCGGTCGTGCGCGCGAGGCCGGCCATGACGACGGACAGTTCGCTCCGCACTTTCTCGATTCTGGTTCCGGGCGGCACGCGCACGACGGCGTCGATACCGTGCCAGACGTCCAGCGGGTTCAGGCGGAAATTAACCCAGAAATCGGTGTCGTGCGGCATATCCAGCGACGGCGACGCGACGCCGACCACGGTCGTGGGGGCGTCCACCTCCGCGAACCGGACCGTTTTGCCGACGATGGCCGGGTCGCCGCCGAACATCGTGCGCCAGGCTCGATACGAGAGCACGACGAACAGCGGAGCGCCAGGCCCCGGATTGATCTCCTCTTCGTGGATGAAGCCGCGGCCGCGTGCCATCGGGAGTCCGAGCAGCTCAAAAAAGCCCTCGGTGGCGCTGGTCAGGAGCACCTGCGTGGGTGTGCCGTCTGGAGAGATCAGCGTGGCGTCGAAAGGCTGATTGCTGAGGCCGGCGACCCGCACGATCGGCAGGTTGGGAGCGCCGAGCGCCGTCAATTCCACGGGCGACAGCAAGCCGGTCGTGATCCGTCCGCCACTCAACCGCGTCCGAACGCTGACGAGTTCCTCGGGATGCCGATACGGCAGCGGCCGCAGCAGCGTCGCGTTGACGGTGCTGAAGATCGCCGTCGTCGCGCCAATGCCGATCGCGAGCGTGACGATCGACGTCGCGGTGAAGAGCGGCGAGCGCCGCATCTGGCGCAGCGCGTATCGGAGATCCAGGAGGAGCGCGTCCATCGACGAGGAGTCTACGCCGGGACGACAAAATGTTGTTACCGACGATAATCGCTTTCGGCGCATCTGCGAGCGCGTTGCAACAACAGTGCGGTCACAATGGCCATCGCCAGCACGATCACTGCGCTGCAAATGGCGGTCGCCTTCATCGCTTCCGTGATGCGGTTCGGGCGGCGCCGAGCCGCTCCCCCCCATCTTGATGCGATCAGTACGGTGTGGTACCTCAGCCGTCTTCAAGCGCGGCAAGTAATTTTTTGGGAGTCAGTTTGAAAATTGCCGCATCGCGAGAATCGCGACCAGCATGATGAGTCGCCGGGCAGGGGGTTGTTACCCCGGCGATACCAGAAATGAAAATTGGTCGGGACGGCGGGATTCGAACCCACGATCTCCTGACCCCCAGTCAGGCGCGATAACCAGGCTACGCTACGTCCCGAGAGAATACTGCTCCGACGATCTTACTCTTACGCCGAACGCTTGCGGCGCGCCCCATTGCGGGACGGTGCGGTCTTTCCGCGAGCCGCCTTCACGCGGCTGGCCGGCATTGCGCGGGCGCGCCCGCCATGCCCGGAGGCGGCTGGCGGACCCAGCCGGAATTCCTCGGCGCTCGGCTGGCCCGCGAGCAAGTCGAGAATCGAGCGCAGCCCGCGCTTCACTTCGGTGAGCCGCTCGCGCGCGTTGCGGCCGATCAGCTCGTCGATAACCGGCGCGTCTGCGGCAACCGGCGTCGCCTCTTCGTCCAGCCGCCGGCGGGCTCCCGCCAGCGTGAGCCCCTCGACCAGCAGCAGGTGCTTGATGCGAAGAACTTGTTCGACGTCGGTTCGACGGTAGACGCGAGGCGCGCCCGCGGCCTTCGCGATCCCAAGCGCCGGAAACTCCGCCTCCCACGAACGGAGGACGTACGGCTGAACCTTGACGAGATCGCAAACCTCGCCGGCCTTGAACAGCGCACGGTTCGGAATCTCGATGGACGCTGGCGTGCCGGACATGACGCGACCGAAAGTATAACAAACGACAGGAGTAAAGTCCTCTGGTCCGCGCGGCGCGGTCGAATTACTTTCGAGGACGCCGGCGGCCGTGACGATCCTTGCGATCGAGGCTCTTGCGCTCGGCGCGCTGCCGCTCACCCTTGGCCATCTTCCCGGTTCCCGCCGACCGCGTCCGCCCCTTCTCTCTCGAAGCGGCCCGGCTGTCGCCCGCCTTCTTCGACGACGGCGCCTTCCCCGCCGTCCGCTGTCCGGCGACCTTGCGATCGCGGCGCCGGACCTGAATCCGAATCGGCGTGCCGACGAAACCGAAGTGCTCGCGCAGCTGATTGACGAGAAACCGCTCGTAGGAAAAATGAAAGGTCGTCGCCACGTTCGTGAAGAACACGAACGACGGCGGGGCGACGCCGATCTGTGCGGCGTACAGGATGCGGACGTGCTTGCTGCCCGGGCTCACCGGCGGATTCGCGGCCGTCACCTCTGCGAGAAACGTGTTCAATGCGGGCGTCGGCACGCGCTGGCGACGGCTCGCATGAATGCGATCGATCGTCTCGAGAATCTTCGGCGTCCGCTCGCCGGTCAGCGCCGAGATGTGCAGGATCGGCGCGTAGTCGAGAAACCGCATGTGCCGCCGCGTTTCGTCGTCGAACACCTCGGAGAACTTGGGGCCGCGCGCCTTGACGAGATCCCACTTGTTCGCGATGATGACGACGCCCCGGCCGGCGCGATCCGCTTCGCCCCCGATTGCGGCGTCGTGGTCGGTCGGGCCGGTGCTGGCGTCGAGGACCAGCGCGACCACGTCGGCCTCCATGATGGCGCGCTTGGAGCCGGCGACGCTGACGAACTCCACCGCTCCGCCGCGCGCAACCCGTCCGGGCTTGCGCATGCCCGCCGTGTCCACGATCCGGAAGCGCCGGCGATGCCATGTGAGCGTCGCGTCGATCGCGTCGCGCGTGGTGCCCGGCATGTCGCTGACGAGCACGCGCTCGGCCTTGAGCAACCGGTTCACCAGCGACGACTTGCCAACATTCGGCCGGCCCACGATCGCTACAGCAGTCTCTTCCGGGGCTGGCGCCTCCGTGCGCCCCTCCTCCGCGGCATCGTCATCTGCGGCTCGTGCGTCGGGATCGGTGGCAGCCTGATCCGCCGCCGCGCGGGCCGTGGCGTTCGTCTCGATCGCGCCCAGGCGCCGGACGATTTCGTCGAGCAGATCCCCGACGCCCTGGCCGTGCTCCGCCGAGATCTCCACGATCGGATCGAGGCCGAGCGCATAGAAGTCCATCGCGGCGTCGCGCGCGCGCTTGTCGTCGGCTTTGTTGATCGCGAGGATCACCGGACGGTTCGCCTCGCGCAGCTCACGGGCGATCGTCTGGTCTCCCGGCACGAGCCCTTCGCGGCCGTCCACAACGAGGACGAGCAAATCGGCCCCGAGGATCGCGCGTTGACCCTGGCGAACCACCAGATCGTGCAGCGGATCCTCGCTCGCGCCGTACAGACCGCCGGTGTCCGAGAGTTGAAACGCCTGGCCGCGCCAGATCGCCGGACGCGCGAGCGAATCGCGTGTCGTGCCGGCCATCGGCGCGACGATCGCGCGGCGCGATCCGGTGATTCGGTTGAAAAGCGTGGATTTCCCAACGTTCGGGCGTCCAACCAGCACGACAGCGGGAGTATTTCGGGGCATGTCTATCGTCAGTTAGCCTCAGCCTTGACAGCGTAAGTCACAGTATTTATAGTAGTTAGACGCCGCTTGGAGACTCTAAGCATGATCAAGGTCGACATCGTCAACGAAGTGTCGAAGATTGCCGACATCACCAAAGTCAAAGCTGAGGTGGCCGTCGATGCGGTGTTCGACGCGATGCGGACCTCCATGCAGCGCGGCGAACGAATCGAGCTGCGCGGATTCGGCGTCTTTCAAGTGAAGCCACGCAAGCGCGGCATCGGCCGCAACCCGCGCACCGGCAAGGAAGTACGCATCCCGCCGGGACGCACGATCCGCTTCAAGCCGGGTAAGGATCTGCAGAACATCGGGTAATCGCATCGCGCGCCGCCTGCCCCGACTCCGCCGTAGAGTCTGCCAAAGGCTGTTTGAAGACCGAAAGGCCCTCCGCTATCTCCGTGGATACGACAACCCTGGACCCCACTCCGGCGTTTTACTGGCAACAGCCTCGCCGCAAGTTCAAAGACCGCGTCTGGCTGAACGTCCTCCTCCTGCTGCTCACCGTTGTGACGACGACGTGGGTCGGCATCGAGTCCTATGTGGACTTTCTCGCTGACTTCAGGCCGCTGACGCAGATTCCCGGTCTCTCCGCGGCGCTGGTGCTGCGCGGCCTGTGGTACAGCGGCACGATTCTGGCGATTCTCGGCTGTCACGAGCTCGGGCATTATTTCGCGTGCCGGTATTATGACGTGGACGCGTCGCTGCCGTTCTTCCTGCCGATCCCGATTTCCATCACCGGCACGCTTGGCGCCTTCATCAAGATCCGCGAGCCGATCCCGACCAAGCGGATGCTCTTCGACATCGGCATTGCCGGTCCGATCGCTGGGTTCCTCGTCGCCGTGCCGGCGCTGTTCCTCGGCGTCGCGATGTCGCACGTGGTGCGCCTGCCGCCGGGCTTCGGCGGCATGGAGCTTGGCGAGCCGCTGCTGTTCCAGCTGGCCGAGCGGCTCATCGTCGGCACGACGCCGGCTGGCTATTCGCTGAATCTGCACCCGATGGCGTTTGCCGCGTGGTTCGGGCTGCTGGCCACGGCGCTGAACCTGTTTCCGATCGGACAGCTCGATGGCGGACACATCTCGTACGCGGTGCTCGGCCGCCGATCGTCCCAGGTCACGCTCGCGACGCTGGCGATCGCCATCGGCCTCAGCTACTTCGCGATCAGCTGGCGCGTGTGGACGGTGCTGATGATCGTCATGCTGTTTGCGTTCGGCCGGCATCATCCGCCAACCTTCGACGAGCACGTGCCGCTCGATCGGACGCGGCTCTGGCTGGCGCTCTTCGCGCTCTTCATGTTCATCGTCTGCTTCACACCGGCGCCGATCGAGCCCGCGCAGCTGCTGCGCTGACTGACGTTCAGTAGCTTCATCACGAAACACGAAGCGCACGAAGGACATCTTCGTACGGGAAGCATCTTGTACAACAGATCTTCGTGCCCTTCGTGTCCTCGTCGCTCGAGGCCTACAACACCGACAGCGGGTCGACGTCGATCGTCACGCGCCTGGCCAGTTCTGCCCGCGAGCCGATGGCGCGCAAGACCGCCTCGCGGATCTGCTTCCGGCGCGTGCTCTTGATGAGCAGCTGCGCGCGATATTCGCCGCGCAGTTTTCCGAGCGGCGCCGGCGCCGGTCCGAGGACGCGCAGATCGTCGCGCCGGGCGCCCGCCTCGCGCACGTTGTTGGCCACGTCGGCTGCATCGTCCATCGCTTGTGTAAAGGTGCGGCCGCGAACAATGACGTTCACGATCGACATGAAGGGCGGATAGCCCATCGCGCGGCGGAACCGCAGCTCCTGCTCGTAGAACGCGGTGTAGTCCTGCCGGCACGCGAGCTGGATGCTGTAGTGCGTCGGATAGAGCGTCTGCACGACCGCTTCGCCCGGCTGCTCCCCGCGTCCCGCCCGGCCCGACACCTGCGTCAGCAACTGAAACGTGCGCTCGGAGGCGCGGAAATCGGCAACGCCGAGCCCGACATCGGCCGAGACGACGCCGACGAGCGTGACGCGCGGGAAATCGTGTCCTTTTGCAATCATCTGCGTGCCGACGAGCACGTCGATGTCGCCGTCGCGAAACTTCGCCAGCAGCGCCGTCAGCGCGCCCTTGCGCCGGATGGCGTCGCGGTCGAGCCGGGCCACGCGTGCGCCCGGGCACGCGGCGTTCACCTCCGCTTCGACACGCTCCGTGCCGAAGCCGGTCTGATCGAGATACTGGCCGGCGCAGAGCGGACAGGCCGGCGGCACGCGCATCGAGTAGTTGCAGTAGTGGCACCGCGCGCGGCGGGCTGCCCCGTCGCCGTGGATGACGAGCGACACGCTGCAGTTCGGGCAGTCCAGCGTGCCGGCGCACTGGCGGCAGAAGACGGCGGTGGCGAAGCCGCGCCGGTTCAGCAGCACGAGCGTCTGCTCGCGCCGCTCGAGGCGTGCACGCATCGCGTCGCGAAGCGCGCGGCTCAGAATCACATCCGGCCCCTCCGCCGCGTATTCCTCGCGCATATCCACGATCGTGACGGCCGCCAGCGGCCGATCGAGGACGCGCCGCTCGAGGGTGACGCGCTCGTACTTGCCGGCGAGGGCGTGGTGATAGCTCTCGATGGACGGCGTCGCCGATCCGAGCAGCACCAGAGCATCCGCTCGCTGCGCGCGGACGATCGCGACGTCGCGCCCGTTGTAGCGCGGCGCTTCGTCCTGTTTGTACGAGCCGTCGTGCTCCTCGTCCACGATGATGAGTCCAACGTGCTCCAGCGGCGCGTAGACGGCCGAGCGCGTCCCGATGACCACGTCAATGTCGCCGCGGCGGATGCGCTGCCACTGATCGTGCCGCTCGCCGTCGGAGAGGCCGCTGTGCTGAATCGCGACCCGCGCGCCGAATGTCTGGCGGAACAGCGAGGCGACAACCGGCGTCAGCGCGATCTCCGGCACGAGCATGAGGACGCGGCGTCCAGCGTCGCGCACCGCGGCCGACAGCCGCAGGTAAATCTCGGTCTTGCCGCTTCCTGTGACGCCGTGCAGGAGCGCGACGCGGAACGCGCGCGCGTCGACCAGGGCGCGCAGGCGCGCGAGCGCGGACGCCTGCTCGGGCGTCAGCGGCCGTTCGGCGTCGATGGCCGCCGCTTCGTAGCTCGACGCGCCGAACGGATCGCGATCCACGCGATCGACGCGCACGCTCACGAGACCCTGCGCGGCGAGGCGCGACACGGTGTCGGACGCGAAGCCGCGGTGGCCAAGCTCGGGCGTCGCGATGCCGGTCGGCGTGCCGCTGAGCAGCGTCAGCGCGTCGATTTGTTTGCGCGTCAACCCTCGCGGGCGAGCGGCGCTGGCGGTTTCTCGCTCGGCGGGTCGAGACCGATCGCCGTTTGGGTCGGGTGTTGCGTCGCTGTGCGGATCCCCTTCGGAAGCGGAAGCGAGCGCGTTCAGGCCCGCAGCGGAGATGGCGGCGACGCGCACGGTCTTGTGTGCGTCCGCGCGGGCGCCGCGCGTCTTCGGCGGGAGCACGGCGGTAATCGCCTCGCTCGCGCCGGCGGCATAGTACTCCGCCGTCCAGCGCGCCAGCGCGATGACGTCGGACGGAATGAAGGCGTCGTCGTCCAGGATGCGGCGAATCGGCTTGATCGATCGGGCGTCAACGGCCCTCCCGTCGAGGCCGACGACGATGCCGGTGACGGCTCGCGAGCCGAGCGGCACGATCACGCGCGCGCCGACGGCGGGAATGCGTCCATCGTCGCCTGGCCGGTAGGTCAGCAGGTCGAGCCCGGGGACGGGCACGGCGACGCTGATGAAGGTCAAGACGCGAGAAGCTTTTTGACGAGCTTCATGTCTTCCCACACCTCGCGCTTCGCTGACGGGTTGCGCAGCAGGTAGGCGGGATGGAACGTCGGAATCAGCTTGGCGCCGCGGTAGTCCAGCACCTGTCCGCGCAGGCGGGAGATTGGCGCATCCGACCGCAGCAGGGTCTGCGCGGCGAATTTGCCGAGCGCGACGATCACCTTCGGCTTGATGATGTCGATTTGCCGGAAGAGGAACGGCTCGCACGTTTCGACTTCGTCCGGCTCGGGATTGCGGTTCTGCGGGGGGCGGCACTTGATCACGTTGGCGATGTACACGTCCTCGCGTTTGAGATCGATCGCCTCGATGATTTTGGTCAGCAGCTGGCCGGCGCGGCCGACGAAGGGTACGCCTTGAACATCCTCGTCGCCGCCGGGCGCCTCGCCCACGAACATGAGGTCCGCGGCCGGGTTGCCGGTGCCGAAGACGATCTGGCGGCGTCCCAGCGCGTGCAGTTTGCAGCGTGTGCAATCCCCGATGTCCGCCCGGATCGCAGAAAGCGCCGCCGCCGGGTCGCTGTAGAGGGGGACGGGGCTGGTGCCCGCACTGGGGACGGGAGTCATCGGGGCGGCTTTTTGTTCAGAATTTTGCGAGCCCGGAGGCGTCGCGTCTCGAGGCCCGTCCCCCGTACCGTACGGAGACCCGTCCCCCGTACGGGTACGCCAGGCGGGGTCGCGGCTGACGCCGCTGACGCCGAGCTCGGCGGCAAACCGCAGGTGTTCTTTCAGTTGATCCTGATCCATGGCGGGTCCGGCTTGCACCGGTATCGGCTACTCTCGACCACTGGCCGCGGCGGCCGGCCGTTCGGCGACGAGGACCTCGACGCGCTTGAGAATCTCCGCCGCCGCCCGCGCCTTGCTCTGCAGCGGCAGCTCCTCGACGCCGTGCGGACCCACGATCGTCACCGCATTGGACTCCACGTCGAAGCCGCGATCGGCCCGCGACACGTCGTTGGCGACGATGAGGTCCACCTTTTTCCGCGCAAGCTTCGCCCGCGCGCTGTCGATCACGTCCTCGGTCTCCGCCGCGAAGCCGACCAGCACCGGCCCCCGCCCCGCTGACGCCCGGCGCGCGCCGAGATCGCCGAGGATGTCCGCCGTCTTCTCCAGCACCAACGTGATCCGTGGGTCGCCCTTCGGCACCTTCTGCGCCGCGCGCGTCGCCGGCGCGTAGTCGGCCACCGCCGCCGCCATGATGACCACGTCCACGCTGTCCGCGCGCGCCATCACTTCGCGGTGCATCTCCGCCGCCCCCCGGACGCGGACCACCTCGGCGACCGGCGGCACCGCGACACTCGTCGGACCCGCAATCAGCG
>DATATJ010000134.1:0-2526 GCA_036268855.1 Vicinamibacterales bacterium
CCCGCTCGGTGTCCTGGGTCCGCTTGCCAGCCCAATAGAAATTGGCGAGCGCCAGCCGGGCGGGCACCGACTTCGGAGCTGTCTCGACGGCTTTGTTGAACGTCTTTTCCGCCTCGTCGCGCTTGCCCTGCACGTATTGAATGGTGCCGAGGCTCACGTAGCCCTGATATTTCGCCGGGTCGAGCGCGATCGCCTCTTCGTACGTGGAGACGGCGCCGTCGAAATTCTTCAGACCGGCCTGCGCGTTGCCGAGCAGAATCTGCGCGTCCGTATTCTTCGGATCGATCTCGAGGGCCCGGTTCGCGCGGGTCTGCGCGTCCTCGAAGGAGCGGGCGAGCAGCAGGTAGGCGCCCGCTTTGATCTGCGCCTCGGCGCTCGTCGGCTGCAGGTCGGCCGACCGGGTGTATTCGCGCAGCGCGCCGGCGGGATCGTTGGTGAGCACGTACGCGTCGCCGAGCTTCATGCGCACGTCCCCGCGCCGCGGATCGATCTGCAGCGCCGCGCGCAGCTCGATGATCGCCTCGGGGAGCTTCGACTGCTCGTAGTACGCGTTCGCCTTCTTCAGATGATCGTCGGCCGACGATTTCCGACAGGCGGCTCCGCCCGCTGCGACCAGCACGAACGCCGTGAACAGGCCGGCGGCCTTTCCTGAAGTCATATGTGTTCTTTTCACAATGGCAAATAAGACGAGAGCCGGGGGAACAGCGCCGTCACGAACCGCGCCGCGAGCTGCTCGGCGGCGCTCTCGGCGCCGGCCGTATCCGACAGCACCGGCGCGATCACGCGGACGATGGCGCCGTCGGTGCGGTTCAAGCGGACGGCGTCGCGAATCAGGAACAACCGGCTCCAGTATTCGCTCGCCACGACGCGCCCGTGGCTCTGATACCAGTAGAGAATCACCTGTGAATCGAGCCCCTTGCGGACCACGTACCGGTTGATCGCAATCTGCTCGCTTCCGATCCCGCTCGGCACGTCGATCGTGTTCTTCGAGACCGGCGCCCACCCGGCCCCGGGCAGGCAGTTGAGCGGCGAATGAATCGTGTCGCCCTGGCGCTGGCTCTCCCAGTAGCCAATGTACAGACCGACGCCTGCCTTGTCCGGCTGGAAATACGCGCGCGTGAGATAGTCGTTCACCCCGAGCACGGCGAGCACCTGCGGATCCATCGGCGGATCCTGCACGCCGCGCCACTCGCCGACCTGCATCGGAAAGGACGCGAACGACGTTCGCGCGGGCACCGACTCGCTGCGCTCGGCACGGGCGATCACACCCGCGCCGCCGACGAAACAGACCAGGACGATGAGCACGCGCGCGATCATGATGTGCGTCCCCTATGCCGGCTGCGCTGCCAGAATGGCGCCCGCGCGAGGCGCAGGCGCCATCCACAGAATCGCGCGCTGGATGGCGAGCATCATCGCGAAGGCGGCGATGAAGACGATCCACCCGGAGAACTCGTGAAAGAAGCCTTCGGCCGCCGCCGGCCCGATGTAGTGCGCCGCGATCCCGGTGCCGGCGACGCGCGCGCCGTTGGCGACGATCGCCACGGGCACCGACGACAGCGCAATCACGGTCCGGACCCACGAGCGGGAATCCGCGAAATATCCGAACACGATGCCGAGCGTGAGCAGCGAGATCAGCGAGCGGATGCCGCTGCACGCCTCCGCCACTTCCAGCGTCGTGTTGGCCAGGATCAGCACGTTGCCTTCGCGCAGCACCGGGATGTCCACCGCGCCGAGCGTCGTCTCGCCGAACTTCGAGGCGAGCAGCTGCAGCGGAAACGCGATCTGATTGAAGATGATCGCCGGGAGTGGAATCATCAGGAACAGGAACGCCAGCGGAAACGCGAGAATCCGCAGCCGCGCCCACCCGAAGAAGAACAGGACCATGCCGACGGCGGTGCCGAGAATCGAGATGCGCGTGAGGAACAGCTCCGAGCCGAGAATGCCTCCCGCGAGCACGAGGATGCTCCCCAGGATGACGATCAGGCCAAAGGCAGACGGCTTCTGAACGGCGGCGGCGAAGCGCTCGCGGCGCTCCCACGCCAGGTATCCGGCAATCGGAATGATGAAAAAGCCGTGCGAATAGTTGCCGTCGGTCCACCAGTCCGACGCCAGCTTCGTCAGCACGTGACGGTACAGAATCAGGAATCCGACTCCGACAGCCAAGGCTGCGCCGAATGTCTTCCGATCGGTATTCATGCCAATGAAGCTCGGATCCAGCCCGTCAGGGCCTTCAGAGAGCAAACCCGCGTCCGCCCGCCGAAATTCCCGCCCGCGCGCCTCTAACTTCCTGAGGCAGTGGCTGTTCGCGCCAAATCGACCGTCCTCGTCCGAAGCAGCCGAGACAAAAAGTCCGCGTCGTGGAGAACTTTGTCCCCGGTTGTCCAGAGTTTTTCACAGGCGGCCGGACAGACGCTGCTGCAGCTCCTTCACATCCGGCCGGTTGGCGATCGACGGCCGCAGCTTCACGGCTTTATCCAGCATGGCGCGTCCGCGCACCTGATCGTTCGCGACCGAGTAAATCACCGC
>DATATJ010000135.1:0-19684 GCA_036268855.1 Vicinamibacterales bacterium
CGTCCAACCCGGTCATGCCGTGCATCACCAGATCGAGCAGCACCAGATCGGGCTTGTCGAGAAAGTACCGCTCGAGCGCGACCATGCCATCGTCGGCCTCGAGCATGGCATAGCCCGCCGGCTCGAGAATCTGCCGCACGCTCCGCCGCGCCAGTCCCGAATCGTCCACCACGAGTACTCTAGCTGTCATGGCATTCACATTCGTTGCATGATCGCGCTGGCCATCTGCTCGAGCTCGACTTCTTTATCACTGAGCCCCGCTTCCACGATCGACCGTGGCATGCCGTATACGACGCAACTCCGTTCCGCCTCGGTGAGGATCGACCCCCCTTTGGCTTTGATCCACGCCGAGCCTTCCCTGCCGTCCGAGCCCATACCCGTCATCACGACGCCCAGAACGCGCCCATTGTAAACGTCTGCCGCAGAGCGAAACAGCACATCCACAGAGGGGCGATATGGCGCGTCCAGCGGGAGCACGTCAAGGCGAGTTACTACCTCGGCCGCGGCGTCGCGGCGGAACGAGAGGTGCCGTCCCGCCGGCGCGAGATACACCATGCCGGGTGTCACGACCAGTCCGTCGCTGGCTTCCACGACAGTCAGTGCCGATTCGTCGTTCAATTTCCGGGCGTACAGCTCCGTGTAGCCGACCGGCATATGCAGCACCACGGCGACCGGCACGGCCAAATCTGATGGCAATGCGGGAATCACGCGCTTCAGCGCCTGCGGCCCGCCGGTCGAAATCCCGATGACGATCATCGCGATGCCGGTCGTGCGGGGCAGGCGCGCAATCCCATCGCCGCCGGCCGCGACCGGCACGCGCGCGACTTCGACCGGGCGCTGCGCGGGCGCGTGCAAGCGGGCGCCGGCAGTGGTCTTGACCTTCTCGATCAGCTCGTCGGAAATGTCGAGCAGCCGCTCGGTCGCCAGGGCGGTCGGCTTCTGCACGACATCCACCGCGCCTGCGTCGAGCGCGCTCAGCACGAGCTCGCCCGACTGGTTCGCGACGCTGAAGACGATGATCGGCAGCGGCCTGCGCGCCATCTGCTCCTGGATGAAGCCGACGCCGTCCAGCTCCGGCATGATCAGGTCGCAGGTGACGACGTCGGGCGCGAGCTCCTCGACCAGCTCGAGCGCTTCGCGCCCGTTGCGCGCCGTGCCCACCACGTCGATGAACGGGCTCCGCGAGAGCACCTGCTTCACGATCTTCCGCACGTAGGCTGAGTCGTCGACCACGAGCACTCGCACCATGTTGGTCATCGCTTCACATACACGAACGCACCGTCGATCTGTTCCAGCGAGAACACGGTCGTGGCATTCAAAAGGGATTCGGACGCCCCCACGCACAGATAGCCGGGCGTAGGCATCCGTTCGGCGTACGTCGCGACCACGGTCTGCACGGTCCGGGGCGAGAAATAGATGAAGGCGTTCCGGCAGAACACGATCGGCGCCTGCAGGTACGGGGCCACGTCCTCCGGCGCCATGAGGTTGACGACGCTCCACGACGTCACGCGCGCGGACAGCCACGGGACCGGGACGAATTCGCTGCCGTCGGCCACGAAGTACTTTTCCTTCAGGCTGTCTGGCAGCGCTCGGAACGCACGTTCCCGATAGCGCCCGGCTCGAGCTTTGGCAATGGCGCTCTGGCTCGCATCGCTGGCGTGGATTTCGAACGACGCGCGATCGAACCAGCCGGTCTCGGCGAGCATCATCGCAATCGTCAACGGCTCCTCACCGGTCGCACACGGCGCGCTCCAGATCCGAATGATGTTGGCTCCACAGCGCACGAGCTCGGGCACCACGCGACAGACGACGGCACGAATCTGATCGACCTCGCGCCAGAAGTACGTTTCCGGCACCGAGAGCGCGTCCATCACGAGGCGCCAGGCGTGGGCGGCATCGCGGCTGTCGTACTTCAGCAGGTAGTACAGGTCGAGAAACGATCGGAAGCCCCGTTGAATCACGATCGGCGCGACGCGCTCCGCCAGCATGTCGATGCGGCTGTCGTCGAAAAACAGACCGGTCCGTTCGTGGATGAGGTCCCGCAGGACCGGCAGTCCCGAAGCCGGCAATCCCAGTGCGTCCGAACCGAACGTCATGCCCCCCCGTCATTACGCATCGCTGACTTCCGCGTCGCGCGATCCATATCGGCGAAGCGCGGAGCTCGCCGTGTGCCGGACGCTTGCCGCCGCGTCGTCGCGCGCCATTTCAGCGAACTTGCGAGCCAGGCCCGCGGCGCCGACGCGCGCCAGCGCGATGATCGCTTTCTGCCGCACGACTGCATCTTCATCGTCGAGGGCGACCCGCATGTACGCGGACGCCGTCGGGTGCGAGAGCCCGTCCAGCGCTGCGGCCACGGCGCGCCGGATGTGGGGATCGCGTGATTCCAGAAACTCGCCCAGGAGCGGAATCGCCGGCGCTGGAATGCGCGCGAGCGCGCCAATCGCGTCGGCCCCGTGCGCCGGTTCGATGGCGAGATCGACCAGCGCGGCCACCGCCGCCTTCGCGACGTCGTCGCCGTGCGCCGCCAGCGCGGCCAGGGCGATCGTCGCGACGCGCGCGACCGCCGGATCGGCGTCGGTGCTGGCGGTCGCCCGCAGGCGCGCGACGGCGGGTTCGCGTCCCCACTGGACCAGCGCGTCGATGACGGCGCGACGGCGTCGTGGATCACGAGACTTCAACACGTGGCGCAACGCGTCGCCGACCGCCTCCACATCGACGGCGCCGCAGGCATGGATGGCCGCAATGGCGACGTCCGTATCCGCGTCCGCCACGAACGGCTCGAGCGCGTCCGCTGCGGCTTCTCCGCCGAGCCGCCCGAGCGCATCGGCGGCCGCCACCCGCACGTGCTGTGCGTCGTCGGCGGTCAGCAGCTGGTGCAGCATCGGCACGGTCGAGAGATCGGCGCGGCGCCCGAGGCTGATCGCCGAGAAATACCGGACCCAGGAGTCCGCGTCGGCGACGCCGCCCAGCAGCGCGGCCGTGGCTCCGGGCTGGTCCACGTAGGCGAGCGCCTGGACCGCTGCGCACCGGCAGCGCGGCGTGTCGTGCGCCAGCGCGTCGAGCAGGAGCGGCATGACCCGCGGGTCGTCGAGATACCCGACATACTCCAGCGCCGTCGCCCGCACCGTCTCGTCTTCGTCGCGACATCTGCGGTACAGTCCATCGGCGCATTCGCCGAAGCCGAAGTAGCCCGCGATCTTCACCGCGGACTCCCGCACGTTCCGCTCGGGGCTCTCGAGGCGCGGCTCGATCTCCGCTGCCATATCGGGATGCCCGATCGAGTTCAGCGCGCCGATCGCGGCGTGCCGCACGGCCACATGCTCGGCGCCGAGCAGTGCCAGCAGCGGACGGAACGCCTGCGGATCGCCGATGTGCGCGAGCGCCCCCGCGATCGCCACCTGCAGATCCAGGTCGCCGTCGAGCAGCGCGAGCAGCGCAGGCACGGCGCGACGGTCGCCGATCCGTCCGAGCGCCACGACGGCGGCGCGGCGCGTGTCCGGATCGTTCTCGCGCAGCTGATCGACCAGCCGATCGACCATCGCCGGCCCGAAGCGCACCACGGCCTCGATCGATTCGTGGTGGGTTTCGGCCGTGCCGAGGAGGCGCGTCAACGCGCGCTCCACCGCCGGGCCGCGCAGCCACCCCAGAACGATCACCAGGCTGCGAAGCGACGCGCCCGACGCGCGCGGCGCGACATCGATCAACCGCTGCGCCGCGGAGGGGGTCGTCGATTCGCGCACCAGGCGCTGCACGTGATCGCCCGCGCCAAACCGCGCCTGGTAGCGGCGCTCGATCGCGGCGAGCGCGTCCACGATGTTCGACACGGGGGCGCCCTCGCGATCCAGCGCGCGGACCAGCGGCACGACGACGTCCTCGTCGCCGACCGCGGCAAGCGCGTCGGCAGTTTGCGCGCCGAGCATCTCGTCGTCCAGGAGCGGCAGCAGGCGGGGCGCCACCGCGGGATCGCTGATGCGCGCCAGCGCGTCCAGCGCGGGAAATGCCAGGAAGAAATCGTGCCCTTCGGCAATCGCCGCCAGCGGCTCGACCGCGGCGGGCGGACTGAGCTTCCCGAGCGCTTCGATCACATGGAAGCGGACGTTGATATCGGGATCGTCGAGCGCACCCAGGAGCGCGTCCACCGCCTCCGGGCCCGGCTGCTGACCGAGCACGAGCGCCACCTGCAGCCGCAGGTCCGGATCGTGATCGTTGAGCAGGCCGACCAGGCTTGCCGTCAAGTCCATGCCGGTGAGCGTGAGCAGCTGCAGCGCGCTGCTGAGAACGCTGAAATTTCGATGGCTGTCGCGCAGTGCGGAGACGAGCGCCTCGACGAGCGCCAAATCCGGATGGCGGGCGAGCGAATGCACCGCCGCCCGGCGCACCTGCCAATCGTCGTCGGCGATCGCTCCGGCGAGCGGCCCGAGCCCCTCCACCGGCTCGGCGGCGGCAAGCTGATCGATGGCGCGACGGCGCGCCACCGGATCGGCATCGCTCAGGGCCTTCGCGAGCTCGCGCTCGCGCTCGACCCGCGCGGTCACATCCTCGATGGTGATCGCGAGCCCGACCGTTCGCTGGTCGTCCCGAAGCGCGCCAATGACGACGCGTTGCTGCATGCGGTCGACGTCGCCGGAGCTGCTGCGGCAGGGAATCAAGTGCCGGTGCAGAGCTGGCGCCAGCACCTGCGGGGCGCCGCTGCGCAGCGGCTCGCGGATGAGGGCCAGTAGGCCGCGCTCCTCGAGATCGGGAATGAGGGCATCGAGCGGCCGTCCGCGCGCGTCCTCGGCGGCGATGCCCGTCATCGCCGAGAGCGCATCGTCCCAGCTCGTGACGACCAGATCGGTGTCCGTCGTCAGTATGCCGACCTGTCGGCTCGTCACCGTCCGTTCTTCCCCGACGAGCCGTTCTTCCCCGACGTGCCGTTCGTGCCCGCACGACCGTTCGTCGCCGCACGACCGTCAGCGCCGACACGACCATTCGTCGCGGTGCGGCCGTGAGCCGCCGATCGGCCGTTCGTGGACTCGCCGGGCAGCGAGGCCACGAGCGCCTCCGCCATCTTCAGCAGATCTTCCGTGTTGCCTTGTGTTTCCGAGACCCCGCGCGCGTTCCGTTCGGTGATCGCACGAATGTCCCGCAGCTGGTCGAGCACGCGGGCGGCGACGACCGAGTGTTCGCGATTGGCGTGCGTGATCAGCCGCATCTGCTTCGAGGTGTTCTGCGCCGCCACCGACGTCTCGTGTACGGCCTTCGACTGCTCCTTCAGTGCCCGTGCGGCCTGTTCGGACTCGCGGCGCATGCTGTTGACCGACGCCGCCACCTGCGCCGTCGCGGTGGCCTGTTCGTTCATCGCCTGAGAAACGCTCGTCACGGTGCGATTGAGCGCGCCGGCCGATCGCGCGATCTGCTCCGATGCGGTGACCTGCTCGGCCAGCGCACGCGCCGTCGTCGCTGCACCCGCGCGGATCGCGTTGGTCGCCTGGGTGACCTGCGCGGCGGAGCTCGCCTGCTCGCTGGAGGCGCGCCGCACCTGGGCGGCCAGCCGCGTCGTGGACTGCGACGCCTTGATGATGTCGCGCGCCGCGCGCCCCTGTTCCGCGACCGCCTTCATCACCTCCTGCGCAACTTTCCGCATCTGTCCCGTGGACTGCACGATGCTGTTGGCGGTCGTCGCCTGCTCGGCGGTGGACGTGGCGACCAGGCGCGCCTGTTCGGCGGTGCCGTTCACCGCTACGACGACAGCCTGAGCCGCCGTCCGCTGTTCGTCGGCCGCGCGGGCGATGTGGCCAACGACCGTGGTGACCTCGGCCAGGCCGCCCATCATCTTCTTCAGTCCCGCGGCGCCGCTTTCGGCGAGGGCGTTGCTTTCGTCCGCGATCCGCAAGCCGTCGTTGGCGGAGGCCACCGCCTCGTGTGCCACCTCCTGCAGCGCCCTGATGATCGCCGCGATATCGGCGGTCGCCTTCGCCGATCGATCGGCGAGATTCCGAATCTCCTCTGCGACGACGGCGAAGCCGCGCCCGGCGTCGCCGGCACGCGCCGCTTCGATCGATGCGTTGAGCGAGAGCAGGTTCGTCCGCTCGGCGATCAGGTTGATCGTGTCCACGATCCCGCTGATCTCGTTCGTGCGCTTCCCCATTTCCCGCATGACGGTCGCCGATTCCGCCATCGATTCGCGCAGGCGCCCCATGCCCTGAATCGACTTCTGGACCGACTGGCCGCCGTCCTCCGCTTCGCGCGCGACCCGCCGCGTCACCTCGTCGCCCTGCTTGGCCAGCGCGGCCACGGACTGCATGGAGCGATCCATCTGCGTCGCATTCGAGGCCGCCCCGGTCGCCACGTCGGTGATCTTCCGGCCGCTCGCCGCCACCGACTGGATCGACCGCGACATCTGCTCGATCGCCAGGGCGTTCTGCTCGACGGCGGAGCTGAGGCTCTCGGTCATCGCGCCGACTTCTTCGATCGACGCGGCCATCTCGTTGATCGCCGACGACGTTTCCTCCGAGGCCGACGCCAGCTCGCTGGCGTTGTCGGCCACGCCGGTAATCGATCGCGACATCTCCTCGATGCCGGCCGCCGTTTCGGTCACCGACGTGGCCAGGCTGTCGGTGTCGCGTCCGATCGACTTCGTCGAGCTGGCAAGCTGCGCGATGGACACGGTGACCTGCTGCGCGGCGGTCGTCATGTCCTGCGTCAGGCTCGTCACGTTGCGGATCGACGCCGTCGTCTCTTCGGCCGACGACGCCGTTTCGGCGACGGACGTCGCCAGGCTCGTGGTGTTGCCAGCAATCTGCTCGACCGACGCCGCCAGCTCGTTCATGGACGAGACGACCTGTTCGGTCGATCCGGAGACCGACTCGGCCTGCTTGGCCGTTTCGCCGAGCGACGCCGTCATCTCGTTCACGCCGCTGAGCACCTCATCGAGCGACCGGCGCTGCTCCTCGGATCCGGCAAACACCTCACCAGCGATACGGGCGATGCTGGATGCGGCGCCCGTCACATGCTCGGCGCGAGATCGCATCGCGTGCGCCTCCGCCAGCTGCGCACCGCCGTTGTTGACGCGGCCGTTCGTGTTGCGAGGTCGTCCTGCCATATCCGCTCCCTGACGCCGGGGGCCTTATGCCGAGGCCGCGTCGGCCACTGGCGGCTCTCCGGCCGCCGCGATTGCACCGAAATCGAGCACGCGCTCGAGATTCAAGACGAGGATCATCCGATCGCCGACCGACGCAATACCCTGGAGATATCGTCCGCTCAACCCCGCGAGCGTATCGTGCGGCGGCTGGATGGCGTGAGCCGGAAGGACCACGAACTCGCGCGCTTCGTCGGCAATCAGCCCCACGATCCGGCCGGCCGCCGCCTGCACGACGACCAGGCGCGTCCGCAGCGTGTGCGGCACGCGCTCGAAGCCGAACCGTGCGCGGAGATTCACCACCGGAATCACATGGCCGCGCGAGAACACGACGCCGTCGACGAATGGCGGCGCATTCGGCACGCGCGTGACTTCCTCGATCATCTCCATGTGGTGGACGTCGTGGCTGTGCACGGCGTACGTGGTGCCCGCCACCGTGAAGAGAATAAAGCGATCCGCCGCCTGCTGTCCGTCGGTCATCGTCCCCCTCCGCCGGCGATCCCATCCACCACCCCGGCGGGTCGTCCGCGCATCTGCCGCGCCAGCGCCGCTGGATCGATGATGAGCACCACGCGCCCATCGCCGAGGTCGGTCGCGCCGGAAATGCCGGCGACCTTGACGAGCGGGTCGGTGGCGGCGCGCACGACGATTTCGCGCTGGCCGACCACGCGATCGACCGCGAGCCCCAGAGCGCTCCCCCCGGTGCCGACGACCAGGACGTGGAGCGTGTCGCGCGCGGCGTCCGCCAAACCGAAGAGTCGCGACAGCCGCACGAGCGGCAGCACGCCGCCCCGATAGGGCGTGATCTCATTCTGTTCGAGGGCGCGGATCGCGCTGAGCGGGACGGCGATGACCTCGCGCACCGCCGCCTGCGGCGCCGCAAACGTTTCCGCGCCGACCTTTGCGATCAAGGCGTCGGTGATTGCCAGCGTCACTGGCAGCTCCACGATGAAGCGCGTGCCGGCGCCCGCCGCGGTCTCCATCCGGAGGACGCCGCCCAGCTCTTCCACCGTGCTTTTCACCACGGCCATGCCGACGCCTCGGCCGCTGGCCCGATCCGACTCGTCGCGCGTGGAGAACCCCGGCGCGCACAGAAGTTCCAGCAGGCCCGCCGCGTCGCCGGCCGTCGCCGGGTCGAGGCCCGCGCCTGCGGCGCGGGAACGCACCGCCTCGACGTCGATCCCCCGTCCATCGTCGGCCACTTCGAGCGTGACGATTTCGCCTGCGGTGGAGGCGCTGAGGGTGATCGTCGCTTCGGGCCGCTTGCCTGCGGCGACGCGCTCGTCGGCGGTTTCGATGCCGTGGCTCACCGCGTTGCGCACGAGGTGCAGCACCGGATCCATCATCCGCTCGATGAGAAACTTATCGATTTCGGTGCTCTGCCCCTGCAGCTGCAGACGCACGCGCTTGCCGGTCTCGCGCGCCAGGTCGCGGACGACGAAGGGCATGCGGCGGAAGATCTCGCCGATGGGCACGAGCCGGACGCGCATGATGGCTTCGCGCAGCGTCCGCAGCTGACGATCGATGACGAGGGCGTTCTCCTGCACCGCGCGCCACTCGCCGGCCGGCACGTGCGATTCGATGCGCGCCAGCGTCTCTCCAAGCCGCGCACGGCTGATCACGAGGTCGCCCACGTTGCGCATCAGATCGTCGAGCCGTGTGAGATCCACGCGCACGACATGCGAGGGCGCGACGCTCCCGGCGACGGGAGACGGCTCGCCGACCGCGGGCCACTCGGGGTCCACGGCGGCGGCCGGATCGGACACGACGCTGGCGTCGGGGAGCCGCTCTGCTGTGACGCCATCCTGCTGAAGCGCCGCGATCGTCTCCGCGTCCGCCCCGGTGGCGACAATGAATTCGAACGCGATCATCCCGCTATCGGTGACGTGCGGCGCGGCGTGGATGATTTCGCCAAGGGCCGTGAGGCGCGTGCGAATCAGATCGACGCGGATGCCCCGCCCGACGAGCTCGCGCGACGGCGCAAACAGGAAGCGCCAGTGCGGCGTGAGCGGCGCTCCGGCCGGCGCGCCCGGCACCGGAGCGGCGAGATCCGCGGGCCGGGCGCTGACCAGGCCGGCGATGGTCGCCACCGCCGCGTCGATTGCGGGGATGACGCCGCCCGATCGCCGCGCGTTCACGACCTGCTCGAACAGCTGGGTCGCGTCGAACAGGGCGTTCACCCCTTCGGGCGACAAGCGCACGTCGTGGCGCCGCAGCGCGCGGAGGTAGTCCTCGGCTCGGTGCGACAGCTCCTCGGCCGGACGCAGTTCGACCATCCCGGAAATGCCCTTGAGCGAGTGAAAATGTCGAAACAGCTCGTCGAGGACCGAAGTGTTGATGTCGCCGCGGCCGATCGATTGTTCGAGCCTCAGTAGCAGGCGCCGCACGCCCATCAGATGCTCGTCGCACTCGGCGAAGTAGTCGTTCAGGAAATCGGAAGACGGCTCGTCGCCGGCGGGGAGTTCGCTTGGCGACACGTCGGAGGCCTAGGCCTGCGGCCCGACACCGGACAGCAGATCCTTCGCCCCGGCGAGCAGGACCGGCGGGGTGAAGGGCTTGGTGAAATACAAGGTGGCGCCGGCCGCGAGCGCCGTATCGCGACTCGAGTCGTCGCCGCGCGTGGTCAGCACCATGACGGGCACGTCCTTCGACGCGCGGTGGCCGCGCACGAATTTCAGCACGTCCATGCCATGCATGTCCGGCATGTTCAGGTCGAGCACGATGAGCGCGACGGGCCCGAGCGCGATCTGCTCGATCGCCGCGAGGCCGCTGGCCGCCTCGACGAACTCGGCGTCGTCCAGCTGCCGCAGCGACGCGCGCACCATCTTGCGGATGGTCGTGGAGTCGTCAACGATCAGAATCTTTCGCATCGCCTCAATGTCTACGTCGCCGGATTTTGTCTGAAATCACTACGGCCAACCGGCTCTACAGTGGCCTTTCAAGTCGCTTTCTTTAACTCACGGACGGTTCGGCTAGGACAGCAAGGATCGTACCTCGCGATCAGAGAATCGGACCGCCAGCTCGGAATCAGAACGGTGGCGGGCCCGCGTGGTACGCTCGAATTCAACATGCCGATACCTGTCCGCCTCTTCGACAACAACGCCGCATGGGCCGCGCGGCAGGTCGAGAGCGACCCGGAGTTCTTCGCCCGGCTCCAGCGGCAGCAGGCGCCCGAGTACTTGTGGATCGGCTGCTCGGACAGCCGCGTTCCGGCCAACGAGATTGTCGGTTTGGCGCCCGGAGAGCTGTTCGTCCACCGGAACGTCGCGAATGTCGTCGTCCACACCGACCTCAACTGTTTGTCGGTGGTGCAGTACGCGGTCGATGTCCTGGGCGTTCAGCATGTGATCGTCACGGGACACTACGGGTGCGGCGGTGTGCGCGCGGCATTCGACGGCCAGCGGCTCGGACTGATCGACAACTGGCTGCGGCACGTGGAGGAAGTGCGCCGGCAACACGAGCACGCGCTGAATCAACTGACGCGCGACGCCGCGATCGATCGCCTGTGCGAGCTGAACGTGATTGAACAGGCGCGGCACGTCTGCGAAACGACGATCGTGCAGGACGCGTGGGCGCGCGGCCACAGCGTAACCGTACACGGCTGGATTTATGGCTTGAAAGACGGGCGGCTGCAGGATGTGGGCTTTGCCGCGACGCGCCAGGCCGACGTCGATGGCGTCTATCAGCAGGCTGTACAGGGATCGCTGGCGAAGACGTCCGCCGGCCAATCGGCGTGACGGGAAAGCTCGAAGCTCGCAATCGCGTCCGCTTCGCTCGCGAGCGTCGGGAGTAGTCCGAGCAGTCTCGTGCGCGCGAGCAATTCGCGAATCGCCGCCGAGCGCACGACGAGCCTCAGCTCGCCGCCCGACGTCTTGATCACACCGAACACATCCGCGAGTGTACCGAGTCCGGCCGCGTCTACGCCGGTGACGCCAGCCAGATTGAGCACGACACAGTGCGTGCCCTCGCCGGCGATCCGGCACACTGCTTCGTGCAACGCGGCCCCGGACTCCACGTCGAGGCGCCCGTGCAGATCGACAATCGTGACGGGGTGGAACGACCAGGTGCGAATCAGCATGGCTCGATCGTCGCGCATCGTCGTGACGATGCGATGACTGCTCCGGGCGTCACGTCGATTTGATGTCGATCGCGGGTCTGGCATCTCCTCACATCACCGGGTGCCATGTTGATGAGTCGACATCTTTCCGTCGGGCTCTTCCTCATACAGCGGTCCGCTGGTTGCAGGCGCAACGCTCCTTTGAGGAGGAATAATGACAAAGAGAATCTGGACTGGAACGTGTGCCGCGGCGATCGGGTTGGCCACTGCGGTGGCCTTCGCGCAGACACCTGCGCCGCAGCAGAATCAGAAGTCGAACACCGATCAACGCATTACGGTCACGGGATGCCTGAAGGCGGCGCCGCCGGCGGCGGGCGAGACGAGCGGTGCGACAGGCACGAGTGGAACGGCTGGGGCCGCAGGATCAGCAGCCACCGGAACCACTGGAAGCGCGGCCGATCCAGCGAACGAGAAATTTCTACTCACCGAAGCGGCCGTTTCGACGGGCGACTCGGCAGGCGGAGCGACAGGCACGGCTGGAGCCGCGGGATCGAGCGCGCCGACTGAATCGTCGGCCAGCAACGGCGCGGGCAAGACCTATCGCCTGATCGCCAATCCCACCGCGCTGAGCCCGCACGTCGGGAAAAAGCTGGAGTTGACCGGCACGGTGCAGGACGCCGCTGCGGCGCCGTCAGCGGCCGCAGGCCCCGAAGCCAGCGCCCCCGCGCTGAAGGTCGAATCCGGAAAGGTCGTCGCGGCGAGCTGCCCGGAAAAGTAAGTAGCGCGGCGATGATTCGAAGGGGGACGGGAAGCTTCAGGCGTCCTGGGGTTTTTCGTCCCCTTCGCGCTACATCGAATCGAAGACTTCTCTAGACGACGAGCGTCGCCGCCGCCCAACCCGCCGGATCCTTGTCCGATTGAACCCAGCGATGGAGATCGACTACCACGGCGTCGCCGTCGCGCCGGATCAGGTACCGATCGAGATTTCGCGTGGCGCGTCCGGCCGTGTGCACGCCGTCCGGCTGATACCGCGAATCGTGCTTGGTGCACTGGAAGCGATGATCGTTCGGCATCCATTTCACCGCGTTGTTCTGGTGCGGGCACGAGAGCGAAAACACGTACACGTGGTCCTTGACGCGCGCCAGGATCAGTTGCGCACCGCGGTCCACGTTGACGCTGTCGGTCGCGGGAATGGGATACCGCCGCTCGCTGCCGGCCTGCAGTCCGTCGAGCAGCGCCACGGGCAGTGCACGCGCGTCGGTCGAGGACAGACCAAGCAGCGCAATCGCCGCGCCGAAACACCCGGTGGCCTCGAGAAATCCGCGCCGGCTTGGCCGATCGTCGCCGCACGCGTCGGCCGGACACGAAGTGGATATGACCGTGTCGTTCTGTGAAGGCATGTTCCTATCCGATATTCGGCAGCGCGGCGCCCGCCAGCGTCGTCGCGAACCATAGCGCGAGGCTGACCAGGGCCGTGCGGTGAAGCCGCTCCCAGGCCCGATCGCTTCCGCGTCGTACTTCGCGCTCGCCGCGCACCAGCAGCGCGCCGTTGACGAGCAGCAACCCAATCAATCCCATCTTCAGCCAGAAGACTCGCGAGAACCAGTACGTCTCGACGTCCGCGGCGAGCAGCAGCGCGCCGCTGACGAACAACGCGACCAGGCCGAAGACCACGAGGCGATGCGTCCGCTGCAGAAGTTGCAGCTGCGGGCGCCTCGCGTCGGCGCCTGCGCGGACGACGGTCAGCGTCGCGAGATCGGCGGTGATCGCGCATCCCCCGCCGGCCAGCAGTCCACCGATGTGCGTGAACTCGACGGCCGTCCGGAGCGCGGCGTGATTCGCGTACAGCGAGCCCCACGATGCGATCACGTGCCCCCACACGTCAGTGATTCCCGAAGAGCATCAGCAGATAGCCCGCGGTGCCGACGCTGATCGACGCGATCGCGATGTTGCGATGCGTCACCTTGTCCGTTTCGAACGTGAGCGCTCCCCTGCGGCTTCCGCTGTTGGGGCCAGACGCCGTGGTCGCCAGGAAGCCGACGTCGGCGGCCATCATCAGCAGCCCGTGCACGAGCCGCAGCGTGCGCCCCTCGGGGTCCTGCCGCCCTTCGCCGAACAGGTTCCACGCTCCGGTGACGGTGTTCACGCCGAACAGGCCGACGATTCCCGACCCGACGATCGCGTGGGCAGCGCGCTTCGATCCAGCGTTGGCCGGCGTGTCATAAAGCGACTGCCCGAGAGCAACCTCCGCCGCGAACAACGGCAAGGTGGCGAAGCTCGCGTACTTGTGGATTTTGGCGCGCATCAAGTACGCGTCGCTGTGCTCGATGGCCGCTGCGTGGAGTGGCTGCGTCTCACCAGTGCGCTCGAAGTGGACCGATGTGACCGCGAGCGCACCAGCGCGAACCTCGGATCCTCCATCGTCGCCACACGAAGGCCACACCATCGCGCTCCGATCGCGCAGAGGCCGCGTCGAGAACAACGCCGGCACGACGTCACTGGCGGCGGCCGACGCAAAAGGCGCGAGCACCAATACGCCAAGAACAATACCTGTCTCTAGCTGCATGTGCGCATTCCTCGAGAGTCGAGCCCGTCTCCAATCATGCACCTGAGACGACAGCAAACGATAAGAGAATTTGCTTTCAGATGAACGGACGATGAACGATCGAGAGGACGTCCAACGACGAGGACATGGCCCACGCGACTGGGGCAAAATTGCAGAATGTTTTCGCGGCACCCGCGGGCACATGGGTTGCACTCAGCAGGCGCGGCATCCTATCGAGCGGAGCAGCTGCCCATGAACCAGCCGGACGAGACGACCTCGGCCAGACCTTCACGACGGACGTTCTGCGCGCGGGCCGTCACGCTCGCGATCTGCGGCGGCGCGATGCTGGACGCGTGCGGGGGAAGCCCGACGTCGCCCAGCAACGCGCCCGCTCTGCCGATCGTGTCTGGCACACGAGTCAGCGGCGCCATCACGGTGGCCATCGACACGAGCTCGCCGCTGTTCGCGACGGGCGGAGCGGCGCTGGTGCAGACCTCGATCGGCGACTTCCTCGTCTCGCGGCCGACGCAGAGCAGCTTCATCGCGCTCACGGCCACTTGCACCCATCAGGCGTGTACGATCACCGGGTTCGCGAACCAGGACTTCGTGTGCCCGTGCCATGGCTCCACGTACGACACGAGCGGCCGCGTCCTGAGCGGCCCTGCGCCGGCGCCGCTGCAGATGTATCCGGCGCAGTTCGCCAGCGGCATCCTCACCATCAGCGCGTGAATGCCGGTCGCGTCAGCGAGCCGACTCCACTCGACGATCCCACCGGCGATCGGCTATCGGATCGCAGCGACGGCTGTCTCGACGTCCACGTTCCACTGGAATGTGTGATTTGGAATCTTCATGAAGCGCATGTCGCACTCGTGCGATCCGGTGGATTACAGTTGCACGCGCCCGCCGGCGAGATGGAACGCCGAGAGCATCGCCGTCGCGTCGCGATCCGACTCCGCAATCGTGCAGGTGTGCCCGGGCAGCGACAGATCCACCTGCCGCACGTGCGCATTCCCGTCCACCGTGAGCTGCGGTGACGACGATGAGAATGGCGGCGATTCCTGGGATGTCCATCTGTCCAAGGCTATCGTCAGGATTCGGCTTTCCCCGCAGAGCGGTCCGGGCTCCGCGGAATATCCGCGGATCAGGGCCTGATGCCGACCTGGCGCGCCGTCTCTGATACGCGGGCCCATAGATCGGCGACCCACGAAGCATTCTCTGCAGTGCGGAGCGCCGTCCCCCCGTCGAGGATCGCCTGCGAGAAGCCGTCGCCGGCGTCGAGCGCCAGATGCAGCGCCGTGCCCAGATCGACGAGGGCGGGATTACAGCCCAAGTCCTCCAGCCCCTGTGCCACGCCGACCGTCGCGCCGTCGGTCACGTCCTTGAGCACTGAGAACGTCGGCACCAGCACCGTCGAATCGCGATGCGCCTCGCGGCACGCATCCACGTCCGTCGAGTTGTAGCCGCGGCAGACCAGCGGCCTCAGCGCATAAACTGAACAGCGCCCATCAATCAGCAGCGGACATGGCACGGAGTCGTCCACGAGCTCGTTGAAGCTGCGCCCTTCGAGCAGATCGACGTACCGCTGCGCACGCGCGTGCAGGGCCGAAATCGACTCGGCGTCGAACGTCGAACGCACATACTCCAGCACCCTGAGGAGCTCGGGGATCGACACCAGCACACCGGGCTTACAGCAGCAGTACGAACAGCCCTCGTGGCAATCGAGGGGCGGGCTGTATTCCTCGTCGACGATGGCCAGCGCGTGGTCGGCGTATTGCGCGACGTCCGACGCGGACCGGATGACGGGGGTCAGACGAATGCCCCGCCGGAGGGCGTCGAGCGTGAGCGTCCGGCCGATCTCGCGGCTCGCGAGAAACGCATCGAGGCGCTGCGCGTAGGCGATCCGATCCGCTTCTGCGGAGACGTCCGCGTCGCTGGCTGGCCCTGTCCGCTGTTCCCTCGACCGATTACTGTCTGGCGTACTTCAACACTGCCTTCCCGGCGCTCTCGGCAACGAAAATATCGCCGGCCGCGTCCACGGCAATGCCGTGCGCGGAATTGAGCCCTTCGATCTTCTCCAGCACCTGTCCCTTCGTCGTGCCGATGGTAATCCGATTTTCCGGCGCCGGCGTGGCGACGAACATCTGGTCGTGCGCGTCAATGGCGATCGACACGGGCGTGCCGAACTGCGTCATCTGATCGAGAAATCTGCCGTCCTGGTCGAACACTTGAATGCGCTTGTTCCCCCGATCGCAGACATACAGCTTTCCGCCGGTGTCCATGGTGATGCAGTGCGGACCGCTCAGCTCGCCGGGACCCGAGCCCTTGGTGCCCCACGACGCGATGAACGTGCCGTCCTTGGACAACTTCACGACGCGCGTGTTGGCCCCTTCACCGTCCGACGCGAAGATCGTTCCGTCGGCGGCCGTCACCATGTCGCTGACGCCGTTGAACGCCGAGCGGGATCTGTTGTCACCAGCGACGCCTTTCTCGCCGATGGACATCAGGAGCGTCCCATCAGGCGTGTACTCGAGCACCTGCTGCATCTTTCTGTCGGCAATCCACACATTGCCGTCGCGCAGCACGCGCAGAGAGTGTGGATACGGAAACGCGCCTTCTCCCCAGCTGCTCAGAAACTTGCCGCTGGCGTCGAAGACCAGAACTTTCGAGGTGGGCTCGTCCCGCTGGAACGCGTACACACGCCCGCGCACGTCGGTGGACACCCACGACATCACTCCCCACTGCGTGCCGGGCGGCAGCTGGGCCCAGTGTTCGACGAGTTGATAGGCTCCGGCCGCACGAATGCCCGTCGAGCGGACCGGTGTCGCGATCCCGAGCGCGACAACCACCGTGGCGAACGCCGACAACGCGCGAATCAGGCGCGCTCTCGAGAGGCGATCGGTCTGCTCATTGCGGCGGAATCGCCGACAGCCCCTTGAACACGAACTTCTGAATGCGGTGACCGTCTTCGACTTCCGACGCATAGAGGTTCCCCTTCGAATCGGCCGTCATGTGATGGAGGACGTCGAATTGTCCCGGCGCCACGCCCGGCTGTCCGAACGAGTAGAGCGGCTGGAGCGTCTTGCGCTCGTAGACCCAGATTCGCGCGGGGCTCCGGCTCGCCACGTATAGGAATCGCTGCGCCGGATCGGGCGAGAACGCCGTGCTGGCGACCGTCTGGCCGTTGCCGCACCCTTGTCCCACCGCTTCGCACCAGCGATCCACGAACGCCTGCGCGACGAACTTGCCGTCCACGGTGAACACCTGCACGCGCTTGCCGCCGCGATCCGACACGTACACCAGGCCGTCGTTCGACACCTTGACGCCGTGCACCGTGCTGAACTGCGGCGGTCCTGGATCGGACGCCGGGAGCTCCTTCGCGGGCACACGCGTGGATCTCGCGGCCCCGGCGCCGCGCTGCCCCGGCGGATTCGCCGCCGGCGCCGCCGGCGGATCGTCGGACGGCGTGTTGCCGAACGCGCCCCACATCCGTTTGTACGCGCCGGAGTCGGCGTCGAAGACGATGATCCGTTTGTTGCCGTAGCCGTCGGCGACAAACAGCTCGTTCGTCTTGGGGTAGACGAATACGTCCGCCGGCTTCCAGAAGTTCTTCGTGTCCTCGTTCGTTTTCTTCTGGCCGCCGTGGCCGAGTTGCATCACGAATTTCCCGGCCTTCGTGAACTTCAGGATCTGATCCTCGTTCCCCTGGCCGCCGATCCAGACGAAGCCCTTGTAGTCCACGTAGATGCCGTGCTCGGATTGTGGCCAGTCGTAGCCCTCGCCCGCGCCACCCCATCCCTGGAGGTAGTTGCCGGCCGCATCGAACTCCATTACCGGCGGACCCGTTTTCTGATCCGGCCGCACGGTCCGCGGACGGTGCAGCACCCAGACGTTGTCCTGATCGTCGGTCGCGGCGCTGGCCACCTGACCGAGGACCCACCCGTTCGGGATCTTCGGCCACGCCGGATCGACGGCGAAGCGCGGCACCTGCGCCGTGGATCCACTCGGCGCCGCCAGGGTCCTGCGCGCGCCGCCCACCACGATCGCGGCCGACGCGGCGACGATGGCGACACCGATCGTTCGCATGAGGTGGGTCCGTGTCGTGCCCATCTACTTCGCCAACTTCGCATCGTCGGCGGTCAGCACCAGCACGTGTCCCCTGGCTTCTGAGACGTCGCCGGTGATGGTCACGGCCTGACCGAGGAACGGCACCATCTTGGCGTTGTTGTTCGCCACGAGCCCGCCGGCCAGCTGATACACCTTGCCGCCGGCGGCGAGGAGGCCGACAGGATTCCCTTCGTATTTCACGGTGGCGAGCGCGCACACTCTGCCCGCATTGCCGATATTCGCCGGATTCTGGAAGTAGCACGACAGCGAGATCACCTCGCCCGTCACGGTTTCACTGTTCGCCATTGCGGCATTGGTCACGGCCATTCCTTTCGCCTGATTGGATGCGGTCTACCATACGCCTCGCGATCGATCTCGTTACAGCGGCAAGGGACGGCCGAAGGTCGCGAGCGTGCGCATCGGCTCGGCGATGTCCTTGACCTTGCTCAGGTCCCACCACTGCGCGAGCGCCTGGTCCCGCTGCGCGTCCGAGACGTGCCGGAAGGCGCAGACGCGTTTGAACTTGTTCGTGATGTCCTCGTCGGACATCTGTTTGAACTCGCCCATGTCGCCCGGATTCCGGCTGCCGTCGTGCGTGTCCCAGTATTTCTCGTCGCCCGATTTCTTGTGGATCGTGATGCGCGCGGTCCCGTTGCCGCGCCACTCGCGCACGGGCGACAGCGTGATCTTGTCCATCAGCGCGCGCACGACCGGATCGCGATACGGCAGCTTGTCGAGCGTGAACGCGTCGAGATACGTCTCGCCGTCGATCAGGTTCCTGGCCAGCGTGTACGGGATGCTGTGGTCGGCCGTGTCCCGATTGCGCGGATCCCATTTGGGCGCGTCGCCGCATTCTTCCCAGTCGCCGAAGGTCATGTCGTACTGAATCCACTCGATCTCGTCGGGTTTGGTCCACGCGCGGAACTGCGGGACGAGGCTGAGCGTCTGCTGGGTCATCTGATCGGAGGGGAAGCGCTTGTTCACTCCCCGCTCGATCACCAGCTTCGCTTGCACGGGGAGCGTGACCGGTCGGCCCATTCGTCCCTGGCTGTACCACAACCCTCCGCGGCCCTCGAACGGCTGCGGCGGACCGGTCATCCCCTCGCGCGCCATGATGGCCGCCCATGTGCCGCATTTGACCGCTTCCGCGCTGCGGCACCCCTTCCACATCGACATCGCGCCGACGCCCTTGTTCAGCGCCACGTGCGGCGTGAGCGCGAGCGTCACGGCGTTGGCCAGACGATCCTCGTCGAGCCCCATCAGCTTGCCGACGGCCATCGCCGCGGGCACCGATTCGCCGCCGCCGGCGGCCGTCGCTTCGTAGCCGGCGACGATCGCCGCCATCACCTGCGGACCGGTCGAATGCAGCGCCTCTCCCATCGCCAGCGCCGCGGGAATCAGGTTGCTGTTGTGTGGCGTGTCGTTGAAATCGACCAGGCGCACCATGCAGCTGTTGGCGAAGGAGGCCAGCTCCGGTGTGCTCGTGATGCCGTACCCGAAGACCGTGCACTTCTCCTTGCCGGCCGGCGACAGACGCGCGCACCGCGCCGCGATGCGCACCGCTTCTTCCTCGAAGCCGGCGATCGTCGCCGCCATCGAGTCCACCATCGTGCGGTTCACCGCCTTGACGACGGCGGGCGTGAGATCGGATTCCTTGAAGTCGTGCACGTACTTCACGATCTTGCGGGTCGTGTCGTCCATCGGCCCGTTCGCGCCCAGCCGATTCGATTCGTTCTTGTAGCCGGGGCCCGTGTGCGGGCGCCAGCCATCGGGCGGCGGCGAACCGGGCGGCGGCACCGGGCCGGCGGCAGCGCCTCCGTTTGGCCGCTGCGCAGAGGCGCGCTGCACAGTCCACGCG
>DATATJ010000136.1:0-3809 GCA_036268855.1 Vicinamibacterales bacterium
GTCATTGTCGCCATCGCCGTAGCCGCCGCGTCCGTCGGGCTGTCCGCTCAGACCTCGCCGGCGGTCCGCATTTATGCCGCCAGGATCGTCGACGGCACCGGGAAAGTACTCACCGACTCGACGATCGTCGTGCAGGGCTCGAAGATCACGTCGATCGAACCGGGCGGCGCCACCACGGCCACGTATAATCTGGGCGCGCTCACGATCATGCCGGGCATGATCGACGTCCACTCGCACATCGGCTGGCACTTCGGGCCGGACGGACGCTATCAGCCGCGCGGCGCCTCACCGGCGCAAGAGGCGCTGTACGGCGCCGAGAACGCGTTCGTCACGTTGATGGCGGGGTTCACGACCATCCAGAGCCCGGGACAGCCGAGCGACGTCGATCTGCGCGAAGCGATCGCGCGCGGCGTGCTGCCCGGTCCCCGCATCCTCACGTCCATCCGGACGTTCAGCGAGAACAGCGGCACGCCCGACGAGCTGCGCGAGAAGGTCCGCCAGCTGAAGAAAGAAGGCGCCGACGTCATCAAGATCTTCGCCTCGGCCAGCATCCGCGACGGCGGCAAGCAGACGATGAGCGATGCGCAGCTGCAGGCGCTCTGCGGCGAAGCCACGGCGCAGGGCATGCGCACGATGGTCCACGCGCACAGCGTCGAGTCGGTCACCGCCTCGGTGAACGCCGGATGCAACCAGATCGAGCACGGCGTGCTGATCGACCAGGCCACGCTGACGCTGATGGCCAACAAGGGCGTCTATTTCGACCCCAACGTCGGCGTCGTCCTGCAGAACTACATCTCGAACAAGGCGAAGTTCGTCGGCATCGGCAACTACAACGAGGAAGGCTTCACCTACATGGAGAAGGGTCTGGCGCTCAACGCCGCGATGATCAAGAAAGCGGTGACCACGCCGAACCTGAAGCTCGTGCTCGGCACCGACGCGGTGGCCGGCGCGCACGGGCACAACGCCATGGAACTGGTCGAGCGCGTGCGCCAGGGCCATCAGAAGCCGATGGACGCGATCATCTCGGCGACGTCGATGTCCGCGAAGTCGCTGCGGCTCGACAAGACCATCGGAACGCTCGCGCCCGGCTACGAGGCCGACCTGATTGCCGTGGATGGCAACCCGACTACCGACATCACGGCGGTGACGCGTGTCGCGTTCGTGATGAAGGGCGGCACGGTCTTCAAGCACGTGGCGCCCGCCACCACACGTGGGACGCAGCGCTGACCGATCTTCGATTCCCGAGTGCGTGATCTTCGCCGGCCTGCCCGCGGCCGGGAAGACGACCTTCTACCATCGCTGGTTCGCCGCGACGCACCGGCACGTCAGCAAGGACCTCTGGCCGCAGGCGGCCGGACGTGACGCCCGAGAACGGCGCGCCATCGGCGATGCTCTTGCCGACGGCGTGTCGGTCGTCGTGGACAACACCCATCCCGCGGCCGCCGGCCGTCGGGCGATCGCGGCGCTCGCCCACGCGCGCGGCGCGCGCGTCGTCGGTTATTTTTTCGACGTGACCACGCGCGAGGCGGTCGCACGCAATGCGGGCCGCACCGGCGCGGCCAAGGTGCCGAACGTCGCGATCTTCACCGTCGCCAAGCGGTTCGAGCCGCCCACGCGCGCCGAAGGCTTCGATCAGTTGTTCCGGCTGACGTTGACCCCGGATCGCCAATTTTCCATCGTCGAGATGGACTGAGGACACGGCATGGACGACGACGCGTTTCTCGTGACGTGCCCGTACTGCGGCGAGGAGGTCGAGATCTACGTCGAGCCGGACGTGAGCGGCAGCTTCGTGCAGGATTGCGAAGTGTGCTGCAACCCGTGGCGCGTCCGGGTATCCGGCAGCCGAGGCGAGCGCGATGTGGATGTCTCGCGCGCGGACGGATCGGAATAGCGTCCTGCCGGGAGACGACGACACGCCGTCAATAGAAATCGTGTGCATCGAAGGCCACGTCCACGGCTTTCATCGCCTGCACCTGCTCCGCACGGACCGAGGTGACGCCGTCCTGGCGCTGCAGCATGCCGTCGACGATGACGAAGGGCGCCTCGATGATCACGAGCCGCTCGCGGGCGAAGAGATCCGGGCGCACGATGATGTTGACGATGCCGGTTTCGTCCTCGAGGGTGAGGAAGACGAAACCCTTGGCGGTCCCCGGCCGCTGGCGCGTAATGACCATGCCGGCCACGCGCACGCGGCGCCCCGGCCGCGCGTCGGGGAGATCGACCGCGCGGAGGATGCCGCGCAGGGCGAGATCGTCACGCCGAAGCGCCATCGGATGGCGGCCGGCGGTGAGGCCCATGCCGGCATAATCGGCGACGAGGCGCTCGCCTTCGGTCATCGGCTTCAGTGGACACTCCGCTTCGCGGAATTTTGAATGTTGAATTTCGAATTCTGCATTCTCGAAGAGCTCCCCTGCCGGCCGGACCGCACGCTCGGCCTGCCACAGCGCCGATCGGCGGTCGTAGCCGAAGGCGTTCAGCGCACCGACATCGGCGAGCGTGACGAGCTCGTCGCGGTGCAGGCCCGCGCGCGCCACGAGCTCGTCGATCGAGCCGAAGCGCTTCGGCGTCCCGAGCCGCGTCGGCCAGTCGTGCGAGCAGTTGTTGCAAAACGATCGGCGGCCATCCACCAGCTCGATCATCGAAGGATCGTCGCACCCGCATTTGGGACACACCTGTAGCGCGACGGCTTCAGCCGAGCGTGGGGACTGCGCATGGGCGATCCGCTGTCCCGCTTCCTGGCGCAGGCCGCTGACATAGCGGAGCCCGAGACGAATCGCACCATCCTCCGCCACCGTGCAGTCCCAGTGGGACACCTGCACGTCGATCGGATGAAACCGGACGCCGCGCCGCTGCGCGTCCTTGACGAGCGTGGACGGATGGTAAAACCCCATCGGCTGGTTGTTGAGCAGCGCCGTGTAGAACGCGGCGGGGTAATGCACCTTCAAGTACGCGCTCGCATACGCGAGCAGCGCGAAGCTCGCCGCGTGCGACTCGGGAAAACCGTAGAGGGCAAACGACGCGATCGACGTGACGATCTCCTCGGCGGCGGCGCCCGTGATGCCGTTGCGCGCCATCCCCGCGCGCAGCTGGACCTCGATCTGCTGCATCCGCTTTTCCGATCGCTTGAAGCCCATCGCGCGCCGGAGATCCTCCGCCTGTCCGCCCGTGAAGCCGGCGGCGACCATCGCGATCCGCAGCAGCTGCTCCTGGAACAGCGGCACGCCGAGCGTGCGTTTGAGAATCGGCTCCAGCGAGGCATGCGGGTAGCGCACCAGCTCGCGTCCCGCGCGCCGATTCAGGTACGGGTGCACCATCTGTCCGACAATCGGCCCTGGGCGAATAATCGCCACCTCCACGACGAGGTCGTAGAACACCGCAGGCTTGAGCCGCGGCAGCGTCGCCATCTGCGCGCGCGATTCGACCTGGAACACGCCGATCGTGTCGGCGTCGCAGAGCAGTTTGTAGACGGCGGGATCCTGCGGGAGGTGGGCGATGTCCAGGGGACGGGTCTCACGGGGACGGGTCTCCGCACGGGGACGGGTCTCCGGGTTATTGAGAGGAGACCCGTCCCCGTGAGACCCGTCCCCGCCAGACTCCCCATTCACGAGCGTGATCGCATCCTGCAGCACCGCCATCATGCCGAGGCCGAGCAGATCGACCTTCACGATCCCCATGTCCGCGCAATCGTCCTTGTCCCACTGCACGACGACGCGCCCCGGCATGCTGGCGTTTTCGAGCGGCACGACTTCGTCGAGTCGCCCCTGACACATCACCATCCCGCCCGAGTGCTGTCCGAGATGGCGCGGCAG
>DATATJ010000137.1:0-4827 GCA_036268855.1 Vicinamibacterales bacterium
CCGCTCGTTGACGTTGCTGAGGCCGATGCCGCCGCCGAACGCCTGCTCCAGGCGCTCCTCGGTCATGCCGAGGCCATCGTCGTGCACCTCGATGATGGTGTGGCCCGCGTGAATGCCCGTGATGATGGTAATGCGCCCGCCTCCCACCTTGCGCGACAAGCCGTGCTTGATGGAGTTCTCCACCAGCGGCTGCAGAATCATGCTCGGGACGATCACGTCGAGCGTGTCCGGGCTGATGTGCTTCTCGACTTTCAGCTGCGGACCAAACCGGACCGATTCGATGTCCAGATATTCGTCGATCGACTCCAGCTCCTCGCGCAGCGTGACGAAATGATCGGTGCTGCGCATCAGCCGCCGCAGCAGGCCCGACAGGCGGATGATCAGCGTGCGGGCGGTTTCCGGCTGCGTCCGGATCAGCGAGGAGATCGACGCCAGCGTGTTGAACAGGAAGTGCGGACTGATCTGATTGGCGAGCGCCTCGATCTTGGCGGCGAGGAGCAGCTTCTCCTGCTCCTGCAGGCGATGCTCGATCCGCGCGTTGTTCCAGATCTTGATCGGCGTCGCCACGGCGAGCACGGTCGCCAGGAGGATCACGATCATCGTCCAGGGGGCGGCGGGCGCCGAAGGGAGGTAGAACAGCCGGTGATGAAGGCTCCATCGCGCGCCGACACCCTGCCGCAGCAGCTCGAGCGCGATCGGCGCGAGCAGGAGCATCACCTGCCAGTCCACCTGGAGGCTGCGCAGCATCTTCCACGTGCGGCGCAGCAAACTCGAGAAGACGAATGGCGAGAAGTGCCAGATCGCTTCTTTCGGGCACAGCTCCCGAAGACCGCCGCCGGCGAACCCGCAGCCGACCGCAAAGGGGAGCGCGCCCCATTCGCCGTTGGCGAGTGGCGGCAGGCCGACCATCAGACCGACCGTGGCGCCGGCATACGGCCCGGCGATCAGACCCGCCAACAGGGATCCTTCCAGCGTGAGGTCGGCCGCGTCGTAGTGCAGCAGCAGCCGGGAGACGACTCCGGCGACGAGCGGGATGCCGAGACTCAGCGAGAAGATGAGCCGGTCGGGCCAGTCGCGGCGCTCGAAGATCAGGATGTGCCGGAACCGCCGGTACCGCACGAGCATCGTCGCCAGCGCGGCCATGACCGCCAGCTTCACGACGAGCGTCGTGAGCAGGATCTGCTCGCCGGAGAGGATCGTCGGTTCCTGCATGGATTTACATTGATCTTATCGGCCGGGTAAACTGAGGGCAATGGCTGTGATTCGCCCCCTCCTGGTCGGCTTCGCGACGACGTTCAAGCATATGTTCAAGAAGCCGATTACGGTGAACTACCCGGCGGAGAAATTCCCGGTGTTCCCGAAGTATCGCGGCAAGCAGGTGCTGATGCGCGACGAGAACGGTCTCGAGAAGTGCGTCGCCTGCGGCCTGTGCTCCGTTGCGTGTCCGGCTGACGCGATTTACCTCGAAGCCGCTGAAAACGACGGATCCGTGCAGGCCGGTCCGCGTTACGCCTCCGTCTATCAGATTCACAAGACGCGCTGCATCTTCTGCGGCTACTGCGAGGAAGCGTGCCCGGTCGGCGCGATCTTCATGGGCAAGGACTACGAGCTCGCCGTGTACAGCAAGGAAGACTTCGTCTGGGACAAGACGGACTTGCTCGTGCCTGCGGCCACTACTCGGGAGGCGAGAGGCTAGAGGCTCGAGGCCAGCCTCCAGTCCCCCCAGCCTCCAGCCCGAGCCTCCAGCCTCTACTGAGATGCAAATCGGTGCTCTCGGCGACATCCACGGCGCGTTCGACACCGTTCAGGACATCATGCGCCGGCACGCGGACGTGCCACTCTGGTTGCAGGTGGGCGACGTCGCTGCCAACGATGGCACATATTTCACGCCGATCGCCCCGTTGTACTGGATCAAGGGCAACAACGAAGACTTCGATGTGATCGCGGCGGCGATGGAAGGGCATGCCGCCGCGCCGACGCTCCACTATCTGCCCAATGGCGGCCCGCACGTCGCCGGGCCCTGGCGCGTGGCCGCGCTCGGCGGCACGTTCGCGCCGAGCTGGTACAACACTCCGTCGTCGGCGCTGCCGCCCTCGAAAGGACGCAAGACGACGGCGGCGACCGTCAAGCTCGGCAAGAGCCGCGACGACAAGCGGCGTCATTTCGTCCGCGAGGAAGTGCTCGTGTGCAAGGCGCTGACGAAGATCGACGTGTTCCTGACGCATGAAGCCCCGCGGCCGTTCTATCCTGCGGGCCGGCGGATCGACGCTGGCAAGACGGTGCTGAACGACGTGCTGGCGGCGATGCACCCCAGGCTGCACCTCTTCGGCCACCATCACGAGTTCACCGACACGATGCGTCAGGGCGTCCGCTCGCTCGGTCTCGACGTCGTCACGAAGTCGTATCTGCTGATCGACGTCGCCACATTCCGCTGCGACCGGCTCGATACGTGATCTGGTAATCTGGCTTGGTCATTCCAACTGACCAACTGACCAACTGACCAATTACTAGATGAAGACCTTCCTCGAGGCTCTCGACGACCGGATCCTCGTCTGCGACGGCGCGATGGGGACGATGCTGTATGCGCGGGGCGTCTTCATCAACAAGAGCTTCGACGCGCTGAACCTCACCCGGCCCGATCTGGTCGCCGCCGTTCATGAGGACTACCTGCGGGCCGGCGCGGACATCATCGAAACCAACACGTTCGGCGCCAACCGGATCAAGCTGGGCTCGTTCGGTCTGGCCGACAAGCTGCTGACGATCAACACGGAGGGCGCCCGGATCGCGCGTCAGGCGGTGGCCGCGTCGGGGGCGTCCGCGTTCGTCGCCGGGGCGATCGGTCCGCTCGGGATTCGCATCGAGCCGTGGGGCAAAACCGGTGTGGACGAGGCGCGCGAGTATTTTCGCGAGCAGGCGCAGGCGCTCGCCGACGGCGGCGTGGACCTGTTCATCCTCGAGACGTTCCGCGACCTGAACGAAATCGGCGCCGCGATCGACGCCGTCCGCAGCGTGTCGAGCCTGCCGATCGTCGCGCAGATGACGACCGAGGAGGATGGCAACTCCCTCGACGGCACGCCCCCGGAGAAGTTCGCGCCGGAGCTCGAGCGGCGCGGCGCGACGATGCTCGGCGTCAACTGCGCCGTCGGCCCCGCGCCGATGCTGGAGACGATCGAGCGGATGTCGGCCGTGAGCAAGCTGCGGCTGTCGGCCCAGCCTAACGCCGGCAAGCCGCGCGACGTCGAGGGGCGCAACATCTACCTGTGCTCGCCGGAATACATGGCGTCGTATGCGCGCCGCTTCATCCTGCACAACGTCCGCATCGTCGGCGGCTGCTGCGGGACGACGCCGGAGCACATCCGGCAGATCAAGGCGGCGGTGCGCGGTGTGTCGCCAGTTGCCGTGCGGCCCGCCGCGCCGGTGAGCCCCCGGCCCGCGCCGTCGATCACCGCCCCTCTCGTGGATCGAGAGCACAAATCTCGTCTGGCGCACGCGATGACGCGCGGTCGCTTCATCGTGGCGGTCGAGCTGCTGCCGCCCAGGGGTTACCAGGCCGAGCAAACGGTCGAGCGGGCCAAGGCGCTCAAGATCAGTGGCGTGGACGTGATCAACATCCCCGACGGCCAACGCGGCGGCGCGCGGCTGAGCGCGCTGTCGCTCGCGGTGCTGATCGAGCAGCAGGCCGGAATCGAAACGCTGCTCCACTATGCGTGTCGCGATCGCAACCTGCTCGGTATCCAGTCGGACCTGCTCGGCGCGCATGCGATGGGGCTGCGCAACCTGCTGCTCATCACCGGCGATCCGGGGCGGGTCGGCGATTATCCTGACGCGACCGCGGTGTTCGACGTCGATTCGATCGGTCTGACCAACGTCGTCACGCGGCTCAACCACGGCTGCGATGTTGGCGGCCAGGCGATCGGGACGCCGACGGCTTTCCACGTCGGCGTCTCGGTGAATCCCGCCGCGTCGAATCTGGACGAGGAGCTGAGGCGCTTCGATTACAAGGTGGAGGCCGGCGCCGAATATGTGATCACCAGGCCGATTTTCGACGTTCGCGGCTTCGAGCCCTTTCTGAAGCGGCTCCAGTCGGCCCGGCTGCCGATCGTCGCCGGCGTCTTTCCGTTCGAGAGCGCGCGCAACGCGGAGTTCATGGCCAACGAGGTACCGGGTGTCCGTGTGCCGGATTCGCTGCTCGAGCGCATGCGCCGGGCAGGTGAGCCGGAGGCGGCGGCAGGCGAAGGAATAGCGATTGCGCGCGAGATTGCAACGGAGATGCGGGGGGCGGTCCAGGGCGTGCAGGTGTCGACCGCCAGCGGCAACATCGAGGCCGCCCTGGCCGTAGTCGATGGACTTCGCTGAGACAGGGGATGTATAGTCGCAAGCCTGTGCCTGTGCGAAGGTGCACGGTTGGGGGTGATTTCGGAGTTCAGGCAGGCGACCATCGCTGCTGAGGCATTTGATGGGCTTATTCGAGCCACATGGAACGCGCGAAGCCGAGGACGTAATCGGTTCCGACGCGGCGACACGGGCCTTGTCGGTGACCGTCGTCGAGAACGATTTCGTCAACCGCGTGTACGAGAACCTGGCGTGGTTCTACGACTTCACCTTCGGTCCCGCCCTCCATCCGGGGCGAGTGGACGCCATCCGCCGGATGGCCATCAAGCCGGGCTCGCGTGTGCTGGAAGTGGGCGTCGGCACTGGCATCAACGCCGTTCTGTATCCCCGCGACTGCATTGTCACCGGCGTCGATCTGTCGAGTTCGATGCTGGAAAAGGCGCACGGTCGGATCGCACGCAAGGGCGTGCGGAACGTGCGGCTGCTGGAGATGGA
>DATATJ010000138.1:0-13219 GCA_036268855.1 Vicinamibacterales bacterium
TGCGGCGCAGCGGACAGTCGTGGTCGACCGCCGGCGGCGATCTGGGCGGCAAGCTTGCCACGGCGACGGTAGGGGACACCGCGGGCAGTAAGGTGTCGTTCGACGTCACGTCGCTGGTGAAGGAAGCGGTGGCCGGCAAACTCGGGTCGTCGCGCTACACGCGCGTGATGCTCATCGACACCGATGCGCCCACCAACATCTCGTACCGTTCCTACGTGACACCCGGCGACTCGAATACCACCGCGCGCCCGAAGCTGACCGTGACGTACGGCGGCGCGACGTCCACGTCCTCGGCGTCCACCAGCAGCGGCTCCACGCTGAAAGTGCTCGAATACAACGTGCACCATGGCGGCATCGGCACCGACGGCGTCTACAAGCCGAGCCGCATCGTCGACTGGATCACCAAGATTAACCCCGACGTCGTGTCGCTGGTCGAGGTGGAAGCGAACGATTCATACGACAGCGGCGACGGCGTCACGCAGTTCGAGACAGCACTCGAGGCGGCGACGGGCGTCAAGTGGTATTCGCTGGCAATTCAGGACTATGGCGATTGGAGCTCGCCGGGCATTCGCAATGCGATCCTCTCGAAGCATCCGTTGGTGGCGACTTATCGTCATGAGTACAGCTCGGGCAAGGACCGGACCGTCGGAGGCGTGACCATCTCGATCAACGGCCGGAACATCAACGTCATGTCCACGCACTTCGATCCGGACAACGCGTCGATCCGGGCCAGCCAGGCGAAGCAGCTCGTGTCGTACGCCACCGGCTTCGCGGAGGACCGGATCATCCTCGGCGATTTCAATGGACTTCCGAGCTCGCCCGAGACCGCCACGATGAGCGCCGCGTACTATGATGCCTGGGCGCAGGCCGTGAAGCTCAATGTGGACAAGTCGGCGCCGGACAATCCGAACGGCTACACGAGGAACGGCCGCATCGACTACGTCTTCTACTCGCACGGCGAAAAGCACCTGACGCTCAAGAGCGTCCAAGTGGTCGACACGCGCGATTCGAACGGCGTGATGCCGTCCGATCATCGTCCGCTGCTCGCGACGTTCACCGTCCAATAGCGGGGTCCACCGGAAGCTGGGGGCGGGCGAACGCTCAGATCGCCCGACCCCAGCGCGCCCACGCCTCGGTCATGGCCATCCCGCGATCCAAATCGAACGCGGGATGGTAGCCGAGCAGGGCCGTCGCCTTGTCCGACCGGAACCGCGCCTGCGCGGCGAACATCGGCACCTTCGACGGCGCGAGCGGAGGGACCGGCAACTCCTCGACGGCGGCCGGCGCTGTGCCCGGACGCGACAACAGCGACACGCCCTCGGCTGCGGTGAGCGCGATGCGGCCCGGACGCGTCGGCGAGAGACGCTCGCGAATCAACGCTTCGCGCTTACGCACTTCGCGTCGCAGCACCCGGACCGTCTCCGACACGAAGCCCTTCGGCTCGGACGCCTCGAAATGCGCGCGCGCCTGCTCCGCCGTCATCGCGACGGTCGCCGATGCCGGCAACATCCGCTGGTAGCGCTCGAAGAACGCCCGCCACGTCACCGGCTCGTTCCCGGAAATCAGGAACGCCTGTTTGTGCGCTTCCGCGGATCCCGCCGCCGCGATCATCGCTGTCACCACGTCGTCGATGTAAACCGGGTTGCACGTGCCCGTGCCGTCGTTCACGAGGATGACCCGCCCGGTCTGCAGCTGCTGCAGCGGCTTGATCGTCCACGTGAGCGCCCAGGGTCCGTACACGATTGTCGGCTGGACGACGGCGACCGAAAGCCCTTTGTCGCAGTATCCGAGCGCGGCGTTCTCCGCGTCGATTTTGCTGTCGCCGTACGCCGAGCCGGTGTACTTCCGTGGCGCCGTTTCGTCGATGTCGCCGCTCGCCGGATCGCCGTAGACCGACATCGTGCTGACGTGGACCACGCGCCGGCAGTGATGCGCGAGCGCGGCCGCCAGCACGCTCTCCGTGCCCTGGACGTTGACGACGCGCCGCTCGGCGTCGGGGCCGAGGGCGCCGTACGCGCAGTGGAACACCACGTCGCATCGCGCGACCGCTCGATCGAGGGCAACCGGCGACAGGAGATCGCCAGGGACCATCTCGATCGCGAACCTCGCGATCCGCGGTGCATTGGCGAAGTTGCGCACGAGCGCGCGGACGGACGCGCCTTCTTCACGAACCAGGCGCTCGACGAGGCGCCCGCCGATGAAGCCCGTGGCGCCGGTGACCAAAACGCGAACGCCGCGCAGCCCGCTCACGACACCACCTCCAGTACGGCTGGCGCCGGAATCGGGACGGCGTCCCATGGATGGATCCACGGCTGCCTGGCTCGGTAGCACGCCGACAACAGCTCGATCGATCGCCGTGCCTCGACGCCCGAGACCAGCGGCGGCTCGCCGCCGCGGACGGCGCTGACGAATTGCCGCAGCTGCGGCTCGAAGAGGTCCACCAGGTTCGTCGGCGACGGTCGGTCGCCTGCGGCACCGCGCGCCGCCAGAGCGACCTCATCGGCCCACCGCACGGTGACGATGGAGTCGGTCTTGGTCCCAACCTCGATGGTGCCGCGCTCGCCCGTGATGATGCACGAGTTGCGCATGTCGCGGGTGCGGCTCAACTCCACTCGGCCACGCACCCCATTGGCCATCTCGAGCTCGATCAGGCAGTCGGCTTCCACACCGCCCATCGCATCGTCGCGATAAACGAAGGCGCGATGATCGCCGAACCACCAGATCGCGAGATCGAGCACGTGTGCGCCGGCGTCAGCGAGCACGCCGCCCCCCTCCGCGCGGAACATCGAGGGTGACGCCACGGGCCAGCGGTACACCGCGCCCTCCGATAGATCGAAGGAGTTGACGCGCCCCAGCATCCCGGCGTCGAGCGCGTGCTTCACCCACCGGAGCGATGGCGAGCAGCGGCGCAGCAGTCCCACGGCCAACACGGCGCCAGACTTCGCGGACGCCTCGATCATCGAGTCGCACTCTTCCGGTGTGAGCGCCATTGGCTTCTCGACGAGCACCGGAATGCCGGCGTTGAGCAGATCGACCGCCACTGGCGCGTGCAGGTGGTGCGGAAGGCCGATGATGGCGGCGTCCACGCGGCCGATGACGTCGTGGTAGTCGGTGGCGATCTGCGGCACGCCGAATTGGTCGGCCACCTGGCGCGCGCGCTCGGCCGAGGTGTCGACGACTACCGTCGCGTCGATGCCGGAGCAGCGGGCCAGGGCGGGCAAGTGCACCCGCTCGGCGACGGCGCCGCCGCCGATGACCGCACACGTGAGCTTTTCCACGGAGGAGTCCTTGTCATGGTAGTGAGACGTTGTCGATGGTCGCGGTGGTCGACGCGGCCGTCGTATGACTCGTGGCAGCCAGCCCGATGAACACGGATTGCGCCATCGGGATCGTCACGGTGTTGACAACCGTCCAGGTGTTGCCGTCGGCCGATTCCGATCCCATGATGGTGTCGCCGGCGCGCTGGATCCGTACCCAGCGCGGTGGCGTCGAGAGCGTGCCCGCCGCGCTCAGCGAACTGCCGCCGGTAGACGGACGCCACTGGAGCGCGACGCCCTTGGCCACGGAGACGAGCATGAACGCGTGCGCCGATCCGGGGTCGAGCGTCTCCCGAATCATGACGCCCGCCTTCGACCACTTGTCGGCGTTGGTCACGCTCGAGACACGCGCGGTGATCGAGCCGTCGCCGACGAGTGGCTGATACACGTAGTGGAAGGCATCGGCCGTGCCCCAGATGTCAGCTCCCGACGCCTTCACCGTGAACGTGCCGCTCGAAAACGCGGCGGAGCCGGCCATCGACACAGCGCCGACGTCGCCGTCTGCCCACGGCGCCGGGAGGGTCGATCCACCGCCACCCCCGCCGCCGGCTGTGAGCGTCACCGAGTCGACTGCGGCCGTCGTCGTCGCTGTTGTCGTGTGGCTCGTGGTGGCGAGGCCGACGAACACGTTCGTGGCCATCGGAATCGTGTCGGTGCCGACGACGGTCCAGTTGGTGCCGTCGGCCGATTCAGACGCCGTGAGCGTGTCGCCCGTGCGCTGCATGCGGACCCATCGCGGCGGCGCCGAAAACGAACCGCCCGTGCTGACCGATGCGCCGTTGGTCGTCTCGCGCCGCTGGAACGCCACGCCCTTGGCAGACGAGACGAGCATCAACGCGTGCTTCGACCCGGCGTCCAGCGTTTCGCGGATCATCACACCGCTCTTCGACCAGGCGTTTGCGTTCTGCACGCTCGCGACGCGCGCGACGATCTGACCATCGCCGCTGAGCGGCTGATAGACGTAGTTGAAGGCGTCCGCCGTGCCCCAGATGTCGGCGCCCGACGCCGTCACCGTGAACGTCCCGTTGGCGTACTGCGCCGACCCGGCAATCGGCACGGCACCAATGTCGGCGTCCGTCCACGGACTCGGCAGGGTGCCGCCTCCACCGCCCCCGCCGCCGGTGCCGTCGGTGAACGGGAAGATCGTCGTGTCGTCCTGGCGCGGTCCTGGCGCCGCGTCCCTGTAATTGCCCGGTATCGGGCTCAGCATGATCTGATCGACGATCGCACCGTCCTCGCGCTGCTGAACGCGGATGGTGTGCGTGCCGGTCGACGCGAAGTAGATCATGGGCCCGGGCGAGCCCCACCCGTTGTCCGCCCAGCCCCAGGAATGATCCGCCGCACCGCTCGGACCATCCTGCAGCACGACCTCCGCCGACGACGAAGTGCCGATGCGCTGCGTGGGCGATGCCAGCGAGTCGGTGGAATCGCTGAACTGGACGTGAACCGAATCGTTCGACAGCGAGTTGCTCTGCGCCCGCATCCGCACCCAGAGGTGATATGGCACCGCGCCGACCGCCTTGAACGTCGATTCGAAGTATGTGGTGGGCGACGCCAGCGCCGGCGCGATCTTGGCCTGGCCCTGATCGGGGTTCTGCAGGGCGTTGCCGCCTGCCGCCGTACTGTCGGCGATCATCGTCCAGTTGCCGTGGATGTCGGTGCTGGCGACGTTGGCCGCCCACAACACGACCGTCGTCGCATCCGGCGGCGGATTGCCCAGGCTGCCGCTCGTCGTGAAGCTCCAGATCGGACCGGTCGCGGTGAGACCCGCCATCGTCTTCGAGACGATTTGCCAGTAGTACGTGGTGCCGCCAGTGAGCGTGGGCAGGGCAAACGTCTGATACTGCTTCGGCGATCTCGTCGGATCGTCGGGGCCGAGGTTCTGGTTAGCCGCAAACAGCGGTGGCGTCGGCGACGTCCCGAAATAAATGTCGTAGTTGTGCGCCCAGGGCCCGCCGTCCCATTTCAGCGACATACCACTCGGCGCCACGCCCGTTGCGCCATTTGCCGGCGAGACGTACGCCGGCTTGTCGGGCGGCAGCGGCGTAAACGGACCGGTCTCGTTGACGCCCGCCGGATTCGTGTTGTTCCACTTCCGTTCGAACTGATCCACGAACCAGCTGAAGATGTTCGTTTTGAGCGTGAAGTAGTTGTGCTCGTGCTGCGAGTTCGCCGAGGGCGATGTCCAGTTGGAGGAGCCAAAGATGGTCATCCCCTGGCCGTAGAGCAGCACCAGCTTGCCGTGGTTCTCGCCCTGGTGCACGGTGAGACGCATCGGAATGCCGACGGCATACAAGCGGTCTACGTTCCAGGCGTCCCAGAGCCGGGAGGAATTGCGATACTCTCCAGGGTCCACAATCATGCGCACCGGGACATGACGCGTGCTGAACGCGCTGATGATGGCGTTGGTGTGGCGCTGGTCGGTGATGCGGAACATGTCAACGTCGATCTTCTGGGTCTCGGCGTTGTAACGCTTCACGGAGCGGTTCGCGAAGTCCTCTCCTGGCGGGAAATTCAACTCCGGATCGATCGTGAACGTGGAGTAGTCGCGCGTCAGGCTGGCCGGCGCATTGGCGTAGCTGGCGTAATTGGTGGTGTCGGTCCACGCATCGTCGAACTTCGTCATGAAGCTGCCGACCACAGAGGGATCGTCCGTGTAGTACACGGTCTCGTCGACGTAGTTGACGTAGGGCTGCACGGGGACGAACGCATCGGCGCTGAAGTTCGCGGAGCCGAAGTAGACCGTGTTCTGACCGGCGAACAACATCATCTTCCAGTGCTCGATGCCGGAGGCGATCCGCTTGCGCATCGGAATGCCGGCCGACTGGAGCTGATTCATGATCGTCACGTCCTCCGAGTCCTGTGGAAACACTCGCGGATCCATCAGGATGCGGACCGGCACGCCCGCCTGCCACCTGGCGATGATCGCGCTCGAATAGCGGGCGTCCTCCATGAACCAGAGGCCGACGTCGATCTCGACCGTTTCCGCCTGAATCAAACTGATCAGCTGCGTACGGCAGTTTTCAAATGATGAGTCGCACAGTTGCTCCAGCGCGCTGGCTCGAGGTGCGGCCAGACCCAGGAATAGCAGGCAGAGGCCACCCAGCCTCAACAAGCGGGGGACGATACTACTGGGTCGCTCTGGCGTCATGTGTGCTCCTGAGTTTCAAACCGCCGAGGACCAGTGCGAGACGAATGCCATAGTGTCAGCCGCACGGTTGTGGGCATTAATGGAAGATCTGCGCCCGCGGAGGAGGCACGAAGAACTCGTTTTCCTCAAAAGTGGAGACGCAGCGCAGTGGAGGTTGGTCGCTGTGCAGAATCAGCGGGCCACGGCCGGGTGCAGCGCACCCGACTTCTGGCGCCGACCGTCGAGATACCCGACGAAGTAACACAACATCGCTTCGTGACGAAACTGCTCTGGCGGATCGAGGATTGCGGTGAGCCAGCCGACCACGTCCGCGGCCGCTGCGCGCCACATGAAAAGGGGAAGACCACAAAAGTACCTGACCCGCGTGAGATCGAGACCCAGCTCTGTCACCGGCTGCAGGCTGTCGAGTCTGGCCCGCGACAATCCCTTGCCGAACCACCACCGCCGAAAGTACGTCCGCGTGAGGCGCTGCGCCGGCACATGATGGTCGACGACCATCTGCGGCACGTACAGTCCCCGTGCGCCCGCCGCGCGCGATCGCGACAGCAGCTCCGGCACTTCCTGACCGAGCAGCTGCCGCCCGCCGGAGCGGCCCAGCCTCCCGTCGAAGATGCCGATGCGCGCGAACAGCCGGCGGCGAACGGCCATGTTAGCGCCGAGCGGGACGCGCCGCCGCTCTTCGAAGACGAACGGCTCGTCGCCGTAGTTGCAGATGGCGATCGTGCCCCAGAGATCGGGGCGCTCGGCCGACAGCCATTCGGGGCACGGACTTTCCCAGATCGGGCGGACTGGTCCGCCCGTGTACTCCACATCCGACGCATCGAGCAGCGGAGCCGTTGCGGCGTCGAGCCACGTGTCGCCGACGAGCACATCGTCGTCGGTGAACACGAGCACAGGTGCGGTGCTGACGGCGATGCCGGTATTCAGCGCGTGCGAACGCCCTTGCGCACGCTCGAACACGTAACGCAGCGGAACCGGATACGCCGCGACGCGCGACTCCACCGCTGCACGCGTGCCGTCGGTCGAGTTGTTGTCGATGACGAGAACTTCCCAAGCGGTGAGCTGCGGCCGGATGGCCGCAAGCCGATCGAGGGTTTCTCCGAGCAGCGTAGCACGATTGTAGGTGGGGATCAGCACCGACACTCGTGGAGCAGCGCTCGCGGCACGACGTTCAGACATCGAGAGCTCTGGTCGAGGTGAAGTGCATCGCGATCAGGTGTGCAAAGCGGCTGCCGACAGCGCCACGAACACTGATTGTATTCATGAGCTTTGACGAAGATACCCACGTTAATCCTACGTTCATCCGACGCGGCTGAATCCCTCTCGCGAAGCCGGAGTTGTTGCCGCCGTTGGCAGCATCCGGCGCCGGTCCTTCCATCGCTGCGTCACCACGCCGGCAAAGAACCACAGCCAGACCTCGCGTTCGAACGTGGCGACGTGATCGCGACGCAGCGCGGCGCGCAACATGTCGCGAAAGGTGACCGCCGCCGTACGAAACATGTAGCGCGGCACTCCCGCGAAGTGCGGCACGCGCGCGAAGTCGAGCCTGGATTGCTCGGGCGCTTCCATGTCGAGCCCTGTTTCCGCGTACAGCATGGCGCGGCTGATCCCGCGCCAGCGAAACCAACGGCGGTAGTACGACTTGGTGAGGCGCTCCCCAGGAATCAGGTGCTGGACGACGACCTCCGGCACGTAGAAGCCGCGGAGGCCGGCCTCGCGCGCGCGCAGGCACCACTCGCGGACCTCCTGGCCGAGGAGCGTGCCCGCCTTTCGCCCGATGCGCACGTTGAAGCCGCCCACGCGGTCGAGCGCTTCGCGGCGAAAGGCCATGTTGACCCCGAGCGGCACTCGTCTGCCAATCTGCACCGGCTCGGGACCGAAGTCGAGCAGCGCGATGACCGCCCACAGCGCGCCGCTGTATTTCGGCAGCCAGCGCGGCGGGGGAGCGCCCCACAACGGGATGACGCGCCCGCCGACGTAGTCGCATCGCAACCGATCCAGGCCGCGGGCGATCTGCTGCAGCCAGTCCGGTTCCACCCGAACGTCGTCGTCGGTGGTCACGATCGTCGCGCCGCGGGCCAGGCGGAAGCCGTGGTTCAGGGCTGCACTGCGTCCCTGCTCTGGCTCGAAGGCATACGTGAGCGCTACGGGAAACGCGCTTTGCGCCCGCTCCACAACCGATCGCGTGCCGTCGGTCGAGTTGTTGTCCACCACCACGACTTCCCACGGCTCGTCGAAGTCGAGGCGCGACAGGCTTGCCAGCGTGTCCGCCAGTTCGGGCGCGCGATTGTACGTGCCGATGACGATCGAACATTTCATGAGAGGCTCGCTTCGACGGAATGGCGGTGGGTGCTCGCCGCCCGCAGGCGGCTCGGCTCCAGTTCCAGCAGTTCGTAGGCCACCGCGACCGCGCGCTCGGTCGCCGTCCCCGGCTCGAAAAATGACGCCCGGCAGATCGCAGACCGGTGACCCGCGCGCGCACTGGGCTGCGCGAGCTCTTCCGTGACCGCGCGTCCCACGGCCGACGGGTCGTGAACCACACGCGCGGCCGATCGCAGCAGCGCGATCCGCTCAGGATTGATGCGCGCCACCCGCGCCAGATCGGGCGCGTCGATCACGACGATGGGGCGATCGAGCAGGCAGAACTCGAACCCGATGGAGCTGTGATCGGTCACCAGCACGTCGCTCGCGGCCATCAGAGGCGACGAGTCGGCGTCGTCGGCGACGACGATGAGCCCCGGGCGCTCGATGGCGCGGAGCCGGCGGCGCCAGTCGATGCCGCCGCTGTATTTCTGGCCCGGGTCGAACGACAAGTCGTGCGGCTTGACGATCACGTTGAAGCCCGCGTCGACCAGGCTCGCGACGATCGTCTCGCCGGCCATGTTGAGCGACGAGGCGGACGACCAGGTCGGCGCGTAGAGGGCGGTGCGACGGAGTCCGTCGAGGCCGAGACGCGTGCGGACGGCCGCCGCGTCGATGCGTCCATTGACCAGGGCGTCGAGCTTGGGGAAGCCGACGAGGACGGCGGCGCCTGGCTTCAGGATCTCGAGCGCCGCGTAGCGTTCGAGCCGATCGCGGTTGATGAACGCGACGCGATCCCATGCGTCGAAGCCGATGGGCAAATGACTGGGATCGTCCAGGTTGTATTTGCCGGCGACGCCATGAAAGAAGTTCATGCGCCCATAGCAGCGGTAGAGGGTCGGCGAATTCCAGGGATCGGCGCTGATGAACAGGTCCACGCGCTGGCGGGCCGCCTCCGCCACGCGCACCCATCGACGGGGACGGCCAGTGGCCGACTCGATGTGTGCTTCCTTCTCAGGCGTTTCGGCGAGGTAGCTGACGCGGAGTCGCGGGTCGCCCTCGAGCACCGCGGCGACCGGATCCATGACGCCGACGTGCATCGCATTCCGTGCGTAGATAACCACCTGCCGCCGTGCATGGTGATGGCGCACCCACGCGTCGACGCCGCGAACGGCGCGCGCCGTCAAGCTCCGCACCATGTTTACGCTCGCCATGTCTGTCCCGCCCGTCGAGCTGCAAAACCGGGACCGGGACCGGCAGGCCACTTGCTTACCCGGACCGTATGGGTCGTGCCGTCTGGATTTTCGCCGTCGCCCTGGCCGGCGTCGCCGCGCTTCGCGCTCCGCAGCAGCCTCCGGCCGCGGGCGCGGCGGGCCGCTACGAGTCGCCGGCCGGTGTGAAGGTAATGACCTTCAATATCCAGCACGGTATCGACGGCAGCCAGCGGTATCACCTCCAGACCGCGATCGACACGATCGCGAAGATCAATCCCGACATCGTCGGGCTCGTGGAGCTGACGCGCAATCATCCCGCCTACAACTGCGACGATCAGCCGAAGCTGATCGCCGACGGCGTGAGCCAGGCGACCGGCCGCCGCTGGACGTGGGTGTATCACCAGCAGTGGTTCACGAAGAACAAGGAGTGCATGGACAGTGGACGCGGCGATGCCGCCGAAACCGAAGGGCTCGGATTCCTTGCGCCGGAGCCGCTCGCCCCGCCGACGTTCGTCGAGTTGTGGAACAGCGGCCTCGGCGTGGCCGCACGAACGTCCCGCCTGCCGAACGTGCCGATTGCGATCACCCACCTCGCACCGCAAGTGGTGAATGCGCCGAGTCGTGTGAAGCAGATCGCGAAGCTGCTGCCGTGGCTGGAGCGGCTCGGCACTCCGCGGATCCTGCTCGGCGACTTCAATGCCTCTCCGGACGATCCGGAAATGCACCCCTTGCGCGGCGGGTACCACGATGCATGGCCGGACGCCGTAGCTGCGGGCACCGCGCGCGGACGGCTGGACGGAGTGACGCACAAGGCGAGCCGGATCGATTACATCCTCTATGTGCCGGGGCCGCGGCTCGAGCTGCTCTGGGTCGATACGGTGGACACCGTTCCGCTCGTGGGCAAGGAGGCATCGGATCATCGGCCGCTCGTTGCGGGATTTCGGATCGGCGGCGTCCCGCCGCGCCAGTAAAGCGTCCCGGCTCCTTCAGTACCGCTTGAACGTCGGTTTGTCCGGGCGCACGAAGTCGGCCCTCGACGGCCGGCGGACGACGTGCGCGGCCGGCGCGGGCTGCGGGACGAGCGTTCGCGACTCGAGCGGCGCGACTCGCGACTGATCGGACACGATCGACCGCGGCCGGGGCACGATTCGCGCGCCGCTGCTCCTCCGCGGCATCGACTGGAAGCGCCGCCGGAGCCTGTACGCCCAGAGCGCCACCCGCGGCGCCGCTCGCAGCGTCCGTGCGGCCAGGCTGAGATGGACGCCGCGGCCGCGGCGCAGGCGGAGCGCATCGAGCCGTGCCGCCGCCGTCGAGGCGTCGTCGCGCGCGAGCGCGTCGCGCGCTTCCGCAGCCATCAGCTCCCCTTCGAATCGCGCGATCTGCCGGACGATGACGCTGCGTGCGGGCGTCCCCTCGGCGCAAGCCGAAAGGTTCTTGCGAAACACGCGCAGGATGCCGGCGAGCATCCGTGTGTCGTTGGCCGAGAGGCTGTCCGATCGCCGCGTGTAGTAGGCGAGCGGTGTGGGATTGCGCGCGAAGACGAAGCCCGCCAGCGCCGCGCGAATCCAGAAGTCGTAGTCCTCGTTGGTGCGAAAGCTCTCGTCGAATCCGCCGATGCAGTCCACGACCTCGCGCCGGAACACCGACATGATGAAGACGGCGTACTCGTCGAGGAGAATCTCGACGAGGTGGGGCGCCGGCCGATCGTCCGGCATGGGTCTGGCAGGCTGCCCGTCCTGCGGACCGCCGCGATCGAACGCATTGCCGGTGACGATGGCGACGTCAGGTCGGCCGTCGAGCACACGCATCTGTTCTGCCAGATACGCCGGCATCCAGGCATCGTCGCTGTCCAGCAGCGCGAAGACTGCTCCGGTGGACGCACGGAGCCCGGAGTTGCGCGCCGCCGCGAGGCCGCGGTTGTTCTGGCTCACGACCCGCACGCGATCCGGATGCCGGGCCTGATACGACTCGGCGATCGCGAGCGTGTCGTCGGTCGATCCGTCGTTCACGACGACGAGCTCGAAGTCGCGGTACGTCTGGGCGAGCACCGAGTCGATCGCCGATGGCAGATAGGGCGCGACGTTGTACGCCGGCATGATTACGCTGACGGTTGCCATGCGGCTGGCCCCTCCGCTGACGTGGATTCGGCGCTCGCGGCACCGGGTTCGCGGCCGCTTGCCGGAAGGTGTGTGGGCACGCGTCGCGGCTCGAGGCCCACGGCTTCGTACAGGGCAGACGCGCACCGGACCGTCGCCGTGCCAGGCTCGTGAAACAGATCCTCCGCGACGGCGCGCCGCGTGGCCGATCGCAGCGCCGGGTCGGCCAGCGCGCGTTCGACCGCCGCAACTGCCTCGTCGACTGTCGTGACGCTGTCGGACGCGCTGTCGAGCAGGCGCACGTAATCTTCGTGAATGTTCGCCAGCGCGATCAGCGCAGGCGCATGGAACCGGACGACCGGACGGTCGCGCAGCAGGTACTCGAACGCCGCCGAGCTGTGGTCGGCAATCATCGCGTCGGCGGCGACCAGCGCGGGACAGATATCGGCGCCGAGCGCGAGATGCGCGTGCGGCCCAGCCAGCCGCGGCTGCAGCCTGACGATCCAGTCGATGCCGCCCGAATATTTCTGGCGGATGTCGCGCGATCGATCGTGCAGCTTGACGATCAGATTGATCGGCAGCGCCTGCAGACGCGCGATCAGCCGCTCGCCGATGGTGTTCAGCGACGACGCCGGCGACCACGTCGGCGCGTAGAGGACGGTCGGACGCGTCGGGTCGAGGCCCATCGTGGCCAGCGCGGAGTCGCGCTCCAGGGAGCCGTCCACCAGACAATCCACTTTCGGCATGCCGATCAGCCGGACCGCGGCGCTGCTGGCGTCGATCGCTCCGGCCTTGACGAAGTTGGCCAGCCGCCGCCGGTTGACGAAGAACAGCCGGTCCCACGCGCGCATCGATTCGGCCGGTGCGTCGAAGCCGTACTTGCCGGCCACGCCGTGGAACATCTGGATGCGACACGGGCGCCGGAGATGCCGCGTCCACATGAAGTCGGACGTGATGTAGGCGTCGAACGTCGCGATGGAAGCAGCCAGCGGATGGATGAACCGGACGCCGGCGCCGGCGGCGGCGAAGATGTCGCGGACGCGGGAGGGCTCTTCGCTGGCGACGAACGTGAACTGGACCCGAGGATCGTCGCGCATGGCGGCGTGCACCGGCGCGAACATCGTGTAGTTGACCGGTGTG